>DATMHG010000046.1:0-7363 GCA_035555035.1 Sphingomicrobium sp.
CACCATTCGGCCATGCTCTCGCCGGGATGCTGGCGGGCATAGAGCCAGACGTTCAAGGCACCTTCTCCGATGGTCAGGCAGTCCATGTCCTGCCCGTCGAGGCTCTTGCCGAGTGAGCGGTACTCGACGCCGGGAATGGTCACCGTCTGAGTCACCAGATCGTGGTGCCGCTCCATCGAATAAGGCGCGAAATAAGCGATCCACACGACGTCTTGCGGGGGCGTGAGCTTCATGGTGAGAACGCCGTCGGCGTAGCTCGTCTCGCTGATCCGGATCCATTCCTCGCGGTCGAGGCTCATCACGCCTTTGTAATCGGGCCAGCCGTGCGGATAGGCCGAGCCGGCGCAGTTGGTGATCCTGAGCGTGACTGCGCGCCCGGCGGCGCCCGCGAGGCGGAAATAGAACCATTGGTAGAAATCGCTCATGTGGTCCTTGACGATCTCCAGGTCGATGCGGTCGCGGTCCTGTTTGACGACGCGGATATTGCCGGCGTCGAACGAGCTCGAAATCGTGAGGGTCATGCTGGTGCTACTCGGGTTTGTTGGAAATTCGGGGCGGCTGATAGAGCGCCGGTGCCGATCAGGCAAACGCGCCGCGCTCGAGTTGCATTCGGCGACGAATTGTCTTCAAGGCAGCCGCGATGGCCACTCTTTCCGACCGAACCAGCCGGCGCCTCGCCGACTATACTGCCGATTACCGGATGCTCGTCCTCGCCGCGATGGCGATCGTCGCCGGGACCGGCGGAGCGTTCAGCGCGTGGGCGCTGCTCAAGCTCATCGCCTTTGCGACCAACGTCTCCTGGTACGGCAGCTCGTCGTTCACCGCGACGGCGATCGCCGACCGCGGGCCGCTGCTGGTGCTGCTGGTTCCTTTGCTCGGCGGACTCATCGTCGGGCTGATGGCCCGGTTCGGATCGGACAAGATCCGCGGCCACGGGATCCCAGAAGCGATCGAGACGATCTTGTTCGGCGACAGCAAGCTGTCGTTGAAAGTGGCGCTGCTGAAGCCGCTGTCCTCGGCCGTGTCGATCGGCAGCGGCGGTCCGTTCGGCGCCGAAGGCCCGATCATCATGACCGGCGGCGCGATCGGATCGCTGTTCGCGCAGCTGTTCCGCTTGAGCGCCGCCGAGCGCAAGACGCTCCTGGTCGCGGGCGCGACGGCTGGAATGACCGGCATTTTCGGGACGCCGTTCGCCTCGATCATGCTGGCGGTCGAGCTGCTGCTGTTCGAATGGAAGCCGCGGAGCTTCGTGCCGGTGGTGACGGCAGTGCTCGTCGCGATGGCGTGGCGGCCGCTCCTGGTCGGGTCCGGTCCGCTGTTCCCGTTCGCCGCGCCGACGCCGGCCGGGATCGAGCCGGTCGCGATTTCGGCCGGCCTCGGCCTTGTGACCGGGCTCCTGGCGGCGTTGCTTTCTTTTGCGCTGTACCGGATCGAGGACGGCTTTCACCGCCTGCCGATCCATTGGATGTGGTGGCCGGCGATCGGCGCGGTGGTCGTCGGGATCGGCGGCCTGTTCGACCTGCGGGTGCTCGGCGCAGGCTATGGCAGCATTCAGGATCTGCTGAACGGCAGCCTCGTCGTGAAGGCCGTCCTGCTGCTGCTCGTCGTCAAGGCGGTCGTCTGGCTGGTGGCGTTGGGTTCGGGGACGTCGGGCGGAATCCTTGCGCCGTTGCTGATCCTCGGCGGCTGCGCCGGCTTCCTGATCGGCCAGTATCTCCCGGGCAATGCCGGTTTCTGGGCGATGATCGGAATGGCGGGCATCATGAGCGGCGTGATGCGGGCGCCGATGACCGGCGCTTTGTTCGCGGCCGAGCTCACCAATCATCTGTCGGCGCTGCCCGAGACGATCGCCGCCGGGTCGGCGGCTTATGCGATCAGCGTCCTCATCATGAAACGATCGATCCTGACCGAGAAGATCGCCCGGCGCGGGCGGCACATCAGCCGTGAATATACGATCGACGCGCTCGAATTCCTCCAGGCCGGGCAGTTGATGACACCCGATCCGGCAACGCTCCCGGGCGACATGCCGCTGATCGATGCGGTGGGCTTCTTCGCGACCGACGCGCAGCATCGATCCTATCCCGTCGTGGACGAGCGTGGGCGGCTGCTCGGCCTCGTCTCACGGACAGATGCATTGCGCTGGCAGTTGGCCGAGAGCGCCGAAGGCACGCTCGGTGAAGCGTTGTCGGACTCCGCGACGCAATACGCCTTCCCCGATACGCCCACCGCCCAGGTCGCCGACATGATGGTCGAATCCGGCGTCGGGCGCATGCCCGTCGTCGATCCCGAGAGCCGCCGCGTCGTCGGCATCATCTCGCGCCAGGACCTCCTGAAGGTCAGGGTCCGCCACAAGGACGTGGAGGAAGTCCGCACCCGCGGCACGATTTGAGTGGCTGGAATATGCCGCGCGGCTTCGCTAGCCCGGACGCATGAGCAAGGTCCCAGTCCTCGTTACCGGCGGCGCCGGGTATATCGGAAGCCATGCGATGCTGGCGCTGAAGGACTCGGGGTGGCAGGTCGCGGTGATCGACGATCTGTCGAATGGCGCGCGCACGGCGGTCCCCGAGGACGTGCCGTTTTACGAAGGGAACATCGCCGATCGATCGCTTCTGAAGCGCATCTTCGCCGAGCAGGGGACGCAGGCGATCATGCATTTCGCGGGATCGATCGTGGTGCCGGAATCGGTCGAAAAGCCGCTCTTCTATTACGCCAACAACACTGTCGCGACGCATGCGCTGATCGGCACGGCCGTCGAGGCCGGCATCAAGCACATTCTCTTTTCGTCGACGGCAGCGGTTTACGGCGCGCCGGAGAGGGTGCCCGTCGCGGAGGAGGATCCCAAGGAGCCGATCAACCCCTACGGCTCGTCCAAGCTGATGACCGAATGGATGTTGCGCGATGCGTCGGCAGCGCATCCGTTCAACTATGGCGCACTGCGCTATTTCAACGTCGCGGGCGCCGATCCGCAGCGGCGGACCGGGCAGCAGGGGAAGGGATCGACGCACCTCATCAAGGTCGCGGTCGAAACGGCGGTGGGCTTGCGCGAACAGGTCGCGGTGTACGGAACCGACTATGCGACGCCCGACGGAACCTGCGTCCGCGACTATATCCACGTCAGCGACCTCGCGGAGGCGCACCTCGCGGCGCTGGAATGGCTGATCGCGCACCCTGAGGAAAATCTCGTGATCAACTGCGGCTACGGCCGCGGCCTGTCGGTGCTCGAGGTGCTCGATGCCGTGGACCGCGCCAACGGCACGCCGGTCAAGCGCGTGATGGAAGGCCGGCGCGCGGGCGACCCGCCGATGCTCGTCTCGGCGAACCAGCGCATCCTCGACACGCTCGACTGGCGGCCGGAGTTCAACGACATTGACAAGATCGTCGGCGATGCGCTCGCCTGGGAGCGGACGCTGCTGGAGCGCCGGGGCGAGACCGCTTAGCCGTTTCTTTACCGCGTCGGCGTAGCCCGTGACCGATGCTGCGCGCCTATCTCGCCATCGTCGTCACGATCGGCATTGCCGCGTCGCTGATGAGCCATGTGCTCTCTTCGAGCCTGTCGCAGTCGCAGCCGCAGCAGGAAATCCACCTCGTCCATCCGCCCGCTGCGACCGTCAGTTCCCAAGGCGATCAGAATGTGGCGAATCTCGACGGCACGATCATTCTCCAGCGCAGCGAGAACGGACATTTCTATGCCGAGGTTGAGGTGAATGGTGTGCCGATTCGCATGCTCGTGGACACGGGTGCGTCGGGGATCGCACTGTCGCGCGATGACGCGCGCGCGGTCGGAATCGCGACTTCCATCGGAATGAACGACGTCGTCGGCGAGGGCGCCGGGGGAAGCGTTCACGGCGATTTCGTGACGATCGACCGAATCACGCTCGGATCGAAGAGCGTCGAGCAGATGCCGGCGTTGGTGCTCAACGGCGGCGAGCAGTCGCTTTTGGGGCAGTCTTTCCTGAAGCAGTTCGCCTCGGTCGAGATTCACGGCGATACGATGACATTGCGCTAGCACCCGCCCGGTTTTCCGGACTGGGTATCAGCGGCGCAGTGGGTTTGCCGAGGTGCGCGGCGATAGCGTCGACGCAGCTCGAATAATCGGTCCGTTGTCGGGCCATATCAGCGTAATCGGCATCGCCCCGGATCTTGTATCCGCTCTCGGCGAGGCGCCTGGCGACTGTCCTCAACAGGCTCTGATCGGTCTTCTCGGCAGCCCGCTCGACGCTTGAGATCAGCGCCAGCTCCTTGGCCATCCTTTCTCCCTCCTCCCTGAGGAGGACGGCAGCCCCGTAGAGCGATTCATCGTCGATCAGGAACTCGGCGAACAGTCCGAGGTCGAGCAGCGCGCCCAAAGCGGCGGGCCAGCCGGCGCCCGTGGACGTCGACTGGAAATAGATCAGAGACGGGTGCGCGGAATGGCTTTGCCGGACCGTCGCGCACCAGTTTCGCCCTTCTTCGAGAACCTCGGGGAGCCCGCGTTCGTGACGGATCGCGGCATAGCGTTCGAGCAGGGTGACCGCCGATGGCGGTTGGCCGGCCGAGGTGTTGAGTTTGATGATGCCGATATCGCGGCGGGTGATGCTGTTCTGCACTTCGAGCAAATAGGTGACCGCCATGGTCATCACCGCGAGCCCGCAGAAGCCGCCTGCAAGGATGATCCAGCGGCCGATGCCGAGCACGTTTTCGCCAGTAAGGCCGATCGTCACGATCGCGCTGCCGACCGTGAAGATGGCTTCGGCCAGACTCTCCAGGGGCGGCTCGAAGCGGAAGCGCATCGCATAGGCCATGAGCCCGAAGGCGAGCGCGAGCAGGCTCATCCAGATGACGAACGAGCTGACCAGAACCAGCGGAGCGAAGGCATGCGAGATGCCGCGGTGACCGCGCCGAACGTGCTTCCATACGGCAAGCAGTAATCTTCCCACCCTTCGTGTCACCTGCAGTGAGGCTCGGCTTCCGCCCGGCACGACAACGGTGTCGAACACATCGCGCAGCGTCAGCCACACGAGGATCATGCCGCCCAGGAAAAGCACGATGTCCCATGCCATGGACGCTCAACGGCGAGGGCGCTGAGTCGGGTGCAAGACGGTAGCCCATACGGGACCGCTGCTCCTTGACTTGGCGAACGCTGCTCTCTAGGTGAGCCGCCGGTCCCTAGGACCGTTTCCGACAACTCTTAACGCGAGACACGAGCAGGCGCCCGGCCATGAAGATTCGCAATTCCCTGAAGTCGTTGAAGTCGCGCCACCGGGACTGCCGAGTCATTCGCCGTCGCGGCCGCACCTACGTCATCAACAAGACGAACCGGCGGTTCAAGGCGCGACAGGGCTGAAGTACCGGGGACTTCTGACCGGACGCGACCGCCAGGGCTAATCCCCTTTCGGCGGCTTGAGATTGGCCGCCGCAATCACAACATGATCCTCGAAAGGGTCGCGGCTGCAACTGTTTCGGCCGGTGAACGACTGTCAGTGCCAGTTAACCTCTGCCGCGCTAAGAGGAACTCATGGAGATTCGTGTGGGCAAAAGGATGTTGGTGCTCGGCGCTGCGGCGATCGTCGCGGTGGCCGGTTTCGCGACTGTGGCTGTCGCCCAGCAGAACCAGCAAACCCCGAAGGGCTGGAGCTACCAGCTCAAGGACGGCAAGCGCGTGCCGAAGAGCGGCAACCGCGTCACCAATCCCGACGGAAGCTGGCGCGAAGAAGCGCGGCAGGGCAATTGCGTGACGGTCAAGGAAATGACCAAGACCGGCGAGTATAAGGAAACTCGCCAGTGCAACCCGAGCTAGGCGGCCTCAGCTCTTATTCGGCTCGGTGAACGAGCCCTTGGGCCGCTGCTTGATCTGACAATCAGGAAGGCCGCTGCCGGGAATGTCCTTGCAGTCGCGGATCTGTGCGCTCCCGTCGGGACCGGCGAAGATCGCCCAGTCGCGCGGACCGGCGTTATCGTAGACGCAGTGCGCCATCCACATGTCGAGGTTCTCGTACTCGCCGACATAGCCGCCGTCGGTCACCCGCTTGCAGGTGTAGCCGGCATCGTAGATCGCATGCTTGAGGGCAATGGCGAGGTTGAAAGCGTCGAGCTCGTGAAGCCGCTCTTGCTCGGACCCGCGGACCTTGATCGGTGAGCGGTTCGTCTGTCCCTGGTCGTTGTTGCAGGCTGCGAGGACGGCGCAGGCTAGAAATGCGATCGGAAATTTGCGGAGCATGGCTTCTTCTCGAACCTAATAACGAATCTTGACGCGGGAAGCTGCGGCCTTGGCGCGCTCGACCGCATCGTCGACATTTTCGCTGCGCGCGAGCGCGATGCCCATGCGGCGGTTCTTGAGCGTCTTGGGCTTGGCGAAGATGCGCAAATCGACCGGCCGACGCGGCGATCCCAGCGCGAGCGCCTCGGCGATGCCCTGGTAGGAAAATTCATCTGCTTCCTCGGACGCGAGAATGACAGCGGAGGCCGATGGGCCAGTGAGCTCGATCGAGGGGATCGGCAGCTCGAGGATCGCGCGCAGGTGAAGCTCGAACTGGTTGGGAAACTGGCTGATCAAAGTCACCATGCCGGTGTCGTGGGGCCGCGGCGACAGCTCGGAGAAGATCGCCTGGTCGCCGCACACGAAAAATTCGACCCCGAAGATGCCGTAGCCGCCGAGCCCTTCGACGATCTTGCGCGCCTGAAACCGTGCGGAGTGCAGCGCTTCCTGCGGGATTCCGGCGGGCTGCCAGCTCTCGCGATAGTCGCCGAGCTCCTGCCGGTGGCCGACCGGAGCGCAAAAGATCACGCCGTCCTTCGTGGCCACGGTGAGAAGCGTGATCTCGCTGTCGAACTTGATATATTCCTCGACGATCACACGCGGGCGGTCGCCGCGCATGTTCGCGACCGCATAGTCCCAGGCTTCACCGACGTCCTCGGCCTTTTTCGCCGTGCTCTGGCCCTTGCCCGAGCTCGACATAACCGGCTTGATCACGCACGGGAGACCGACCTCGCTCGCTGCGGCGATTGCTTCGTCGCGACTCTCGGCGAAGCGGTATTTGGAAGTGAGGAGTCCCACTTCACGTGTCGCGAAATCGCGGATGCCGTCGCGGTTCATGGTGAGCTGGACGGCTTTGGCCGATGGCGCGACGTGCCAGCCTTCCTTTTCGAGCGCGGCCAGAGTCCGGGTGTCGATCGCCTCGATCTCGGGCACGATGACATCGGGCTTGTGCTTTTCGACGGCTTTGCGGAGCGCCTTGCCGTCGAGCATCGGGAATACCTCCGAGGTATCCGACATCTGCATCGCCGGCGCGTTTGCGTAGCGATCGCAGGCGATGACGCGGCAGCCGAGGCGCTTGGCCGCGATCGCGAATTCGCGCCCGAGCTCGCCCGCGCCGAGAAGCATCAA
>DATMHG010000047.1:0-4169 GCA_035555035.1 Sphingomicrobium sp.
CGCGAGAACAGGGAGGAGTGATCAGCGACCCCGCTCAGCCTTCGCGGGAGCGGGCTGCAGCGCGGGCGGCGTTCCCAGCCAGCGTGCCATCCAGGCGAAGACCTCGTCGTACCACTGGATCGAGTTCTTCGGCTTCAGCACCCAGTGGTTCTCATCCGGGAAGATCAACAGCCGCGAGGGAATGTTGCGGCGCTGAAGTGCGGTGAATGCCGCAATCCCCTGGGTGTAGGGGATCCGGAAGTCGTTCTCCGATGTGACGACGAGCTGCGGGGTCTTCCAGTTCTGGACGTAGTTGACCGGGTTCCACTTCTCGAATTCCTGCGGCGCCTCGTAATAAGCGTGGCCGCCATGCTCCCACTCGTCGAACCATAGCTCTTCGGTTTCGTAGGCCATGGCGCGCGCATCGAAGACGCCGTCATGCTGGACGATGCAGCGGAACCGGTCGGGCCAGCGTCCCTCGATCCAGTTCATCATATAGCCGCCGTAGGAGCCGCCCAGCGCGCAGGCGCGGCCGGCGTCGAGCTGCGGGTCGTTGGCGGTTGCGAAGGCGAGCCCCTTCTGCAGGTCCTCAAGCGGCCAGCCGCCCCAATTCTGGTGGATCGCATCCGTGAACGCCTGCCCATAGCCCGTGCTTCCGTGGAAATCGACGCTCACGGCCGCATAGCCCGGCGCAATGAACAGCCGCGGGTTCCAGCGATACGACCAGCTGTCGTTGAAGCTGCCCTGCGGCCCTCCGTGGACGAGGAAGGAGATCGGCAGCGGCGCGGCGGTGCTTGCCGGCTTCAGAGTCCAGCCCCAAACGGTGTCGCTATTCGCACCCGCGAAGCTGAACTTGTGGAAGGTGACGGGGTCGAGCTGCGAGATCAGCGCGCGATTGAGGGTGGTCAGAGCGAGGATCTGGTCGCCTTCAATCAGATAGAGCTCGTCAGGAGCCTCGATGCTATTCATCGTAGCAAGCACCCCGCCGCTCGGCAGCGCATGGACGTTGCCGAACGACCCGTCATTCGTGAGGCGGCTGACTTTCCCTGTCGCCGCGTCGATCTGGAAAACGGGCGTTTCGAGTGTGTCTTCGGCAGTAACAAGCAGGCTTCTTCCGTCCTTCGTCCACTCGATTGATCCGACGGAACGGTCCCAGGCCTGCGTCAGCGGACGGACGGTGCCGCTCGCGACATCGCGAAGCATCAGCACGGTGCGGTCGGATTCGTACCCCGGCCGCGCCATCGCGACATAAGCGAGCGTGCGCCCGTCGGGCGACATCGTCGGCTGGGTGTCAGTCGCCTTGTTGGCGGCGGTGAGATTGACCGCGGGCGCGCTCCCGTTCGACGGCGCCGCGAAGATATCGAGGTTCGTCGATAGCTCCTCGGTCCGGCCCGCTTCGCGAAGCGCGAAATAAACGGTGCGCCCGTCGGGCGAGAAGGCGATCTCCTCGCCCCCGCCGAACGGCTTCGACGGCGTGTCGCCGACGAGATTGCCCTCGATCGGCACGCCGGCTCCGGAGAGCTTGCCGGCCGCGATTGCGAAAGCGAACAGTCGGGATCGGGCGCCCGGCTGCGCCCAGGTGTCCCAGTGGCGGATGAACAGCTGGTCGTAGGTTCGACCGGAGCCAATCGGCTTGTTCGCCGGGACGCTCGCGCAATCGAGGTCGGGGCAACGAAGGTCGCGGTCGGCCCATACGACGAGTCGGTCGCCGGAAGGCGCGATCTTGAAGCCGCCGATATCGCCCTTGAACGTGCTGACCCGGATGGCCGCGGAACCGATCCTCATCCGGAACAGCTGGTCCTGATCGCCGACCGGCATCAGGAACCACAGCGACCCGTCGCGTCCGAACACCGCGTCGTGGCCCTTCTCCGCACCCTTGATCGGCTGCGGCTGCGCGCCCGCTTTGGTGATGTCGAGCAGCATCAGCGTGTTGACGCGCTTGTTCTTGCTCCAGTCGGTGGTGGAGACGGTGAACACCGCCCATTTGCCGTCGGGCGATACGTCGGGCGAGCCGAGGCGGTGCATCGACTGCAGGTCGACCGCAGTCATAGGCCGCGCCGCGGCTGGAGCGGCGATCAGGGCGGCGACGGCGAGGAGGAGCGCGGATTTGGTCATACCGCAGGCGTAGCAAAGCTCCTCCCTACGAGCAAAGCTCACCATGGCTACGCGATGGAGAGGAATTTAGAGCGGCCGGCCCGTGATCCGCGAAATCTCGCGCCTTACATGCTCTTCGACCATCTGCGGGAGATGCTCGTCGAGCCAGGTCTTCAGCATCGGCCGCAGCATCTCGCGGACCATGTCCTCGAGCGGATTGATTTGCGGCGCCGCGGGAACGCTCGCAGCGACGGTCTGGAGCTGCTCCAGCGCCTGGCGGCTTTGGCCCGCGGCCTGCTCGTCGATCAGCGGGGGGCCGAGGTCCGCGGGAGGCGCAAGCGGCTCGTCGAGCTCGAGCACGTCCTCTTCCGCTTCGCCGATATCCTCGGCGAGCTGCTCGTCCTCCGGAGCCTGCGCCGACCTCACCGAGGTGCGCAATTCCTTCTCCTCTGCGATCACTTTTTTGATCGAGGCGAGGATGTCTTCCATCGAAGGTTCGCGGCCAGGCGACTGCATGGCGCGAGCTATCGCTTATTGCTTCGGCGGAGTCACGCTTGTGTTGGTGGTCATGCCGGTGGTCGGCGGCATGGTGGTGGTAATCGGCATGACCGGCGCCGACGGATCGATCCGGGCGGAGTCGATCTGCTGCGTGACCACGGGGGTCGAGGGCATTTCTTCCGGGCTGACGGTGCGCGTCGCGACAGTCGGGTGCCGCCGATCCGTCGCCCAGTCGTTCCAGTTGCCGGCGACGCGCCGGTAATTGCCGAGCGGATCGTACAGAGGACCGCCCTCGAGACCGAGCGCGTCCGCCTGCGCCTGGCCCATGGCGTTGAGCAGCTGGAAACCGGCGACGTAGGCGTCACGCTTGGCGGTCACGAGGGCCACCTGCGAGTTCAGCAGCTCCTGCTCGGCGTTGAGGACGTCGAGCACGGTGCGCGTGCCGACGCTCTGTTCGGCCCGGGCGCCTTCGAGTGCGAGCTCGTTCGCCTGGACGGCCACCGTCTGCGCCTGGATCTGCCTCTGCGCTGCATCGTAACTGGCGAACGCCGCGCGGGCGGCCTGGACGACCGCGCGCTCGGTTCCGACGACCTGCTCGAGCACCTGCCCCTGCTGCGCCTGCGCCTGGCGGATCCGCGCCGCGGGCAAGCCGCCCTGGAAGATCGGGACATTCACCTGTGCCCCGATCTGCGTCTGATTGCCTGTGTTGGGGACCCCGTTGATGTTGTTTCCGCCGAGATTGTTCACGAACGTATTGCTGAGTACGCCAGCGACCGTCGGCAGTCGCCCGGCTTCCGCGACGCGCACGTCATATCCTGCCGCAATCGCCTGGCGGCTGATGGCGATCAGATCCGGGTTGCTGGCGAGCGCGATCCGGACCGCCTCGTCGGGTGTCGTGGGGAGCGGCGGAAGTGGCGGCGGCGGGGCCAGGACTCCAGGTGCATGGCCGATCTGCTGCCTGTACGTGGCCTCGCTCGCGGTCAAATTGCCCTGCGCAGCAGCGAGCTGAGAACGTCCGAGCTGCAACCGCGCCTCGGACTGAGCGACGTCGGTGCGCGTAAGGTCGCCGATCTGGAAGCGGTCGCGCGTCGCCTCCAGGTTGGTCTCCAGCACCTTCACGTTGTTCTCGTTGAGCTCGACGATCGCGCGATCGCGGATCACGTCCATGTAGGCCGAGACAGCCTGGGTGAAGACGTCGCCTTCGACAGCGCGCAGCGTCGCCCGTCCGGCCTCAACGCGGGTCTTGGCCGCCTGGATCGAGCTCCTAACGCTCCCGCCGTTGAATAAAGGGACGCTGAGGTCTGCTCCTACAGACAGAGGGGGCCCCTTACCGCCGGTATTGAGCACGCCGCTCTGCGCCAGGTTGCGGTTGAGGCCGACCTGGGCGGTGACCTGCGGCCGTCCCGCAGCCCGTGCGATGGCGACGGTCGCGTCCGTCGCCTTCAACGTCTCGCGCGGGGCGGTCAGCGTCGGGTTTGTCTGATAGGCGGAGACCAATGCTTCTCGCAGGGTGTCCGCCGACGCGGTGCCCGCCATCAAAGCAGCAATCACCGCTGCGGAAATGAACCTTCGAACCACTTGCCGCCCCTTAAAAACTA
>DATMHG010000048.1:0-13516 GCA_035555035.1 Sphingomicrobium sp.
GGAGACCGCTCTGACCGAACGTCCCGAGACTGCCGCTTCCGAAGCCGGCCGCACTCCCATCGACGTCGAGGACCTCCATCGCACCGTATTGCAATCGCTTGATGACGATCAGGCGCAGGAGGTCGTTTCCATTCCTCTCGCCGGCAAGTCCAACATCGCCGATCACATGGTGATCGCATCCGGACGGTCGACCAGGCAGGTTGCCTCGATGGCTGTTAAGCTTGCCGACAAGATCAAAGAGCGATTTGGCAGGAACGTTCGCATCGAAGGGCTTCCCGCTGCGGACTGGGTACTGATCGACGCGGATGACATAATCGTGCATATTTTCCGTCCCGAAGTGAGAAATTTTTACAATTTGGAACGAATGTGGGCGTTTGGCGATGATTCGGGCGTGAGCGCAGCTGCACGCGGGTGAGGGCAATGCGGATTGTTGCGATCATATTGTCGCTCTTGGCGTTCGTTGCAGCGCAGCCTGCCACTGCGGCCTCTTCCGCCGGCCTTTCCGATCTGGAGCAGCAGCTGAATTCGCTCGTTTCCGGTAAGTCCGCCGACGTCGGCATCGCCGCGCTCGACCTCAACACCGGCGAGGCCGTCAGCATCAAGGGCGATACGCCATTTCCGATGGCGAGCACAGTCAAGGTCGCGATCGCGGCTCTTTACCTGGCGCAGGTCGATGCGGGTCAGCACTCGCTCGACGACACGATCAATGGGGAGCCCGTGCGCAGCGTCATGCGCAAGATGCTCGTCTACAGCGATAATCGTTCGGCCGACATGATGTTCAGAGCGGTCGGGGGGCCGAGGGCTGTCCATGACTGGCTGCTCGACAACGGGATCACGGGCGTGAGGGTCGACCGCACGATTTCGCAACTGCTGAGCGACAAGCGCGATCTCTGGGACCGCCGCGATTCCTCCACGCCCATTGCGATGGTCAACCTTTTGAAGCGCATCTACACGGCGCAGCTCATCAAGCCGGCGAGCCGCAACTATCTGCTGGATCTCATGGCGCAGTGCCAGACCGGCAGGAATAGGATTAGAGCGCTGCTGCCCGGCGTGCCGGTCGAGCATAAGACGGGGACGCTCAACGGCCTTGCCGATGACGTCGGTTTCATCACGCTGCCCGACGGCCGCAGGGTCGTGGTTGCGATCTTCACGCGTGGCGGCAGCAATCGTCCCCAGACGATCGCCGAGGCAGCGCGGGCGATCTACGACGGCTTCAAGTCAGTGTTCACATGGCCGTTCCGCCCGGCTCTCACTGCACAGTAGGTGCTGCTCCACATCGTTGCGCGCGGGAAGATCGGCCGCTCTCCGGAGGCCGAGCTGGTCGAACGTTATTTGAAGCGCATCGGCTGGCCGACGAAGGTGACGGAGCTCCCAGACAAGGGCGGTAACCTGCCCCCGCTTGCAGCAAACGGCGTCACCGTTGCCCTCGACGAGCGCGGAAAGGCGCTCTCGTCGATGGACCTTGCGAAAAAGCTCGAACAATGGCGCGACGGCGGCAAGCGCGAGGTGTGCTTCCTGATCGGCGCCGCCGACGGCCATGAGGAGAAGCAGCGGCGCTCGGCGGACCTCCTGCTGTCCTTCGGGACGGCAACCTGGCCGCACCTGCTCGTCCGTGCGATGTTAGCCGAGCAATTGTTCCGAGCGACATCGATCCTTGCGAACCACCCCTATCATCGCGAAGGTTAGAAGCGTGCGGATCGCTGCGCCCATCCTCGCCCTGCCCTTCCTCGCCGCAGCGAGCGCGCCGGTGCAACCCGCCGGCGCGTCGCTCAACAGTCAGCTTCAACAAGCGCGCGCCGATCAGGTCGCAGCGGAGAAGGAAGCGGCAAGGCTCGAGCAGGCGGCTGCCAAAGCTCAAGGCGAGCTCGACCGCCTCCGGGCCCAGCAGGCCGCGTCCGCTCAGAATATCGACGCGGCGGAAGCAAGGATTACAGCCGCCGATATGCAGCTGCGCCTGACATCGGCCTATGTCGTGGCGCACCGGCAACAGCTTGCCGAGCAGCAGCGCCCCGTCTCCTCGCTTCTGGCGGGTCTAGCGATGATGGGTCGCAGACCGCCGCTATTGGCGGTAGCCGGACCCGACGGCAGTGCCGACGAACTGGTCAAGGTTCGCATCCTGCTCGATTCCACTCTGCCTGTGATCCGTGCGCGGACGGCGAAGCTTTCGGCGGATCTCAGCGAAGGCCAACAGCTAGAGCAGGCGGCAATGGCCGCACGAGCCGAACTCGTCCGCAGCCGCGAGAACCTTCTCACGCGGCGACAGCAATTCGCCTCGCTCGAACAACAGGCCCTTCAGCTCGCGGCCAAATCCGGCAGCCAGGCGCTGAGCGCTGGAGACGTCGCCATTGCCGCCGGCGAGAACGTCGAGAGCCTAGCGGGTTCTCAAGCAAGTCGCCGAGCAGCCGCGTCCATGGCTGCCGAGCTCGCGTCGTTGGATGCCGCGCCGGCGCGCCCTCTCGCGCCCGACAGTTCGACGCCGCGCTTTCCTTTCGCATACGAGCTTCCTGCAGCCGCTGAAGTCACCGAAGGACTTGCCCATGTCGATCAGAGTGGAGTCCGCGCGCGGGGCATCGCCCTTGCGACCAATCGCGGGGCGCCGGTCACCGCTCCCGCAGCGGGCACGGTACGCTTCTCCGGGCCCTTCCAAGACTATGACGGCGTGCTGATCATCGATCATGGCGGCGGCTGGATGAGCCTGATCGTCAACGTCGGCTCGACGCTCCGTCCGGGGGACCGCGTCGCCCCCGGACAGCCCGTCGGCCGTGCGCTGGGCCCTCTGCAGGTCGAATTGTCCCAGAATGGGCGTCGAATCTCGCCTGCTCTCATTGCAGGTTCATCTCAAAGCATGTCAAAGAGGCCGAAAGGCGGCTAAATGCCGAAGGTTAGGCCCTGCCCGTACAGGACGCGACTATTATGAAATCCATTGCCAGACTGCTTCCGCCGCTCGCGCTCGTCGGAGCGCTCACTTTGGTGCCCGTGACGACCAGCTCTTTTGCTGCCGCCGACACCACGAGCTACCAGGAGCTCGAGAAGTTCATGAGCGTCTATGAGCGCGTGAAGGCGAATTACGTCGACAAGGTCGACGACCACACGTTGATCAAGGGCGCGATCGACGGCATGCTCGCCGCACTCGACCCACATTCGAGCTATGTCGAAGCTTCCGACTTCGATCAGCTGAAGGCCACGACCGACGGCAATTACGGCGGCCTCGGCCTCACCGTTTCGATCGAGGACGGCGCGGTAAAAGTCATTGCCCCGACCGAGGATACGCCCGCGTGGAAGGCCGGGATCAAGGCTGGCGATTACATTACCCACATCAACGGCGAGCTGCTCTACGGCCTGTCTCTCGACGAGGCGGTTGCCAAGATGAAGGGCGATCCGGGCACGTCGGTCAAGCTGACCATCGTCCGGCCCGGCCGCGACAAGCCGATTGACCTGACCATCACCCGCGAGCGGATCGAACTGCGCCCGGTCAAGTGGGAGATCAAGGACGGAATCGGCTACATCAACATCAACACCTTCACTGGCAATGTCGGTGAGCAGACCAAGGCGGCGCTGGTCGCCATCGACAAGGCGACGGGCGGCCATCCACTCGGCTATGTCGTCGACCTGCGTGACAATCCGGGGGGACTGCTCGACCAGGCGGTCGATGTCGCCGACGACTTCCTGGAAGGCGGGGAGATCGTCTCACAGCGCGGCCGCGATAAGGACGATATCGAGCGTTACTACGCTCGCCCAGGCGACATGGCGCACGGGCTTCCTGTGATTGTCCTGGTCGACGCCGGCACCGCTTCAGCGTCGGAGATCGTGGCTGGCGCGCTCCAGGATCACCGCCGCGCGTTGATCATGGGCGAGACGAGCTTCGGCAAGGGCTCGGTGCAGACGGTTGTCCAGACGGGCCCCGAGAGTGCGCTCAGGCTGACGACGGCGCGTTACTACACGCCGTCAGGGCGCTCGGTGCAAGCGGGCGGAATCGAGCCCGACGTCGCGGTGCCGCAGCTTTCGGACCCGGACTACAAGGACCGCCGCGTCGTGCGCGAAGCCGACCTTCGCCGCCACCTCCTCGCGCAGGCCAAGGTCGAGGACAAGCTGCTGGAGGCCGACGACACGCCCGATCCGCGGTTCATGATGACTGCCGCTTCGCTCGAGAAGCAGGGGGTCAAGGATTTCCAGCTCTATTATGCGCTGAACACGATCAAGCGTTTGACGAAGCCGGTGAACATCGCTTCGGCAGAGCCCGTCAAGAAGCCGCGCTAGGCCCGACCTCATGAGCGAGGCTATCGCCGCCGAGCGCAGCACGCCGGGGCTCTCTCCGCTGAGCATTGCACGACTGATCGCGCTATTGCTCCCGGTTGCGCTGCTCGGGGGAGCGCTCGGCTCGCAATATTTCGGCGGCCTTCATCCGTGTGAGATGTGTTACTGGCAACGCTGGCCGCATGCCGCTGCAATCGTGCTTGCCGTGCTCGCGTTCACGGACTCCGCCGAGTCAGGCCGTGCCCGTGTGCTCACGCTGCTCGCTGCGCTTGCGATCGCCGTTTCAGGCGCCATCGGCGTCTATCATGCGGGCGTCGAGGCGAAAATCTTCCAGGGCTTCACCGAATGCACCGCGCTGGCGAGGACCGGAAGCGCGGCGGAAATGCTGAAGCAGATCACTCATGCGCCGCTCGTTCGCTGCGACGAAGTGCAATTCCGCTTTGTCGGCATTTCGATGGCCGGATGGAATGCGATCCTTTCGCTTAGCGGCGCAGCGGCGATTCTCACCCTGAGCCTGAAAGGCCGGCGGCGATGACCGGCTGGCGCCCTGGCGACCGGCGGCCGGACAATGCGTCGATGGTACGCGTCGATCAGGCTGGCGAATATGGAGCGACCCGGATCTATGCGGGCCAGCTCGCCGTGCTGCGCGCCAATTGCCCCGAAGCCAAGCTGATCGCGCGCATGGCGGCGCAGGAACAGCGCCATCTCGATCGCTTCAACAATCTGATGGCTCAGCGCAAGGTGCGGCCGACGGCTCTTCAGCCGCTGTGGAACGTGGCTGGGTTCGCGCTCGGCGCCGCTACGGCGCTGATGTCGACCGAGGCGGCGCTCGCTTGCACCGACGCGATCGAGACCGAGATCGACAAGCATTATTCGAGCCAGCTCGCGCAGCTCGGTTCGGACGACCCGGAACTGGCCTCAGACATCGCCGAGTTCCAGTCGGACGAGCTCGAGCATAGGGACACGGCGAGGGCGGCCGGAGCGACGAATGCCGCCGGCTATCCTTTGCTCACTGCGGCGATCCGTGCCGGTTGCAGGGTGGCAATCGAGCTTTCTAAGCACATATGAGGAACCGCCGCGGGTCCTGCCCGCTGAATCCGTGGAAAGGACGCGTCAGAACATGAAGTTCATCACCACCTTCGCCGCAACAGCAGCCGTTGCGGCGGGATTCGCGGTTCTTCCAGCGCCCGCGATAGCGCAGCAAAATCAGTCCGAAGTCGTCGTCTACGGCAATGATCCGTGCCCGCGGCAGACAGAATCCAATATCGTCGTGTGCGTGCATCGACCCGAGACCGAACGCTATCGTCTTCCGAAGAACCAGCAGCTGCAGGGAACTCGGCAGGAGCGGCAATCCTGGTCGAACCGGTCGCAGGCAGTCATGAACGCCGGCAAGACCGGCATCAATAGCTGCTCGGCCGTGGGTCCTGCCGGTCACACCGGCTGCCTGATCCAGGAAATCAATCAGGCGAGGCAGGAAAGCCAGGAAGCCGCGCAGCAGAATACGCCGCCTGAGCAGTAAGGCTTTGCGCTGCGAGACAGCCGCCAACGCTCGCTAACCTCCGGAAACGTTCACCGGTCGAATCCTCCTGTTCGCCGACGACACGCGTTGTTACGCAGGCGCATCCTTCGGGAGGGGAGTGGTCTTGAGCACTGCAGGCGCAATCGCGACTGAGGGTCTTCGACGGACCAACGGCTTCTTCGGGCACCCGAAGGGACTTGCCTATCTCGCGTTCACCGAGGCGTGGGAGCGCTTTTCCTATTATGGGATGATCTCGCTGCTGGTGCTTTACATGGTCAACCAGCTGCTGCTGCCGGGCCATGTCGAGCACGTCGCAGGCTTTCCCACGTTCCGCGCCGCTATCGAGCACGTGTTCGGACGGCTTTCGACGCAGCAGCTCGCGTCCCAGATCTTCGGCCTCTACGCGGGGTTCGTCTATTTCACGCCCGTCCTGGGCGGCTGGGTCGCCGACCGCTGGATCGGTCAGCGCAACGCGGTCGTGCTCGGCGCCCTCTCGATGAGCGGCGGCCATATCGCGATGGCGTTCGATCAGAGCTTCCTGCTCGCGCTGCTGTTGCTCGTCACCGGATCTGGCCTGCTCAAGGGCAATATTTCGGCGCAAGTGGGCGGCCTCTATCCATCGCACGAAGAGGCTCGCCGAACGCGCGGCTTCGTCATCTTCAGCACCGCCATCAACTTGGGCGCAGTCACCGGACCGCTGATCTGCGGTTTCCTCGGGAGCCGCTACGGCTGGCACACAGGCTTCAGCCTAGCCGCGGTTTTCATGTTCGCGGGCCTGATAACTTACCTCAGCGGTTACCGCCACTTACCCAGCAAGGTGAAGCGGAAGGTGCTTGCGACCGCGCCGATGTCACGGTCCGACTGGAAGATCGTCGCCGCGCTTGGGGTCGTCATGCTGATCGCCGTGTTCCAGTCGATCGCTTATTACCAGCTCGCCAACGTGCTCCCGATCTGGCTGCAGCAGCATGCCGACCTGAACGCCGGCGGCTTCAGCATTCCGGTCCCCTGGTATTCGTCGATCGATCCGCTCGCCAGCATGCTGAGCGTGCCTCTGCTCTTCATTTTGTGGCGGCGCCAGGCCGAACACACCGGAAGCGAGCCCTCCGACCTCGGCAAGATCGGCATGGGCGCATGGGTTTGCATGGCTGCCAACCTGTTCCTCGTCGGCGCGATCGCCGCGGCGGGCGCGAAGCCGGTGCTGTGGGTCTGGCCGTTTTTCTACTGCATTCTGCAGGGCGTCGGCTTCATTTATTACTGGCCCACCCTGCTGGCGCTGGTCTCACGCTGTGCGCCGCCGAAGATCAATGCGACAATGATGGGCATCAGCTTCCTCGTGCTGTTCGTCGCCAACAATCTCATCGGCTGGATCGGCACTTTTTATCAGCAGATGACGCCGCTCTCCTTCTGGCTGCTGCACGCCGGAATTGCCGCGACCGGCGGCATCCTGGTGCTGCTGCTCGGACCCGTGCTGAGCCAGGTGCTGGAACCTCGCGCGACGCAGGGGCTTAGACCTGCTGCAATGACCCAGGAGGTCGAACGATGAGTGTTGCCGACGCCACTCCCGACTATGAAGTCGGCACCAACGAGGACCGCGCGTTCCTCGGACATCCGAAAGGCTTGGGCTATCTCGGCTTCACCGAAGGGTGCGAGCGCTTTTCCTATTACTCCATGCAAACCCTGCTCGTGCTGTACATGGTCAATTACCTGCTCGTGCCCGGGCGCATGGATAATGTGGTCGGCCTCAGATGGCTGCAGGCGAACGTCTATCACGGGATTTCCGGCCAGCCGCTCGCTTCCGCCATTTTCGGCACCTACACCGCGCTTGTGTACGCAACGCCCATCGTCGGGGGCATCATCGCCGACAAGTGGCTCGGCCGGAACAAGACCCTGATTGTCGGCGGCGTGCTGATGGCGATCGGCCATTTCCTCATGGCGATTCAGCCGGCTTTTGTCTTCGCGTTGGTCGCGCTGCTCCTCGGGGTCGGCGCTTTCAAGGGCAATATCGCGACGCAAGTCGGCGCACTCTACGGCCCCAGCGATCTCCGGCGCGCGATGGCGTTCCAGATTTTCTACATCTTCATCAACGTCAGCGTGATCGTCGCTCCGCTGATCTCCGGAACCCTGGGTCAGAAGGTCGGCTGGCACTACGGCTTCGGCTGCGCGGGCGTGGTGATGGTGCTGGGGCTCCTCATTTACCTGTCAGGGCGCCGCTACCTGCCCGCCGAGGAGCTCGCGAGCCCGAGCGAGGAACCCGCCCTCCGCGAGCCGCTCACCCGCGAGAATTGGCTTTGCGTGGCATATCTGGTGATCCTCATTCCGGTGCTGGGCGTCTCCCTCCTGACCAACCAGGAGATCTTCAATGCGTATCTCGTCTGGGGCGACCAGCAGTTCGATCTGCGGCTGCTCAACAATACCAGCAGCTGGCTGATCACGGTCGACGCGACGGTCAGCTTCACCATGCTCGTCGCCGTCGCGGCGTTCTGGAAATGGTGGGGAGCGCACCACCGCGAGCCGGACGAGATCAGCAAGATGATCATCGGCAGCGTCTTCACCGTCGCGGGCGGCCTCTGCCTATTCATGGCGGCGCTGACGCAGCCTGCCGGGGCCAAGATCAGCCTGTTCTGGCCGATGATGTTCGAGCTTTGCAACAGCATCGGCTTCGCGCACGTGTTGCCGATCAGCCTCGCGCTGTTCTCGAAGATCTCGCCCAAGCAGATCACGTCAACCGTGATCGGGCTTTATTATTTCTCCTTCTTCATCGCGAATGCCGTCGTCGGCTGGGTCGGCGGCCTATATTCGAGCCTGCCGACGACCACCTTCTGGCTGATCCACGTCGCGAGCGCGGCCTTCGGCCTCGTCGCCTTCGTCATCTTCAAGATCGTTCTCGGCAAGCGAATGGCAAGCACGCCGCAGGATCAGTCGAAGGCGCTCGGTTGAGCTAGGATGCCATCGGGCGCTACATCGGTTCATGGCTCGATGGCGTACGTTCCAGTCCTGATCAATCGCCGCGGCGGAGCAGCTTCGCAGGACCCCAACATCGACGAGACGATCAAGGAGGCGCTCGAAACAGCCGGCCTTGACGCTGAGGTCGAGCTGATCGTCGGGGGAGATTGCTCGCTGCGTTGCCGCGCCATTGCCGAGCGCGGCGATGCTATGGTGATCGTTGGGGGCGGCGACGGGACCATCAGCGCTGCGGCGGCGGCGCTCGTCGGCACCGATACGGCGCTCGGGATCTTGCCGCTCGGGACGCTCAATCATTTCGCTCGCGATCTCGGAATTCCCGGCAATGTCGAGGAAGCGGCAAAGCTGATCGCTCGCGGCAATACCCGGCATGTCGACGTTGCCGAGATGAACGAGCGCATCTTTATCAACAACAGCGCCATCGGCCTCTATCCCCTGATGGTCGTCGATCGCGATTTGCAGCGCCGCCGCCTGGGTCGGAGCAAGCGGCTGGCGATGATCGTGGCATCTGCGCGAACGCTCATCCGCTTCGGTCACCAGCGGCTTACGCTGACCGTCAATGACGAGAAGGAGCGGGTCGATACGCCTCTGCTGTTCGTCGGCAATAATGATTACCGCATCGACATTGGCGCACCCGGCCAGCGCGAAAGCCTGGACAACGGCCAGCTGTGCGTCATGATGATGCGCAAGAAGACGCGCCGCGGATTCATCGCCGCGAGCATCCGCGCGCTGTTCAATCGTGCGCGCGAAGACGACATGGAGATGATCGATGGAGTCGAGCGGCTGCGGGTCTCGAGCCACAGCAACGCCATTGCTGTATCGCTCGATGGCGAGGTCGTGCGGGCCGAGCCGCCGCTGGATTATCGCATTCGCAAGGGCGCTCTGAGAGTCGTCGCGCCCTAGCGGCCAGGGAACCATCGCGCCCCGCTCCGTGTTCGCGAAATCGTGAGAAACATCGGGGGTGCTGTTGGCAACCCAGGCTCATCGAGGATTGTCGGACCGGATCCGGGCTCGGGGCACGCGCGTCGCGGGCATCGCCATCCTCCTGCTCGCCGTCGCCGCCGCTTTCCTTCCTGCCGGCAAGCGGATTTCGTCGGACATGATCGGCGCGCTTCTGATCGCCGCCGGGCTCATCGAAATGACCGCCGGGGCGTTGCGGCGAGCCGTCAGGCCGTTCGCGATGGCGGCTGGCGGCGTGACGGCGGCCGCGGGACTGCTGTTCTTGCTCGATCACGAGACTCATTTCTTCCCACGCGTCGTCCCAATCATTGCGTGGCTTTTTATCCGCAGCCTCATTCTTCTTGCCGGTAGCCGCGAAGCGGGCGGATCGGTGCGCGCGTGGACCGCGCTTTCGGCCGCCATGGACTTCCTCCTCGCCGTGCTTCTCGCGGCAGGACTTTCGATCGCGACGATCGTGGTCAGCCTGTTCGGGCCGACGCCCGAGCTGGTTGCGAGCTTCGCCTGGGTGCTCGCCGCAAGCTTCGTCGTGAATGGGCTCCTGCTGCTCGAAGTCGCGAGCTGCGCCGACCAATCGCCGGTCCGGAGCGATGTAAGCTAAGCCGCGGAGCCGTGGCCAGGACATGGTGGACGAGGGCGGCCAGGCCGATTATCGGCTCCCGGTGCCAGTCACCACCGTTGCCATGCTCACCGCGGGCGGCCTTGCGCCCTGCCTCTCCTCCGCTGTCGGCGGTCTCATTGAGCACTACACCGAAGTCGCGCCGGACGTGCGGATCATCGCCTATCGCAACGGCTACGCCGGCCTGCTCAAAGGCGATTCGGTGGAGGTCACCGAGGAGGTACGGGCGAACGCCCATCGGCTGCACGCATTTGGGGGAAGTCCCATCGGCAACAGCCGGGTCAAGCTCACCAACGTGGATGACTGCGTCAAGCGTGGCCTCGTCAAGCCGGGACAGGACCCGCTGCACGTGGCTGCCGAGCAGCTGAGCCGCGACGGCATAGACGTCCTGCACACGATCGGCGGCGACGACACCAACGGCACCGCCGCCGATCTCGCCGCGTACCTCCGCAGCAACGGTTACCAGCTCACCGTCGTCGGCCTCCCCAAGACGATCGACAACGACATCGTGCCGATCCGGCAGTCGCTCGGCGCGTGGACCGCCGCCGAGCAGGGCGCATTGTACGCCCGCAACATCATCGCCGAACATTCGTCGAACCCGCGGATGCTCATCGTTCACGAGGTGATGGGCCGCAATTGTGGGTGGCTCACCGCGGCCACCGCACTCGCGCACCATCAATGGGTCAAGGGCGCGCAGTTCGCCGAGTGGCTGGAGAACAGCGCCGGAAACTGGGACGTCCACGCCGTCTTCATTCCGGAGCGGCCGTTCGACATCGGCGAGGAAGCCAAAAGGCTGCGGGCGATCATGGACGAGCGGGATTGCGTAAACCTGTTCATCTCCGAAGGCGCGGGAGTCAGCGAGATCGTCGCAGCGATGGAGGCTGCGGGCGAAGAGGTGCCGCGCGATCCATTCGGGCACGTCCAGCTCGACAAGATCAATCCGGGGCAATGGTTCGCTAAGCAGTTCGCCGCGGAACTCGGGGCCGACAAGGTATTGGTCCAAAAAAGCGGCTACTTCTCTCGCTCGGCCGCTGCGAACGCCGCCGACGTTGCGCTGATCCGCGACTGCACGACCTACGCTGTCGACGCCGCGTTGCGGGGCGAGTCCGGCGTGGTCGGCCAGGACGAGGAGCGAGGGGATGAGCTGCGGGCGATCGAGTTCGAGCGGATTGCCGGCGGCAAGGCGTTCGACGCGTCGGTGCCGTGGTTCATCGATCTGCTGCGCGAGATCGGGCAGACCTGACCGGACCGCCCGGCGGGTATCCACAGAATATCACGACCTCGCGCACGGCGGACTCTAGACCAGCGAATCCCTCAGCCTTACCTTCGCCGCCATGGGGGTGGCGCTGAACATCGAACGGTCCGTGCTAGGCCAGCCGTGGCATTGGCGACGTGAGCCCGACCCCTCGCTGGCGATGGACGCATTGGTCGATGAGCTACTCCTTGCACGCGGAGTGGCGCGTGAGGATCTACCGCGGCACCGCGATCCGAGGATCCGCGACTTCCTGCCCGATCCGAGCTGCTTCCGGGATATGGACAAGGGCGCGCAGCGGCTCGCCGACGCGGTTCAGCGGAGCGAGACCATCGCGATCTTCGGTGACTATGACGTCGACGGCGCGACCAGCGCGGCGTTGCTTGTGCTCTTGCTCCGGCGGCTCGGAGCCGAGCCGATCGTCTACATCCCCGACAGATTGATGGAGGGCTACGGCCCATCGGGCAAAGCCCTGGTCGAACTGAAGGAAAAGGGCGCAAGCGTCGCCGTCTGCGTCGACTGCGGCGCACAGGCATTCGAGGCGCTGGAGCAGGCCGCGGCTGCAGGCCTCGACGTTTTCGTCGTCGACCACCACCAGTGCGCGAGCCTGCTCCCGACGGCTCATGCGCTGATCAACCCCAACCGCCTCGACGAGAGCGAGCGCGGCGCGGCGCATGGGCATCTCGCCGCAGTCGGAATGGCCTTCCTGCTTGGCGTAGCACTGTTGCGCGAGCTCAGAAGCCGCGGCTTCTTCGAAGGCCTCGCCGAGCCCAAGATCATCGACCTGCTCGATCTGGTAGCGCTCGGAACTGTCGCGGATGTTGCGCGCCTCAAGAGCCTCAACCGGGCCTTCGTGACCCAGGGGCTGAAGGTCATGGGCGCGCGGCAGAACGTCGGCTTGGTAGCGCTCGCGGAGGCCGCTCGCCTCGTGAAAGCCCCCTCCTGCCGGGATCTCGGCTTTGCGCTGGGGCCGCGGATCAATGCCGGGGGGCGGGTGGGCAAATCGGATTTGGGCGTTCGCCTCCTGACCTGCACCGATCCCGAAGAAGCGCGCACCATTGCGGGCGAGCTCGATCGCCTCAACGAGGAGCGCCGCGCGATTGAGATGCTCGTCTGCGAGCAAGCGGAGGAGCAGGCGGCGAAGCTCAACGGCGCGCCGGTGCTGACCGTCATGGGCGTCGGCTGGCATCCGGGCGTAATCGGAATCGTCGCCGGCCGCGTCAAGGAGCGGTTCGGCCGCCCGGCGATCGTGATTACCGAAACGGAGGACGGCACCGGCAAAGGCTCGGGCCGATCGATCTCCGGCGTCGATCTTGGCGCTGCGGTGCTCGCCGCCAAGGACTGCGGCTTGCTCGTTGCCGGCGGAGGGCACGCGATGGCCGCCGGCCTGACCATGGCCGCCGGCGGACTGGAGCCCTTCCGCGAGTTCATCAGCGCACGGCTCGCAGCCGACGTCGAGAAAGCGCTCGGCGATCGGGCGCTGCTGCTTGATGCGCTGCTCGCTCCGGGCGGAGTGGCCGGCAACCTGTGCGATGCCCTGGACACGGCGGGCCCCTACGGCGCCGGTTGGCCGAGTCCGCGCGTCGTTGCGGGCCCGGCGCGCCTGCTTCGCGCTGGGATCGTCGGCGACGGTCATGTGCGGGGACTTGCTTGCGGCGACGACGGCAAGAGCTTCAAATGGATTGCCTTCCGCAGCGCGTCGACCGAGCTCGGCCAGGCGCTGCTCGGCTCGCCCGGCGACCGGCGCTGGTGGCTTGCCGGCACGATCAAGCGCGACGAATGGAACGGCGGCAATGCGGCCGAGATGCATGTCGAGGACGCCGCGCTTGCTTGACCGGCTGCCGACCGTCGCCTAACGCGCGGCGGCTTTCCGGCCCCATCGTCTAGCGGTCTAGGACGTCGCCCTTTCACGGCGAAAACACGGGTTCGAGTCCCGTTGGGGTCACCATTTTCC
>DATMHG010000049.1:0-6874 GCA_035555035.1 Sphingomicrobium sp.
GCCGTCAAAGCTGCGGTAGAGCGCGCGGGCCTTTCGGGCGAGCAGGTCGACAAGGTGTTCATGGGCAATGTGCTGTCCGCCGGCCTCGGCCAGGCGCCCGCGCGTCAGGCAGCGCTCGGCGCGGACCTGCCGCGGTCGACCGAGGCGGTGACGGTCAACAAGGTCTGCGGCTCGGGGATGCAGGCGGCGATCTTCGCGACGGACATGCTCAAGGCCGGATCGGCCGACGTGATCGTCGCCGGCGGCATGGAGAGCATGTCGAACGCGCCTTACCTGTCGAAGAAGTACCGCGCCGGCGCGCGCATCGGCCACGACACCGTCTACGATCATATGATGCTCGACGGGCTCGAGGATGCCTATGAGCCGGGCCGCGCGATGGGCACGTTCGCCGAGGAAGCCGCCCAGGAATATCAGTTCACGCGCGAGGACATGGACAATTATGCAATCGAGAGCCTGAGGCGCGCCAACGACGCGATCAACAGCGGCAAGTTCGACAAGGAAGTGGTCCCGGTGACGGTCGCGACCCGCAAGGGCGACGTCACGGTCGACCGCGACGAGCAGCCCGGCAAAGGCAATCCCGAGAAGATCCCCCAGCTGAGAGCGGCCTTCGCCAAAGATGGGCGGATTACGGCGGCAACATCCTCGTCGATCAGCGACGGCGCCGCAGCGCTCGTGCTGACGCGCGAAAGCGTGGCCGAAGCGCTCGGCAAGAAACCCATTGCACGCGTCGTGGCCCATGCCGCTGCCGCCCAGGAACCGGCGAAGTTCACCTCCGCGCCGGTTCCGGCCATCCACAAGGTGCTCGACAAGGCCGGCTGGAGCGTCGAAGACGTCGATCTGTGGGAAGTCAACGAAGCGTTCGCCTGCGTCGCGATGATCGCGATGCGCGACATCGGCATCCCACACGACAAGATCAACGTGAACGGCGGCGCGACTGCGCTCGGCCATCCGATCGGGGCCAGCGGCGCGCGCATCACGACGACTCTGATCGCGGCGCTCCAGGACCGCGGGCTGAAGCGCGGCGTCGCGAGCCTCTGCATCGGCGGCGGCGAAGCGACCGCGATGGCGGTGGAGCTGGTATAGCCGACCTTGACGTCGCGCTTTTTTGTATATACATAAATCAGTGGCGATCACCTTCGATCCAGCGAAGCGGGACCTTACGTTGGCCGAGCGTGGCTTGGACTTTGCCGAAGCGGCCGAGGTACTGGATGGAGTGAAGTATCAATTCGTCGATGACCGGCGCGACTATGGCGAAGAGAGGATCACGACGGTCGGACTGTTAAAGCACAGAATGGTCGTCGTGGTGTGGACGAGACGCGGCGAGGATCGGCACATTATCTCATTGCGGAAGGCAAATGATCGTGAGCGGCAAAAATACGCAGAGCAGCTGGGTTGATCCGGACGACGCGCCGGAGCTGACGGACGAGTGGTTCCAAAAAGCCGATCTAATGATCGGCGACAAGATCATTCGGCGTGGGCGCCCGCCCGGTTCGTCGAAGGACTTGGTGTCGCTCCGGCTCGACAAGGAGGTCATCGAGCATTTCCGTGCGTCCGGCCCCGGCTGGCAGACGCGCATGAACGACGCTCTTCGCAAGGCCGCTGGGCTGTGAGCGGCGTCGCGAGCCCGTGCATCGGTTGCGGAGAAGTGACGGCGATCGCGGTGGAGCTGGTTTGAAGCTCCTTCGGCTGTTCCGAAGCCGAAGGCCGAAGCGCACCGTCGCATATCATGTGAATGGCCGCATAGTCATAGCCACGATCCAGAAGACGACTGCTGGTCTCGGGCTAGAGAACGATCCACAGATAGTAATCGCACCCTTCGAAGCTGTCGAAGTCGCCCGCACGCTACGCCGTGCGTTGGAGGCGTCCACACGTGTGATTGAGCATCCTGCTCAAAACGAGTGGAAAGGAACGTTTCAGCCAATGGCGAAGGCTGCTGGCGTCCGGAGCTGGAAGGCATTTGTTGAGAAGGCCAAAGGCGTTGCGATTGACGAAATCGATGGGTCAGTTCGGATCACGCCGTATCTCAGCCTTGGCTCCAAAGAAGGCTTCAAAGAGGCCTTGGATGAACGCGTAACGACGCCTGATCTAAAGGCAGCAACGAATAGGCTGCTGCAACACTTTCGCGTCTAACAGCAACAGCCGCTACTTCTTCGCATAGGCCTGGCATTGAATCTGGATCAGCGCGACTCGCTGTCGCCGCTCGCTGGTGGTAAAGGCCGCCCCTTCAAAAGGGGAGAAAGCCGATGCGTCGGATCATCTGCGTTTCCGCCGCGCTCGTCATTTGCGCCGGTTCAACCCAAGTTGCCGCCAAGGCCGCGCCGTTCCAGCTCAACGAAACGAGCTGGAGCTTCGTCGATCACGGCAAAAAGGCGCGCGAAACCATCGACAAGGACGGCAACTACATCGAGAATGCCGTCAGCGGGAAGCACATCGACCACGGCACGGCGGTGATGAAGGACGGCAAGGCCTGCTTCACCAGCGCGATGACCAAAGATGGTGAAGAATGCTGGACCACGCCCAGCAATGCGCCCCGGATCGGTCACTCGTTCATGACGAGGAACGACAAGGGCCGCAAGCTGAGGGTGACCCGCATCGCCTACGTCAAGCTGGAGATGCCGAAGTAAGGGCAGCGGCGCTAATCTACCACCTCATTGTCGCCCACGCCCCAGACGTCTGAGGTGCGGATGTAGCCTTCCTTCCTTCCGATCTCGATCCGGCACCAGCCGTCGCCGCGGCATTTACTGATGCGGCCGACGACGCCCGGTTCGGCAAGGTAGCGGACCTTCGCGTCGTCCTTCGCATCGCCGCGCAAGCGCCGTGGTTCGCCCGGCTTGACGATCGCGGTTCGGTGGTCGCTCAGCAGAGTGGCGAGCATCCAGCCCTGCGCTCCGTCGGGGTCCTGGATCAGGCGCCAGGTGTCGTATTTCTTGACTACGCGGACCGGCAGATCGCGGCGCTGGTAGAGCCACACGCCGGGGTAGTTCTTGCCGGGCCCCGTGCGGGTCATCGCCTGGCCTGATGCGATCGACGCCCAATAAGGCGGCTGCTTCTCCTGAGCGGACGCGGGAGCGGCGAAGGTGAGGAGAAGGGCGGCCGCCACTAAAATCCTCCCCGGAACGGACAGGTGGCAGCCGAAGGCTGACGGAGGGGTCGATTGCGCCGCCGTCGGCCCCACCACCATGCTTCGCATGGTCCCCCTCCCCGTTCCGGGGAGGATTGAACGCAAACGCAAGCTCAAGCCCCCGTCAAAATCCGATCGACCAGCTGCTTCACCGTGGGGATGAAGCCGTTCGAATAAAACGGGTCGCTCTTGAAGCGGAACGCCGAATGGCCCGCGAACATCAGATTGTGTTCGACCGGGCCGCCGTGCGCGATGGCCTGCAGCGTCTTCTGAATGCAGAAGGACCGCGGGTCGGCGAGGCGGCCGGTCGAATTCTTCTCATTGTCTGCCCATGAGGAGAAGGCGCACTGGCTGAGGCAGCCCATGCACTCGGCCTGGTCGACGCGGATCTGCTTCTCTTCCTGCGGAGTCACGAAGATGAGCGTGTCGTCGGGCGTCTTCATCGCGTTGGTATAGCCTTGGGCATACCATTCGCGGGCGTGGATCAGGTCGCCCTTGGTCACCCAGTAATTCTTTTTGGTGCCGATCCCGACATCGAGCTGGAAATGGTGATCGCCGATCGGATCCTTGGTGTAGGCGATCTGGCGCTCGCTCTTGGCTTCGAGGTTCTTGAGAAAGGGATTGCGCACCGCCGATGAGTAGAAGCCCGTCGGAGAGAAGCGGTGCAGAAGCACATCGCCTTCCTCCAGCGTCATCAGCCGCGCTTTCCATTCGGGCGGGATCGGGCTTTCCTGCGTCAGCAGTGGGCGGGTGCCGAACTGAAAGACGATCTGGCCGAGCTCCGGATTGCCGATCCAATTCTCCCACTCGTCGAGCCGCCAGACGCCCCCGGCCATGACGATTGGAACCGTGTCGGCGAGTCCCTCTGCGCGCATCGTTTCGCGCAGCTCCTTGACGCGCGGATAGGGGTCCTGCGGCTTGCGCGGATCTTCGGCGTTGGAAAGGCCGTTGTGGCCGCCCGCGAGCCATGGATCTTCGTACACCACCGCGGCCAGCCACTCGGCGGCCTTATGATAGGCGCGCTTCCATAGCGCTCGAAAGGCACGCGCCGAGCTGATGATCGGAAGATAGTTGACGCCGTAGGACGCGGCGATCTCGCTCAGCTTGTAGGGCATGCCCGCGCCGCAGGTGACGCCGGTGACGAGCCCCTTCGTCCGTTCGAGCACCCCGTGCAGAACGCGCTGCGCGCCGCCCATTTCCCACAGCACGTTGATGTTGATGGCGCCCTTGCCCGACGCGATCTCGTACGCGCGCTGAACCTGAGCGACCGCACCGTCGATCGCGTATTTGATCAGCTCTTCATGGCGTTCGCGCCGGGTGAGCCCCTCGTAGACCTGAGGGATGATCCGTCCGAGGGGGTCGTAGCTGTCTGCGTTGACTGCGCTGACGGTGCCGATCCCACCCGCGGCCCCCCAGGCGCCCGAGCTCGCATGATTGGTCGCGCTGACGCCCTTGCCGCCTTCTATGAGGGGCCAGACTTCGCGCCCGCCGTAGAGGATGGGCTGGAGGCCCTTGAACAATCTCTCTCTCCCAGTTCGGCGCTATATAAGCGCGAACTTGCGAAAAGCTCGCGAATTTTAGCAGAGCCAGACTCAAAAAGGGCCGGGAATCGCTCCCCGGCCCTTCTGAGATCGCGATCCGTAGCTTAGCGATAGCGACGGAAAAAGCGGTGGTGGCGATGATGATGCCCGCTGGTGATGGCGCTGGCGATCACCGCACCGATCACTCCGCCGGCCAGCGCGGCACCGACGCCGCTATTGCCGTAACCGTAGCCGTAGCTCCGATACGGGCTGCCGTAATAGCCGTAGCTATACGGGCTGTAGCCATAGCTGTAGGCCGGATAGCTATAGCCATAGCCGTAATAGGGACTGTAGCTGCCGTATCCGTAGCCGTAGGCTGGATAGCCGTAGCCATAGCCGTAGCCGCCGTAATAATGCGCATTCGCGGCCGTGGGCGCCGCGACCAATGCTGCCGAAGCCAGCGCAACAGCGATCATTTTCCTCATCGAAATACTCCTCGATTCACAAGCGTGGCCGCTCAACGACGCGCGGCCCGTGAATCTCCGTTGCTCCTCGGCACCTGTCGAGGGACTGAATAGTTTCGATGATTATCGACCGGCCGGGCTGCAGAGCCGCCGGGATCATTTACCTGCTAGCCCGGCCAGCCATAACCGCTCGGGTAGGGCGAACAGGGATAGGGGAAGCCGTAATAGGGGCACCCGTAATAAGGATACGGATAAGGATACGGATAGGGAGGGTAATAGCCGCCGTAATAAAAGGGCGCGAAGCCGAAGCCGAAGTCGAAAAAGAAACGATCCCGGTGAAAATGACGGAAGTGGTGGAAGCGATCGAACCGATCGAAGCGGCCAAATCGATCACCGTGGAAACCGCGCCAGCCGCCGCCGCCATGCCAGCCGCCCATGCGCTGGGCAAGAGCTTCACTCGAGCCGAAAAGTATCGTGAGCGCCAGGAGCGCCGTCCCGAGCCTCTTCATCGAAGGACTCCTCGAAGCAGTGGGGCGCCTGATGTTCGCCTCCCGCGCCCCGCGAAAATGGGACCATTTGGAGGCGCAAGCTCCGTCTGCCTCGATCAATGAACGATCACTGAATAATCGAGGCCAATGTCGACCGCAGGCGCGGATTGGGTGATCCGGCCGACGGAGATGTAGGTCACACCGGTCTCGGCGATCTCCCGGATCGTCTCCAGGGTCACCCCACCAGATGCCTCCAAGGGCACGCGTTTCCCGACGAGAGTCACCGCCTCGCGCAACACATGCGCCGGCATGTTATCGAGCAGCAGCCGGTCGGCACCCGCGGCAAGCGCCGGTTCGATCTGGTCGATGCGATCGACCTCGACCTGTACCTGAAGGCCCGTGTTGGCCGCCCTTGCGCGGCGCACCGCTTCGGCGACGCCGCCGCACGCAGCGACGTGATTGTCCTTGATCAGAACCCCGTCGTCGAGCCGCATGCGATGGTTCTGCGCACTGCCCATCCGTGCGGCATATTTCTCGAGGATGCGCAGGCCCGGAATCGTTTTGCGCGTATCGAGCAGGATCGCGCCGGTCCCGGCGATCGCGTCGACATATTGGCGCGTCAACGTCGCGATTCCCGAAAGATGCTGGAGCGTGTTGAGCGCCGACCGCTCTGCGGTGAGCATCGCGCGCGCATTCCCTTCGAGCCGCATCAACGTCCCGCGATGCTCGACCGCATCGCCGTCGCTCGCCAGCAGTTGGATGCTGACCTCCTGGTCGAGCTCGCGGAAGAATGCCGTGGCGATCTCCACTCCGGCGAGGACAATCGCCTGCCGCGCATTCATTTCGCCCGTGAACCGCTGATCCGCGGGGATCGTCGCGTTTGACGTGACGTCGCCGCCAACGCCCAAATCCTCTGCGAGCGTTCGGGTGACGAACTCGTCGAGATCGAAGCCGTCGGGAAGCGCCATTTACGCGCCTCTAGTGCGTGGCTTCTTCCGCTTTCAAGATGTGCCAGCGGCCATCCCGATATTTGTACGGCTGCGCGTCGGCCGCCTTGAATGCGTCGCCGGTCCAGGCGTTGATCGTCACCGTCACCAGCCCATCCGCGATATCGATCGTGTTGAAGCTCTGCTCCTGCTCGCGAACCCGCGTCGAAGTCGCCGTTCCAGCCTGAATGACGAGCGCGCCGCCCGACCGGGTGACGAGCTCGCTCGCATCATGGCTGGAAGCATGATGCGCATGGCCCGCCAGCAGCAGGTCGACGCCGGCCTGTTCGATCGC
>DATMHG010000050.1:0-14136 GCA_035555035.1 Sphingomicrobium sp.
CAATCGCAATGCCAAGGATTATCCGGATCTGACGCCGGATGGCCGCATTGGCCCCCAGACGCTCGCCGCGCTCGACGCCTTCCTGAAGCTGCGCGGCTCGCCCCCGGTCGGCGTGGGTGGGGGCGGCCAACAGAGAATCAGCGGCGAGACCGTCCTGCTGCGCGCTCTCGAGGCGCTACAGGGCGAGCGCTACCTGCGGCTCGCCGAACGCCGCCCCGCCAATGAGACGTTCCTTTACGGCTGGCTAGCGAACCGAATCGGTGAGCGCTGACTCACGCGGTCACTGCGAAGATCGGTGAAGATTGGACTGGAGAAATGATGATGAAACCACTTCCGCCGCCCGGCACCTTCGCCGAGGGCCAGCGTTACATTTACGGCCTGCTTGCTTCGGCCGCGGGCATGTTCTGCGGCGCCGCGTCCGGATTCATGGTCGCGCTCCTCATGTGGGGCGGCTGGTCCGCCGCGGAGCAGCATACGATCGTCACCATCTTCGGCTGGTCGCTCGGCGGCTTCATCGCCGCGATGATCGTGGTGATCATCGGTCTTCTCGCCGGCGGACCCGTCGGCCGCCTCAAGGTCGCAGCGAGCCGTGACGGCGCCTCGATCGAGGCGGATAACGCATGACCTTCCTGCGTCTGCTCAATGTCCAAGGCATCGCCGGCATCGCGGTGTCGCTGTGCCTGGCAATCCTGCTCGTCATCCAGAAAGGCGAGACCCGCCACTGGAAGAAACAAAGCGGCCAGTTCGAACAGCTTTATCGAAACGAACAGTCGGCCTTAGCCACGACTGTCGCGAACTATCGCGGGGCGGCCGATGCGGCGCGCGCCGCCGACCAGGCCAATGCCGAGCGCGCCGCCGCCGAGCAGCGCGCGATCAACCAAAGGAGTGAGAATGCGCTTGAATCCCGTCTTGCCGATGCTCGCGCTCGCGCTGAGCGCCTGCACATCCAGTCCGAGGCCGCAGCCGATTCCCGCGGTCGCGCAGACACGGCAGTGCCCGGCTTACCCGCTGCCGCCGCCCGGCCTGCTCAAGCCTCCGGCGAAAACGGACTTCCTCCCGCCGACGCCCTCACCGCCACCGAGCAGGCCATCCAGCTCGACGAACTGATCAAGTGGGTTCGACAGCAGCATGCCGTCCGGGTGGACGGCATGTCTGGAGAACGGCCGCAGGCCGCGGGGGCGCAGGCGAAGGTTGACAACAACGCCCCAGCTGTAGCGAGTCCGCCAGGCGACTGAGCATCGGGGGAAAGCGATGAGTCCGAGCCGTCTGAACGCGCTGACCGACGGCGTCGTCGCGATCGTGCTGACGATCATGGTGCTCGAGATCAAGATCCCGGCCGAGCCGACGCTTCAGGCCGTGCTTGCCGTTCTTCCGCTGCTCGCCGCTTACCTGCTCGCCTTCATCAATGTGGCGATTTACTGGAACAACCATCATCACATGATGCAGTCGGCGCGACGGGTGACCGGCGCCGTCCTGTGGGCCAATCACGCGCTCCTCTTCTGGCTCACCCTGTTCCCGCTGATGATCCGCTGGATCGACGAAGCGGGGATCACGCCCTTGCCGGTCGCGTCGTTCGGGCTCGTGCTGATCGGCGGCGCGATCTCCTATCTGATCCTGGAGCAGACGCTCATTCGCGCCGAAGGGGACGACAGCCGCTTCAAGCGGGCGCTCGGCGGTGGCGCGAAGGAGTGGATCAGCTTCATGTTTTATGTGATCGCGGTCGGCGCGGCGTTCATCTCGCCGTACATCTCGGTCGCGATCTACGTCGGTGTATCGATCGGCTGGTTCATCCCGGACCGAAGATTCGTCCCCAACCGTGATGGCAAGGCGAGCGAATGATGAACACGCAAAGGCTCACCTCCTTCACCGACGGAGTCATCGCGATCATCATCACCATCATGGTGCTGGTCTTCCCGGTGCCGCAGGGCGCGGGCATGGCTGCCTTGAAGCCGCTCTGGGTGCTGTTCGCCGCCTATGCTCTTTCGTTCGTCAAGGTCGGCATCTACTGGTCGCAACACCATCACATGCTCCAGGCAGCGCGCCGGGTCGATGGGCGCGTTCTGATCGCCAATCTCTTTTTCCTGTTCTGGCTCAGCCTGGTACCGTTCGTCGTCCGCTGGGTCGGCGAGGCCGGGATCACGCGTGACACTGTGCTCGCGTTCGGCGTGATCATGCTCCTGTGCGCGCTGTCGATCGGACTGCTGTTCTTCGCCCTGCTCGCCGCGAACGACGCGGATGCGCCGATCAAAAAGGCTGCGAGACGTGGCCGCAAGGGCCAGGTCACGATTCTCGCTTACGTGCTCGCGATCGCCACCGCCTTCCTGTGGCCCTACGTCGCGGTCGCCATCTACATCGCGGTGGCCCTGATGTGGCTCATCCCCGACAAGCGCTTCGAGAAGCTGATCGAATAGCCGTTCTTGCGAAGAGGTGGGCTGCGTCCCACCTCAGCTTCCAAAGGAGAAGATTTTGGATAGCTGGCACGGAACAACCATCATTGGAGTGAAGAAGGGCGGCAAGACCGTGATCGCCGGCGACGGGCAGGTCAGCCTCGGCAATACGGTGATCAAGCCTAATGCGAAGAAGGTCCGTCGAATCGGTGACGGCAAGGTGATCGGCGGTTTTGCCGGAGCGACGGCGGACGCGTTCACCCTGTTCGAGCGGCTCGAAAAGAAGCTCGAACAATATAACGGACAGCTGCTGCGCGCGGCGGTCGAGCTCGCCAAGGACTGGCGGACCGACAAGTACCTCCGCAATCTCGAAGCGCTGATGATCGTCGCCGACGCCGAGCAGATGCTGATCCTCACCGGCAACGGCGACGTGCTCGAGCCGGAAGGCGGCATCGCCGCGATCGGCTCAGGCGGGAACTATGCTCTGTCGGCTGCGAAGGCCCTCGCGGACTATGAGCAAGATCCCGAAGTGCTCGCCCGCCGGGCGATGCAGATCGCGTCGGAAGTGTGCGTCTTCACCAACGATCGCGTGACTGTCGAGATTGTGGAGTAGGTCTCACCGCTCGTCCTGAGCTTGTCGAAGGACCGTCTTTGCTTTCAAAGACGAAGGGAAGGGCAGTCCTTCGACAGGCTCAGGACGAACGGATGTTGCTGGATCGAAGAGCGTTCAGTGTGGGTTCCGTGGCGCTGCTCTCCGGCTGCGCAACGGTTGGGCCGCATCGCTCCGCCAGCTGCTCGCCGCTGGTCCCGGTGAAGGTCGACGCAAGCCGCGTGATCCGGACGATGGCAGGCCTCAGGCCTTACCGCCGTTCCGGCTTCGTCGTCCGGGCCGAGCAGCTCGGGGACAAGCGGCTGGTCCACAATTACGGGCACGGCGGCGGTGGGATTACGCTGAGCTGGGGCACGTCCAAACTCGCGACGGAGCTCGGGCTGCAGGGCCACGCCGGGCCGGTGGCTGTTCTGGGCTCGGGGGCAGTCGGCCTCGCGACCGCGCGGCTGGTGCAGGAAGCGGGCTTTCACATCACCATCTACACCGCAGCGCTTCCACCCGACACGACCTCGAACATCGCCGGCGGCCAGTTCCACCCCTACGCGGTGTTCCGCGACGATGAGGTGACGCCGGAATTCAGGGCGCAATTCGCCCGCGCGCTCGACTATAGCTGGCGCCGCTTCCAGATCGTGGTCGGGGACGATTACGGAATCCGCTGGCTGCCGACCTATGTCGAGAGCGACACTCCGGAATCGCAGCCGATCGCGAACTTCCCGCCAATCAATCGCGTGCTGACGCCAGCCGATCATCCGTTTCCGCTCGACAAGGTGATGCGGTACGACACGATGTACGTCGAGACGGGCCGATACCTGCGGCAAATGCTCCGGGACGTGCAGATCGCCGGCGGCAAGGTCGAGGTGCGGCGCTTTGCCACTCCGGCCGAGATCGCGAGCTTGTCCGAAGTACTCGTGATCAACTGCACCGGCCTCGGCTCGCGGGATCTGTTCGGCGACCAGGACCTGCACCCGGCGCGCGGTCAGCTGGCGATTCTCGAGCCGCAGCCAGAGGTTCAGTATGCGCTGACCGGCGGTCCCGGTTACATGTTCCCGCGGCCCGACGGCATCATCCTCGGCGGGACGTTCGAGCTCGACCTGTGGGACACGACGCCCGAGCCCGCGACCATCCAGCGTATCGTCGCCGCGCAGAAGCACTTCTTCGACAGCTTCCGCTGCACGGCTTGAACCGGTCGAAGGCGCTCCCGACATTCCGCTCGAAATGAACATCCACGCATCCATTCCCCAAAGCGGCGGGGAGCCTTCCGAAGTGCTGAAAGACAAGCTCACACCGAAGGCGATCGTCGCCGCATTGAACGACCACATCGTCGGCCAGGACGACGCCAAGAAGGCCGTCGCGGTAGCCCTGCGCAACCGCTGGCGCCGTCAGCAGCTCAGCCCCGAGCTGCGCGACGAAGTCACGCCCAAGAACATCTTGATGATCGGTCCGACCGGCTGCGGAAAGACCGAGATCAGCCGGCGGCTGGCGAAGCTCGCCGATGCGCCGTTCGTGAAGGTCGAAGCGACCAAGTTCACAGAAGTCGGCTATGTCGGCCGCGACGTCGAGCAGATCGCCCGCGATCTGGTCGAGGAAGCGGTCCGGCTGGAACGTGACCGGCGCCGCAACAAGGTTCGCGCGCCTGCCGAGGAAGCCGCCATGGACCGGCTGCTCGATGCACTCACCGGCAAAGGCTCGAGCGAGGCCACCCGCCAAAGCTTCAAGCAGCGTTTCGCCGACGGCAGCCTCAACACCGCCGAGGTCGAGATCGAGGTCGACGAGGCTCCGTCGATGCCGTTCGAGATCCCCGGCATGGGCGCTCAGGTGTTCGACTTGAAGTCGCTGATGGGCAAGGCGATGGGCCAGGGCCCGCGCAAGCGCCGCAAGCTCAAGGTGCCGGACGCCTTCGCGCGCCTCACGGACGAAGAGGCCGACAAGCGTCTTGACCCCGACGACATCAACCGCATCGCGCTCGCCGACGCCGAAGCCAACGGCATCGTCTTCCTCGACGAAATCGACAAGATCGCCGTCAGCGACGTGCGCGGCGGCTCCGTCAGCCGCGAGGGCGTGCAGCGCGACCTTCTGCCGCTGATCGAGGGGACCACGGTCGCGACCAAGTACGGCCCCCTCAAGACCGACCATATCCTGTTCATCGCCAGCGGCGCGTTCCACATCGCCAAGCCCGCCGATCTGCTGCCGGAACTGCAGGGCCGTCTGCCGATCCGAGTCGAGCTGAAAGCGCTGACGCAGGAGGACTTCGTCCGCATCCTGTCCTCGACCCGCGCCAGCCTCACTGAGCAATATCAGGCGCTGCTTGGGACCGAGGGGGTTACGATCGAGTTCGCCGATAGCGGCATCGAGGCGCTCGCCCGCATTGCCGCCGAGGTCAACGAAGCGGTCGAGAACATCGGCGCCCGCCGCCTCCAGACGGTGATGGAGAAATTGCTCGAGGACGTCAGCTTCGACGCGGAGGACCGCCGCGGCGAGAAGCTCGTCGTCGATGCCGACTTCGTCGAGCAGCAGCTCAGCGGAATTGCACGCAACGCGGACCTCAGCCGGTACGTGCTATAGGGCGGCGTTCCTCAGCCTATCCATCGGCTGAAACGGCTCACCGAAGAGGCTGCACCCAGAGCGCCGCCCTTTCGTTGCATGTCCGACATCCTCAGGGCGGAGATTGCCATGCAATTGCAACTGAAATGCTTCGCGAGCGTGATTGGGCTCGCCATGTCGAGCACTGCGCTGGCGCAGACGCAGCCGGCGCAGCAGACGACGTCGACGACCACGCAGCAGACCCCGACCCAAACCCAGAGCACGACCACGAATAGCTCGACCACCGCGGTACCCGGGACGCCGGCGACCCCGGCGCAGACCCAAACGACAACCACCAAGAGCACCACGACAACGCCGACGGATGCGGCGACAGGAGCACCTGTCGGACCGTCGGCGAGCTCGACCACGACATCAACGACCACGACCAGCGCTGCCGCGACCAAGGCGGCCACGGCAGCGGATGTGAAAAAGGGCGCGGCGGTCTTCGACCAAAATGGCGGCGAGGTCGGCAAGATCGAATCGGTCAGCGGCAAGAACGCCGTGCTCAGCACCGGCACGACGCGTGCGACCGTCCCGGTTTCAAGCTTTGCGAAGAACGACAAGGGCTTGGTTATCGGAATGACCAAGGCCGAAATCGACGCTCAGGCGAAGAAGAGCACACCCAAGCCCAAGTAAGGAGTTATGGGCTCGTCTTTCGGTACCGCCAGACGAGTCCCTGTACGAACGGCGGCCATAGGCTGGTCTTGACGCCGGCAAGCCTCAGCCATTTGGCCGCCCAGCTATTGCAGGTCCGAAGCGCGCTTTCCTTGCCGACGGCGCGGTAGAAAGCGTCGGAAGGGCCGTAGCCGGGATGCGCGAGACGCTGCGGCCGCCCTCGCGGGTCGAGCGCGAAATCGGCGCGGATTGCCGTCCACAGTCGGCGATATTCCTCGGGCCGCAGGCGGATCTGGCGCGCCGTATAATATGGGCCCGGCACATATTCGACGTGCATCACCCGTCTGCCGCCGGTGAGTGCCGACCAGATGGTCCGCGGCGTGATGTCCCACCAGGTTGGCGTATTGAGATAAACGCGCTCCTCGCCCGAGCCGAAGGCGATCCAGCGAGCATTGGGGTCGGCCGCTGCCATGTCGCGCGTCGGCACTACCGCGGCCCAGTCGAGCCCTTGCGCCTTCACCGGCATGACGATGTCGGCGTGGATGCCGTTGTCGGCGATGTAAATCGCCGTGCCCTGTGGCGGCTCGGTCCAACCGCGATTCACGGGGAACAGCGAACCCGCCAGCGCCGCGATGAGATACAGCGCCGGTAGCGCCAGCATGGCCGACAAGATCCGGCCAACCCACTTGCGCGGCTTAACTTTTCTCCGTCGCTGCGCCACTTACGCTTCCGCCGTGCCTTGCCTTGCCGAGCGGCCCTGCCTAGATGCCCCCGCCAGGTCGGGGCGTAGCGCAGCCTGGTAGCGCATCACACTGGGGGTGTGGAGGTCGCTGGTTCGAATCCAGTCGCCCCGACCATCATTCACCGGAAAGTCGTCAGTCCTAGATGTCCAGCGAACCGATGTTGATGTTGATGCAGGCGGCTCCGGCCGGAGGGCAAAGCGGCGGAGCCGCGGGCGTGCTCTTCGGGATCGTCCCCTGGCTGGCGATTTTCGTCATTTTCTACATGCTGATGATCCGCCCGCAGCAGCAGCGCGCGAAGCAGCATCAGGCGGCGATCAATGCGGTCAAGAAAGGCGACGAAGTGGTCACCGGGGGCGGCATTCGCGGCAAGGTGACCAAGGTCAGTGATGAAGAGGCCGAAGTCGAGATTGCCCAGGGCGTGAAGATCCGTGTGGTGAAATCGACGATCAGCCAGGTGCTGACACCGAATGCGAAGCCGGCGAACGACTGATGCTCGAATTTCCTCGCTGGAAAGTCTGGCTGATCGGGATCGTCATTGCGATCGGCGTTTTGCTATCGATCCCGAGCCTCATCGCCGGAACTCCGGTTGCGAACAGTTGGCCCAAATGGCTGCCCCAATATCGGATCAGCCTGGGCCTCGACCTTGCCGGTGGAAGTCACCTGCTGCTCGAGGCGGACCCGCGGGACGCGCTGAAACAGCGGCTGGCCGCCAAGGAAGACGAGGTTTCGACCGAGCTTCGGCGCGATCCGCGCATCGATATCGGCGACATTTCGACCGCTGGCGGCCGGCTGTCGTTCATGGTCCGCGACCCGACTCAGGTCGACGCGGCGGTCGAGCGGATGCGGAAGCTCAGCCAACCGCTGGCGCTGACCGGCAACCGCGACTGGGACGTCTCGGTCGTTGATTCGACGCGCATTGTCCTCAAACCGACGCCCGACGGCACCGCCCGCGCACTCAAGGATGCGATGGGCGTGGCGCGCGATGTGGTGCGGCGCCGCATCGATCCCGGCGGAACCAAGGAAATCACGGTTGTCACCGAAGGCGGCAATAGGATCCTCGTCGAGGTGCCCGGAGTGGAAAATCCCGACCAGCTCAAGCAGCTCATCGGACAGACCGCTCGTCTCGAGTTCAAGCTCGTCGACCTCGGCGCCAACCCGGCCGACGTGCAGCAGGGCCGCGCGCCTCCCGGCAGCCAGGTGCTGCCAATGGCCGAGGGCGGTGGCTTCATGGCGGTCAAACGCCGGGTGATGGTTTCGGGCGACCAGCTGACTGACGCGAAGCAGGGTTTCGATCAGGACGGCCGCCCTGACATCGAGATCACCTTCAATACAGCGGGCGCACGCCGGTTCGGCCGCACGACGCAGGAGAATGTCGGCAAGCCGTTCGCGATCATCCTCGACGACAAGATCCTCTCGGCACCGAACATCAACGAGCCGATCCTCGGCGGCCGAGCACAGATCAGCGGAAACTTCACCGTGCAGAGCGCACACGACCTCGCGGTCAGCCTCGCCTCGGGCAAGCTTCCGGTGAAGCTCAACGTGATCGAGGAGCGGAGCATCGGCCCCGACCTCGGGCGGGACTCGATCCACAAGGGCGTGATCGCCAGCGCCGTGTCGATCGCGCTGGTGATCGTCTTCATGCTGGTCACCTACGGGCGCTTCGGCGTCTATGCGAACATCGCCCTGGTCGTGAACGCCTTCCTGATCCTCGGCATCATGGCGATGTTCAACGCGACTCTGACTTTGCCCGGCATCGCCGGCTTCATCCTGACGATCGGCGCCGCAGTCGACGCCAACGTGCTGATCAACGAGCGCATTCGCGAAGAAATCCGACGAGGGCGAAGACTGATCGACGCGGTCGAGACGGGCTATCACGAAGCCTTCCGGGCGATCTTCGACGCGAACGTCACCCACGTCATCTCGGCGGCGATCATGGCCTATTTCGGCTCGGGTCCGGTGCGCGGCTTCGCGGTCGTGCTTCTGATCGGCGTCGTGACCTCGGTATTCACTGCCGTCTATTTCACCCGGATGCTGGTGGCGCTGTGGATCCGCCACGCCCGCCCGCGCGCGCTGCATATTTGAGGCCCGCCAAATGAAGCTGCTCAAGCTCGTTCCCGATCATACCAACCTCGACTTCATGCGCTGGCGCAATGTGGCGCTGGTGCTGTCGCTACTGGTGACGGTCGCGTCGATTGCCTTCACCGCCTATCGCGGGCTCAACCTCGGCGTGGATTTCGTCGGCGGACAGCTCATCCGCGTGACTTTCCAGCAGCCGGTCGACGTCGAGCAGCTGCGCTCGAAGGTCGATGCCATGCACCTCGGCGAAGCCAGCATCCAGGAATTCGGAAGCGCGAAGACCGTCCAGATTCGCCTTCCCAAGCCTCCTGGGGGTGATACGGCGGCGAACATCGTTGCCGGACGGGTCAAGCAGGAAGTCGAGAAAGACTATCCCCGCGCCCGGATCGATTCGGTCGATACCGTGTCGGGCAAGGTCAGCGAGGAGCTCGCGGACAACAGCGCGATCGCGATCGCGCTCGCGATGCTCGGGATCGCCATTTACATCTGGGTGCGGTTCGAGTGGCAGTTCGGGGTCGGCGCACTATTGACGCTGGCTCATGACGTGGCGATGACACTGGGATTCTTCGCCTTTACCCGGCTGCAGGTGGACCTCAACGTCGTCGCAGCCTTCCTGACGATTGTCGGTTATTCGCTCAACGACACGGTCGTCATCTACGACCGCATTCGCGAGAATTTGAGGAAGTACCGGAAGATGGCCATCCTTCCGCTGCTCAACCTATCGCTCAACGAAACTCTGGCGCGGACCGTCGTCACTTCCCTGACGGTCCTGATCGCTCTTGGAGTGCTGATGCTGATCGGCCCGGAAGTGATCTTCGGTCTCGCCATCGCCATCTTCCTGGGCGTCCTGATCGGCACCTATTCGTCGATCTACATCTCCTCGCCAGTGCTGGTGTGGCTCGGCGTCCAGCCCGACAGCTTCCTCAAATCCGAGGACAAGGAAGAAGCCGCCAAGGCGCAGCCCGCCTGAGCCGTTCAGCCAAGGCCAAGCTTTGCCCGTCCATCCCTGCTTGGCCTCCTTTGGAGCCGACGCTAATGAGGTCCCCATGGTGAAGTTTTCCCGTTCCGCTCTCCTTCTCATCGCCGGCGCCGCCGCCGTTCCGCTGACCGGCTGCGCCCATGGCCGCGGCAAGGGCGGCGACACGGCTTATGTCGCCCGGGACGTCAGCAGCCTCTACACGGCCGCGAAAAAGACGATGGACGATGGCGATTATGAGCAGGCGGCCAAGCTGTTCGACGAGGTCGAGCGCCAGCATCCCTATTCTGTCTGGGCGCGCCGCGCTCAGCTGATGAGCGCGTTCAATTACTATCTCGCCGAGAAATATCAGGACGCGGTCAACTCGGCACGGCGGTTCGTGACGATCCATCCGGGCAACGCCGAGGCGCCTTACGCGCAATATCTGATCGCAATGAGCTATTATCAGCAGATTCCGGAAGTGTTCCGCGACCAGACGACGACCCAGTCGGCGGCGGACGCGTTCGGCGAGCTGATCCGCCGCTATCCGGAGACGCGCTATGCGGCCGACGCGCGCCTTAAGCTCGACCTCATTACCGACCATCTCGCCGGCAAGGAGATGGAGGTAGGCCGTTTCTACGAGCGCTCCGGCCAATGGCTCGCCGCCAGTTACCGGTTCCGCAACGTGATCGACAATTACCAGACATCGAGCCATGCGCCCGAAGCTCTCGAGCGTCTGGTTGAATGCAATCTCGCGCTCGGTCTCCCGGACGAAGCGCACAAGGTCGCGGCCGTGCTCGGCGCCAATTACCCCGGCAGCTACTGGTACAAGCAGTCGTTGAGGCTGCTCGGTCAGGAGCAGCGGCGCGTTCGGACGGCTTCGCGCAAGTGAGTCGGGCCGAGCTGGTCCTCACATGCTGAGGCAGCTCGCCATCAATAATGTCGTGCTGATCGATCGGCTCGAGCTGGAATTCCAGCGCGGACTCGGCGTGCTCACCGGCGAGACGGGGGCGGGGAAGTCGATCCTGTTGGACGCGCTTGGGCTCGCACTGGGCTCGCGGGCCGATGCGGGTTTGGTGCGTTCGGGGGAGGAGGCGGCCTCGGTCATCGCCGAGCTGGAGCTGGACCGCGGCCATCCGGCGCATGGCGCCCTGGCTGAGCAGGAAATCGGGATCGAGGCCGGTGAGCCGCTGATCATTCGCCGAACGCTCAAGAGCGACGGCGGCAGCCGCGCGTTCATTGGCGGGATGTCGGTCCCTGCGGGCCTGCTTCGAGAAGTCGGAGCGCTCGCCGTCGAAATCCACGGCCAGCACGATGATCGCGGACTGCTCAATCCGAAGGGCCACCGCGCGCTGCTCGACCTTTACGGCAAGCTGGACACCGGCCGGGTCGCCGAATCCTGGGCGGAGGTGACCCGCATCGAGGCCGAGCTTGCCCAGGCGCGTGCAGAGGCCGCAGCCGCCGAGCGCGACCGCGAATGGCTCGAACATGCGACCGGCGAGATTGAAGCGCTGGCGCCCGAAGCGGGCGAGGAGACGCGGCTCGCCCAAGAGCGCGCGGTCATGCAGGCGGGGCTGAAAGCGGGAGAGTCGCTGACCGGCCTCGATGAGCTTCTCGGGGGATCCGAAGGCGCGCTTGCGTTGCTTCGGCAGGCGGCGCGGCGGATCGAGCGCGGCGCAGCCGATCACCCGCTGCTGGCAGAAGCCCTTGCGTCGCTGGATCGGGCCGTGATCGAGACGAGCGAAGCGGAAGAGCGCATTGCCCGGGCCGCCGATGCTCTGGCCTTCGATCCCGCGCGGCTCGAGCAGGCCGAAGCCCGGCTATTTGATATCCGCGCGCTCGCGCGCAAGCATCGGGTCGAGCCCGACGCTCTTGCCGAACTTGGCATACAGATGCGCGGGCAGCTCGCCGCGATCGAGGCCGGCGGCGAGCGGATCGCAGAGCTTGACCGCCAGCTCGTTGCAGCGCGCGAAACTTATGCGTCGGCGGCAGAGGCGCTCAGTCGTGCGCGGCACGATGCGGCGGCTCGCCTGGACGCTGCGGTCGCGGCCGAGCTCAGCCCGCTGAAGCTCGACGCGGCGAGGTTCCGCACGAGCATCGCCGCCACCGAGCCGGGCCCTGCCGGCACCGATCGCGTCGAGTTCGAAGTCTCGACGAATCCGGGCGCGCCGTTCGGGCCGCTGACCCGCATCGCATCGGGGGGCGAGATGTCGCGCTTCATCCTCGCGCTCAAGGTGGCGCTAGCGGAGGCTGGCACTGCCGCCACGATGATCTTCGACGAGATCGACCGAGGCGTCGGCGGCGCCGTCGCGAGCGCGATCGGCGAGCGGCTCGCGCGCCTCGCCGAGACTTCGCAGGTGCTGGTCGTCACCCACTCGCCCCAGGTCGCCGCCCGGGCGTCGCACCATTACCGGATCGAGAAGAGCCACGGCGCTGACGGCACCCACACCCATGTCCGGAAGCTGTCGGCGGAGGAACGGCGCGAGGAGATCGCGCGCATGCTCTCGGGCGCGTCGATCACTGAGGAAGCGAGGGCCCAGGCGTCGCGGCTGCTGGATGCCGCATGACCGCTTACGTCGCGCTGCTTCGCGGTGTGAATCTTATCGGCAAGAGCACGCTCAAAATGGCGGATCTCAAGGCGATCGCGGACGACCTCAATCTCAGCCACGCGCGGACCTATATCGCGAGCGGCAATTTGCTCTTCAGCAGCAACGAGCCTGAGGAAAAGCTCCGGCGGATGCTGGAGAAGGATCTCCAGGCGCACATGAGCAAGGAGGTGCACGTGATGCTCCGCACCGCGGCGGAGATGGAGGCGATCGTTCGCGCCAACCCGTTCACCGACCAGCCCGCCAACAGCGTCCAGGCCTTCTTCATGAACAAGGCGCCGCCTCCAGACCTGCTTGCGAGCGCACGTAACCAGGCGGAGGACGAGCGGATCGCGACCGGTGAGCGCGAGGTCTTTGTCGCGTACGGGATAAGGGGTATCGGCAAATCCCGACTGCGCATCCCCGCCGCCGAATGCGGGACTGCGCGTAACATGAAGACGATCGCCAAGCTGGCCGAGCTTGCAAGGGAGATGGCATGAGCAAGGACCGCACAGTCGCGCACGAGTTTGAGGGCGAGCAATTGGAGAGCGTTTTCGTCGGGCGCCGCGACGGCCAGGCACGGCCGACCGTCATCCTGATCCCGACGGTGATGGGGGTGACCGACCTCGAGATCGGCTTCGGCCGCCAGCTGGTCGAGCTCGGCTACAATGCCTTCGTCGCCGACCTGTTCGGCAAACAATTCCGCGGCGCTCCCCGCGATACCTGCTTCGGCGAAATGACCCGCCTCAGGAGCGACCGCGCCGCATTGCGGCAGCGATTGCTCCACGTACTGGAGCTGGTGCGCGGGATGGACGAGGTGCAGGACAAGCAGATCGTCGTCGCGGGCTATTGTTTCGGCGGCCAGTGTGCGCTCGATCTCGCCCGCACCGGCACGGACATCGCCGCAGCCGTCAGCTTCCACGGCCTGTTCGATCCGCCGGGCCTGCCGCCCGAGAAGATCAGGGCGAAGGTGGTGGCATTTCACGGCTGGGACGATCCGATGGTGCCGCCCGAAGCGGTGGTCGCGCTCGGCAACGAGCTGACGGAGGCGGGAAGCGACTGGCAGATCCACGCCTACGGTCATGTCGGCCACGGCTTCACCAACCCGCACGCGAGCCAGCTGCAGATCGAGGGCGTCGCCTACAACGCGCTCGCAGCCGAGCGCTCGTGGGTCAGCTTCATCAACCTGCTCGAGGAACTCTTCTCGACGCATGGCTGAAATGGAGCTGACCGAGGCAGACGCCGCCAACCGCCTCATGCGGCTGGCCAAGGAAATCGCGCGTCACGACAAACTCTATCACGACCAGGACGCGCCGGAGATTTCCGACGCCGAATACGACGCGCTGGTCCGCGAGAACCGCGAGCTGGAGGAGCGGTTTCCCCAGCTGGCGCGGACGGACTCGCCGTCGAAGCGGCTGGGTGCTGCGCCGACGAGCGGGCTCGCCAAGGTCGCCCATGCGCGGCCCATGCTCAGCCTCGAAAATGCATTCGGGGCCGACGAAGTGGGCGAGTTCGTCGCGCGCGTGAAGCGCTTCCTCGCGCTTTCGGCGGATGCCTTCGTGGCGTTTACGGCCGAGCCGAAGAT
>DATMHG010000051.1:0-15319 GCA_035555035.1 Sphingomicrobium sp.
CCGGACGCCGCTGATCATTTCAGGACCGACCGACGACAAGTCCGATCTCTACATTGCCGTCGACAAGCTGGTGAAAACCCTGACCCCGTCCGATTACGAGAAGGACGAGAAGCAGAAGAGCGTCGTGCTGACGGAGGAGGGCACCGAGAAGGCCGAGCGGATGCTCGAGGAAGCGGAATTGATCGAGGGCCGCAATCTCTACGACGTGGTCAACACGCAGGCCGTCCATCACTTGAACCAGGCGCTCAAAGCGAACGTCATGTTCAAGAAGGACATCGACTATATCGTGAAGGACGGCAAGGTCGTCATCATCGACGAGTTCACGGGACGGATGATGGAGGGCCGGCGGTGGTCGGACGGCCTTCACCAGGCGGTCGAGGCCAAGGAAGGCGTTGACATCGAGCCCGAGAACCAGACGCTCGCCTCGATCACCTTCCAGAATTATTTTCGCATGTACCCGAAGCTTTCCGGAATGACCGGCACCGCGATGACCGAGGCGCCGGAATTCTTCGACATCTACAAGATGAACGTGGTCGCGATTCCGACCAACTTGCCAGTCCTCCGCGCGGACCAGGATGACGAATTCTATAAGTCCATGCCCGAGAAGTTCGCCGCGATCACCAAGGAGATTCAGGCCAAGCAAGCGGCCGGCCAACCGGTCCTGGTGGGGACGGTATCGATCGAGAAATCGGAGATGCTGTCCGAATATTTCCAGAAGGCCGGTGTCAAGCACTCGGTCCTCAACGCCCGCTTCCACGAACAGGAAGCGCATATCGTCGCCCAGGCCGGCCGCATCGGCGCGGTGACCATCGCCACGAACATGGCGGGCCGCGGCACCGACATTCAGCTCGGCGGCAACCTCGAGTTCCGCATGCAGGACGAATTCCCGGACCTCGTCGAGGGCACGCCCGAATATGATGCTCAGGCGGAGAAGATCCGCGCCGAAATCGCCCAGGAGAAGCAGCGCGTGCTCGACGCGGGCGGCCTGTTCGTGCTCGGCACTGAGCGTCACGAGAGCCGCCGCATCGACAATCAGCTGCGCGGCCGCTCAGGGCGACAGGGCGACCCGGGCCTGTCGCGCTTCTATCTCAGCCTCGACGATGACCTGCTCCGCATCTTCGGTCCCCAGACCATGTTCGCGCGACTGATGAACAAGAATCTCGAGGATGGCGAAGCGATCGTCAGTCCATGGATCTCCAAGGCGATCGAGACGGCGCAGAAGAAGGTCGAGGCGCGCAACTACGACATCCGCAAGCAGGTCGTCGAATTCGATGACGTGATGAACGACCAGCGCAAGGTGATCTACGAGCAGCGCGCGGACATCATGGACGCCGAAAGCGTCAGCGACGTCATCGCGGACATGCGGGCCGAGACGGCTTCGTCGATCGTCGTCGTCAGCTGTCCGCCGGGCACTTATCCCGAGCAGTGGGATGTGGCCGCGCTGAAGGAGAGCATCGAGGTTGTGTTCGGGCTGCAGCCGCCGATCGAAGATTGGCTGCAGGAAGAAGCGGTGGAACCGCAGATGATCGTCGAGCGCCTGCAGAAGCTCGCCGACGAAGCCATGGCGTCGAAGCTCCAAGATGTGGATCCGGCACGGTGGAGCGACATCGAGAAGCAGATCCTGATCCAGACGCTGGATCATCATTGGAAGGAGCATTTGGCGACGCTCGACGCGCTTCGCCAGGTCATTCATCTTCGCAGCTACGCCCAGAAGAAGCCGATCGACGAATATAAGCAGGAGGCGTTCCTGCTGTTCGAACGGCTGCTCGTCGCCATCCGCGAGGAGGTGACCCGAATCCTCATGCGTGCGCAGCTCCAGGTCGAGCCGCCGCCGCCCGTGCTGCCGGAGTTCATCACTCAGCACCTCGATCCGTTCTCCGGCGACGACGATACGGCCGATATCGATGCTGCGACGGGCACGGTCCTGTCGAACCTGCCGCCGCTCAACATCCCGCAGCCGATGTTTCCGCAGCGCGAGCCGCAGGGAGACGTCGTCGAGGCTCCGATCAGCCGCAACGCTCCGTGCCCGTGCGGCTCCGGCCGGAAATACAAGCATTGCCACGGACAGCTCGCGTAGAGCCGGCGAAGCCGGTGCGCCCGATCGACCGGACCGAGCTGAGGCGCGCCTACCGGCCTGACGAAGAGCAGGTCGTTCGCGAGCGTCTTGATCAGGCGCGGCTGGCTCCGGACATTCGCGGCGAAGCGGCGGCCATGGCTCGTACACTCGTGAAGGGCGTCCGTTCGCAGAAGCCCTCGGGCGTGGACGCTTTCCTCCATGCTTATGACCTCGGTTCGGACGAGGGAATCGCGATGATGTGCCTGGCCGAGGCGCTGCTGCGCATCCCCGACGCGCATACCGCAGACGAGCTGATCGCCGACAAGCTTTCGGGGCCTGACTGGTCCGAGAAGCTCGGACGGTCGGACTCGGCCTTTGTGAATGCCGCTACCTTCTCATTGCTGCTGACCGGCAAGGTACTCGAAGGCGCGCAGGATCGGTCGGACAATTGGAAGGCGGCGCTCGGCCGTGCCGTGGGCCGCCTCGGTGAACCGGTCGTCCGCACCGCGGTTCGTGAAGCGATGAAGATCCTCGGCCGCAACTTCGTCTTCGGCCGGACGATGGACGAAGCGCTGAAGCGCGCGGAGCCGGAGCGGAAGCACGGTCTGAGCCACAGCTTCGACATGCTCGGGGAGGCCGCGAAGACTTACGGGGATGCGGAGCGATACGCCGTTTCATATCGTAACGCGCTCGATCGGATCGCTGCAGAGGCCAAGGGCGGTTTTCGCCGTTCGCCGGGGATTTCGGTCAAGCTGACGGCGCTCCACCCACGCTTCGAATATACGCACCGCGAGGACGCCCTTGCGGGTGTGATCCCCGTGATGCGCGAGCTGGCACTGAAGGCGTCGCGCGCCGACATCCACCTGACGATAGACGCGGAAGAGGCAGACCGCCTTGAGCTGCAGCTGGATGTCTTCGAAGCCTTGCTCGCCGACGACGAATTGTTCGCCAACGGCTGGGGCGGCTTCGGGATTGCCATCCAGGCTTACCAGAAGCGCGCTGCGCCTTTGTGCGACTGGGTGGTCGAGGCGGCGCGGGCCCACGGCCGCAAGCTGATGGTGCGCCTCGTCAAGGGCGCTTACTGGGACACGGAGATCAAGGCTGCCCAAGTCGGCGGACTCGCCGATTATCCCGTCTTCACGCGGAAGGTGGCGACGGACGTCTCCTATCTCGCCTGCGCGAAGAAGCTGCTCGATGCGAGCGACGTGATCTACCCGGCGTTCGCGACGCATAATGCGAACACGATTGGGCTGGTGAATGCGCTAACGGCTGGCCGCGAGTTCGAATTTCAGCGCCTGCATGGCATGGGCGAGGAGCTGTACGAGGAGCTTGCCGGTCTCGAACGGCACCTCGGTGACACGCGAACGCCGGTGCGCATCTACGCGCCGGTCGGGAGCCACAAGGAGCTGCTCGCCTATCTCGTCCGGCGCCTGCTCGAGAACGGCGCCAATTCGAGCTTCGTCAACCGCATCGCCGACGAGCAGGTCTCGATCGATGAGCTGGTGAGGGACCCGGTCGCCGAGCTCGAAGCGCTCACGCCGAAGCGCAACCCCAAAATCATCCTGCCGACCGACCTGTTCGGTGCTGGACGCCGCAACAGCGCCGGAGTCGACCTTAGCGACCCATTGGTGCGCGAGCCCTTGCTCGAGCGGCTGAGAGCACTCGAAGCGCGCAGCTGGACCGCCAAGCCGGGCCTGGGAAAGGGGCAAGCGAGGTCGATCGTATCGCCCCATGATCATCGGGTGACCGTCGGAACCACGTTCGAAGCGACGGCCGATGAAGTCGATCGGATGGTCCGCGCCGGGCATGCCGCACAGGTCGCCTGGGATGCACTCGGCGGGGAGAAGCGCGCACAGCTTCTGGAGCGGACTGCCGACCTCTACGAGGAGCATGCGGAAGAATTCTTTTCGCTCTGCGCTCGCGAAGGCGGGAAGACCTTGATCGATGGCGTGCTCGAAGTGCGCGAGGCGGTCGATTTCCTGCGTTTCTATGCATCCGAAGCGCGACGCCAGTTCACAAAGCCGCTTCCGCTTCCGGGCCCGACCGGCGAGCAGAACGAGCTGCGGTTGCATGGTCGGGGAGTCATCGCCGCCATTTCGCCGTGGAATTTCCCGCTCGCCATCTTCACCGGCCTGACGTCAGCGCCGTTGGCAGCGGGCAACGCGGTCATCACAAAGCCGGCCGGGCAAACTCCGCTGATTGCGGCTCTCGCAGTCGAGCTGATGCATCAGGCGGGGATTCCCAGGGACGTGGTCCAGCTCGCGCCTGGCTCGGGCCGGGTCGTTGGCGGAACACTGACTGCGCATCCGCTGCTGTCCGGCGTCGTTTTCACGGGCTCGACCGAAACTGCGCGCATGATCAACCGCACGCTGGCCGAGCGCGACGGGCCGATCATCCCGTTCGTCGCCGAGACCGGCGGCCAGAATGCCATGATCGTGGACAGTTCGGCGCTGCCAGAGCAGGTCACGCGCGATGTCATTTCCTCGGCGTTCCAGAGCGCGGGCCAACGCTGCTCGGCCTTGCGAGTCCTGTTCGTTCAGGAAGATGTCGCCGACGGGATGATCAAGATGATCGCCGGCGCGATGGAGGCTCTCAACGTTGGCGACCCGAGCAATCTCTCCACCGACGTCGGCCCGGTCATCGACGAGGCCGCCAAGAAGGTGCTCGATGAGCACCTCGAATGGCTCGACAAGAATGCGAAACGGATCTGCCGGCTGGAGCCGCCGCCGGAGGCCGCGAACGGTTGTTTCGTTCCTCCCGCCTTCTACGAAATTCAGTCTCTAAGCCAATTGGATCGCGAGAATTTTGGTGCAATCCTTCATGTCATCCGCTTTGCCGGCGACAAGCTCGACAAGGTCGTCGAGGCGATCAACACGACCGGTTACGGGCTCACGCTCGGCCTGCAGAGCCGTATCGACACGGTCCGCGACTATGTCGAGGAACATGCGCGCGTCGGCAATTTCTACGTCAACCGTAACCAGATCGGGGCAGTGGTCGAAAGCCAGCCGTTCGGCGGTGAAGGTCTCAGCGGCACTGGACCGAAAGCCGGCGGCCCGCACTATGTCGCTCGCTTCGCCACCGAACGCGTCACTTGCATCGACACCACCGCCGCGGGCGGAAACGCCTACCTGATGGCGGCGCTCGAGGGCTGACCTTCATGTCCCGGAAAGGGACGATTTTTTAGTTAACCTTGATTCTGTTAGAGAAATGGCAGCTTGGCCGCGTTTGGCGGCGAGGGGATTTGATGCGGTTGAAGCACTCTGAGCGCTGCCGTCGAGGCACTCGCACAGCCGGAGCGCGCACTTGAGGCTCGCCGGGGTTGAGCTGCCGCGGGTCCTCGCGGATGCGCTAGCGGGCTGCCGCCAGCATTTCATTGCGGCAGCGGTGTTCAGCCTCCTCATCAACATCCTCTATCTTGCACCGACGTTGTACATGCTGCAGGTCTACGACCGCGTCGTGCCGACGGCGGGGAAGACGACCCTGCTGTTCGTCACCCTGGTGCTGGCTTTGGCGCTGCTGGCGCTTTCGTCGCTCGACATGGTCCGCAATCGGCTGCTCGTCCGCGCCAGTCAGCGGGTCGATGCGCTCGTCGCGCCGCGAATCCTCAAGCAGATGATGGCAGTCGATTCCGCCGCGGCCGGTCAGGCGATGCGCGACTTTGATTCGATCCGCACCGCCATGGCTACGCCCGCGATCGCTGCGATCTTCGACCTGCCCTGGACTCCGGTCTTCCTGCTCGTTGCCTTCATGCTTCACTTCTGGATCGGAATCCTCGCGATCGTCGCGATGGTGGCGCTGGTGACGCTCGCTTACCTCAATCAGCGCGCCACCCAGAAGAAGATGGAGATCGCAACGTCGGCAATGGCGTCGGCGCACAACAGCCAGCAGGCTGCGGCGACGCACGGTACGACGGTGAGAGGCCTCGGAATGACGGGCGCAATGGTCGAGCGGCAGCTGGCACACCGCAACATCGCGCTCGCAAACATGGTCTACGCCCAGTTCGCCGGCAGCAAGCTCTCCGCGTCCAGCCGGTTCTTCCGTCTGTTTCTCCAGTCCGTTGCGCTCGGGGTAGGGGCTCTCCTCGCCATCGCGGGCGAGATTTCGTCGGGCGCGATCATCGCGTCCTCGGTGCTCATGAGCCGAGCGCTTCAGCCGGTCGAGAGCATCATTGCGGCCTGGTCGCCCCTGACCTCCGCGCGTGCTTCGGTGATCCGGCTTGCCCGTGCGTTCGAGAATATCGATGAGCCGCGGATCTACACGGCTCTCCCAGCGCCAAAAGGCGCGCTCCAGGTCGAGGAGGTGGGCGTGCGTGGCCGGGAGGGACGCCCAGTCCTCGTCGGCATCAGCTTCCGCGCGGATCCCGGCCACATCCTCGGCATCATCGGCCCCAGCGGGTCGGGCAAGACCACGCTTGGCAAGATCATTGTCGGCGCCATTCAGCCGACCATCGGGACGGTGCGCCTCGACGGCGCCAAGCTCACCGACTGGGACCAGGACGAGCTCGGCAAGCACCTCGGCTACATGCCGCAGGAGCCGTCGCTGTTCGAAGGCACGATCAAGGAGAATATCGCCCGGTTCCAGAAGGGCGCGAGCTCCGAGGACGTAAAGGCCATCGATGAGGCCGTGATCGCCGCCGCTAGGGAAGCAGGCGTTCACGAGTTGATCCTGCAGCTTCCGCATGGTTACGACTCGAAACTCGGCTTGATGGGCGTCGGTCTTTCGGCGGGGCAGGCTCAGCGCGTCGCCTTGGCGAGGGCCCTTTACGGCGAGCCGCGGCTGCTCCTGCTCGACGAGCCGAACGCGTTCATGGATCAGCAGGGGGAGGCCGCGCTCGTCGCGGCCATCGCGAAGGCGCGCGCACGCGGCGCGACGGTGATCGTGATTGCGCACCGGCGCGGCGTTCTCGCTGCGGTCGATCGGCTGCTGGTGCTCGAGGAGGGCAAGCCGAGGATGATCGGTCCCGCCAAGGAGGTCGTCGCGCGCCTTACGGGACCCAAGACTTCGGAGAATGCGGCGTGAACGATGCGCTCGTCCTGACGTCGCCCACACACAGCGAAGCGGGCAATCCGGTGCGCGAGATCCGTATGGGCGCGGCGATCGCATTCGCCTTCTTCGTGCTGTTCCTCGGCTGGGCCGCGTTCGTGCCTCTCGACGCGGGTGTGAATGCCGCAGGCCAAATCGCCGTCCTCGGCAACCGCCAGACGGTCCAGCACAAGGACGGCGGCATCGTCACTGCGATCCATGTGCGCGAAGGCCAGCACGTCACGGCCGGGCAAGTCCTGATCGAGCTTGCGGCTCCCGAGCTCAAGGCGGCCGAGCGCGCTCTCACCAGCGATTACCTGACCCTGCTCGCACAGCGCGCGCGGCTGCTTGCGGAGCGTTCCGGGCAGCGCGACTTCGCACCGCCGCCGGAATTTGCGACGCTCAGCGCCGACGACCGCCCGATCGCGGACCAGGTCATGCAGCTCCAGCGGGCCGAGATGCGCGCCCGCTCCGGCTCGGTATCGGCGCAGCAGTCGGTGCTTGGGCAGCGCGCGGGACAGCTCGTGCAGCAGCAGTCCGGCTACATCTCGCAGCGAAATGCGCTGATCGAGCAGCAGCGGCTGATCGGCGAGGAGCTCGACGGTCTCAGGAAGATCGCCGCAAAGGGCTTTGCGTCGATGAACCGCGTTCGCGAGCTCGAGCGGCAGGAAGCCGAGCTCAAAGGGCAGCAGGCGGCGATGGAAGCCGAATATGCGCGGGCCGGCGAAGGCATCGGCGAGACCAAGATGCAGTCGCTCAGCGTCACCAAGGATCGCCTCGAGCAGATCGAAACCGATCTCAAGGACACGCAGAGCAAGCTGTCCGAAACGCTTCCGAAGCTGGTCGCGACGCGCGAGCAGCTCGAACATTCGCAGGTGCGCGCTCCGGCGACCGGGCAGGTCGTGGGGCTTGAGGTGTTCACCGTCGGCGGAGTCGTCGCGCCCGGCCAGAAGCTGATGGACATCGTGCCGGACGGGAAAGAGCTGATCATCCAGGCGCAGCTTGCCCCCACCGACGCCGACGACGCCTTTCCAGGCCAGAAGGCGCAGATCCGTTTTCTCAGCATCCATAACCGCGCCCTGCCGCTGTTCACGGGGACCGTGCGGACCGTCTCGGCCGACAGCTTTACCGACGAGAAGACCGGCAAGTCCTACTTCCGAGCTGAAATCGTCGTGCCGGAAGCCGAGCTGAACCGAGTGCGTTCGACACTCGGTCGGGGCGAGCTCCGGCCCGGCCTGCCGGTCCAGGCCGTCCTCAAGGTGCGCTCGCGCACGGCGCTGCAATATCTGATCGAGCCTCTGACCGGCGCTCTCTGGCGCTCCGGTCACGAAGAATGAGGAAGATGGCTCCCCGGGCCTGATTCGAACAGGCGGCCGTCCGATTAACAGTCGGATGCTCTACCGCTGAGCTACCGGGGAGCAGCCTCGCGGGCATGCCGCGGGGCAGGCGGGCTAGATAGCGGAGACGAGCTTAAAGGCAAGTATCCTAAGAGGCAATTCAAGTGGCGAATTGCTCCATCGCAATGCGCTCGTCGAGCGCGTGCTCGGGATCGAACAGCAAAGTCAGCGAGCGATGCCGGTCGAGCGCGATCTCGACCCGGGAGACGTCGCGGACCTCGACCTGATCGGCCACCGCGGAAACCGGCCGATTCTCGGCTTCGAGCACCTGCAGGCAGACGGCGGTGTCGTCAGGAAGGATCGCGCCCGACCAGCGGCGAGGGCGGAAGGGGCTGATCGGAGTCAGCGCAAGCATCTTGGCTTGAAGCGGGAGGATCGGGCCATGGGCGGAGAGATTGTAAGCCGTCGAGCCCGCGGGCGTCGCAACCAGCACGCCGTCGCAGGCGAGCTCGGGCAAGGCGACGCGGCCATTCACCGAAATCTCGATCTTCGCCGTCTGGCGCGTTTCACGCAGAAGCGAAATCTCGTTGATCGCCGCGTGGACGAACGTGTCGCCACCCACGGTCGTGGCTTTCATTTCGAGCGGCGCGACGCGGATGGCCTTGGCTCCTGCAAGACGCTCGGGAAGGCAGTCGATCCGCCAGTCGTTCATCAGGAAGCCGACGGTCCCCCGGTTCATCCCGAACACCGGCTTCGGCGAGCCTTTATCGAGCATGGCGTGAAGGGTGTGAAGCATGAAGCCGTCGCCGCCCAGGGCGACGAGCGTTTGCGCCTCTTCAGCGGCCACGAAATCGTACCGCTGCCGGAGCAGGGCTTCGGCGGTCCTCGCCACCTCCGTATGCGAGGAGACGAGGCCCACTCCTAGACCGCGCAGGTCCTGGCGCTCCCGTACTTCGCGTGAATGGGGCGCGTCCGCGTTCAACTGCCGCTCCTCGATCAGGCTTCGGTCAAGCAGCAAGATAGAGGCGTTGCCGCCCCGCGTCACGCTGTGCCGTTTCGGGTCGGCGCCTGCAGCCCTGCTTCCGCGTGCTCCCACCGATCGTTAGTCACATCAGCATGCCGGGGTTGGAAAGCATTTTCGAGTGGGGGCGGCGGGCGTCCGATCAGCCAATGTCGACGCCTTCCGTTCCCGCACACGACAGCCTGCTCGAAGCCGCAATCGCGCACGAGCAGATCGAGGTTCTGTATCAGCCGCTGATCGAACCCGGGACGGGGCGGATCATTGGCGCGGAAGCGCTGGCGCGATCGCCGATCGTCCCGTCGGCGGAAGCTTTGTTCGCCAGGGCCGCGGCGGCAGGCCTCGACGAGCGCCTGTCGCGGCTCGTTCAGCGTAAGGCGCTCCGCTGTGCAGCTGTGTGGGAAGGGACGCTCAAGGGTCTTCGAATCTCCCTCAACTTGCTTCCCCAGGACCTGTCGCGCGAAAACTACGACCAGTGGCTCCTCGACGAGATCGAGAGTGCCGGGATCGATCCCGCCCGAGTCACGATCGAAATCACCGAGAGCGGATTGCTGATCGACCATCCGGCCGTGGCCGAACGTCTTTCGCGTCTTCGGGAAGCGGGCCTGCGCATTGCCGTCGACGATTTCGGTACCGGCTATGCCAGTCTCGCTTATCTGATCTCGCTTCCGCTCGACATGCTCAAGATCGATCGCGGCCTCATCACCCACATCGTCGGCGGCGAGCGCGACCGCATCGTCGTCAAGGCGATGATCCAGCTTGCACGCGAGCTCGGGCTGCAGGTTGTCGTCGAAGGCGTCGAGAGCACCGGCCAGCTCGCCCTCCTCGCCGAATGGGGTTGCGATCTCTACCAGGGTTTCCTTGGCGCGGGCGCGCTGACGCATGAGGAGCTGACGCGCTTCGTCGCCGCAGCGCAGGTCGAGCCCGACCGGGCTGCTTAAGCCGGCTCCAGCTCTTTCTTCGCCGATTCTCCCGCAGCTGCCGTCCGGGCGAGGCCGCGCGATAGCTGGAGCGCTCCGTTGAGCCGTGCTTCGGCCGTCGGCCAATCACGCGACACCGTCATCTTGCTGTCAGGTCGCAGCTTCGCCGAGCCTTTCAGCCGTTCGATATAGCCGAGCAAAGCCCCGAGATAGGGGAAGCCGCCTGCAGTGAACGTCACCACGGCACCTTTGGGGCCGATGTCGAGCTTCGCCACTGTCGCCTGGCGGCAATTGAGCTTAACCTCGACGATCTTCATCAAATTCGCCGTCTCCAGCGGAAGAGCGCCGAACCGATCGATCAGCTCGGCCGCGAAAGCGTCGATGGCCTGCCGGTCCTCCAGCTCGCCCAGCCGGCGGTACAGGCCCATGCGCAGATCCTGGTCGGGGACATATTCCTCCGGGATCATGATCGGCGCGTCGACGCTGATCTGCGGAGTGAACTCCTCCGGCCGAGGCACGCCGCCGGCCTTCAGCTCGACGATCGCATCCTCCAGCATCGACTGATAGAGCTCGAACCCAACCTCCTTGATATGGCCCGACTGCTCGTCGCCGAGCAGGTTGCCCGCGCCGCGAATGTCGAGATCGTGGCTCGCGAGCTGGAAGCCCGCACCGAGGCTGTCTAGCTCCGCCAGCACCTGCAGGCGCTTCTGGGCCGCTTCGGTGATCGAGCGGCTGGCCGGCATGGTAAGATAGGCATAAGCACGCGTTTTCGAACGACCGACGCGCCCGCGGAGCTGATAGAGCTGCGCAAGTCCAAAGCGGTCCGAGCGGTAGACGATCAAAGTGTTCGCGGTCGGGATGTCGAGCCCGCTTTCGACAATGGTCGTCGAGAGCAGCACGTCATATTTCCCGTCGTAAAAGGCGCTCATCCGCTCCTCGACCTGGGTCGGGCTCATCTGGCCGTGAGCCGTGACGAACTTCACTTCCGGGACCTGCTGTCGCAGCCACTCCTCGATCTCCGGCAGGTCGGCGATGCGCGGAACGACAAAGAAGCTCTGACCACCGCGATAATGTTCGCGCAGCAACGCCTCGCGAAGCACGACTCCGTCGAATGGTGCGACGTAGGTCCGCACCGCCAAACGATCCACCGGCGGCGTCTGGATGACCGAAAGGTCGCGCAAGCCCGACATCGCCATTTGCAGCGTGCGCGGAATCGGGGTCGCGGTCAGGGTGAGGACATGAACGTCCGCCCTTAGCGCTTTGAGCCGCTCCTTGTGGGTAACACCGAAATGCTGCTCCTCATCGACGATCACGAGGCCGAGGCGCTTGAACTCGATGTTCTTGGCGAGGAGCGCGTGGGTGCCGATGACGATGTCGACGGTGCCGTCGACGATACCTTCCCGGGTCTTCTTTGCCTCGGCCGCCGGTACGAGCCGTGACAGGCGGTCGACGTTGACCGGGAAACCCTGAAGGCGCTCGACGAAATTTCGATAGTGCTGGCGGGCGAGCAAAGTCGTCGGGCAGACGATCGCGACCTGCTTGCCGGACATGGCCATCACGAACGCGGCCCGAAGCGCGACCTCGGTCTTGCCGAAGCCCACATCGCCGCACACGAGCCGGTCCATCGGCTTGCCCGCCTCGAGATCCTGCAGGACCTCTTCGATCGCGCGCTCCTGGTCGTCGGTTTCTTCGTAGGGGAAACGGTCGACGAACTGCGGGAAAGCACTATCCGCCTGTGCGACAATGCCGGGGCGGGTCGCTCGAAGCGCAGCCGTCTTGATGAGCTCGCCCGCGATCTCGCGGATGCGCTCCTTCATCCGCGCCTTGCGCCGTTGCCAGGCTTCGCCGCCGAGGCTGTCGAGGCTCACGCCGTCGCTCTCGCTGCCGTAGCGCGACAGCAGCTCGATATTCTCGACCGGCACGTAAAGCTTGTCGCCGCGCGCATATTCGAGCGCGACGCAGTCGTGCGGGACCTTGCTGACCGGGATCTGGGTCAGCCCCTCATATCGGCCGATGCCGTGGTCGGCGTGGACGACGAGGTCGCCGGGTGAAAGCGTCGCCAGCTCTTCGAGGAAGGCCGCGGCCGCCTTGCGTTTCTTGCGCCGGCGCACGAGCCGGTCGCCGAGCATGTCCTGCTCGGTAAGCACCGCGACATCCGGCGTCGTGAAGCCATGCTCGAGCGGAAGCACCAGCATGGCAGGCTGGGTCTTGCTGCCGAGGGCTTCCTGCCAGCTGTCGGCCAGCTTTTGCGCCTTGAGGCCGTGGTCGTCGAGCAAGCCGGCCAGGCGCTCGCGCGCGCCACGCGTATAGCTAGCGAGTACGACTTTGCGGCCGCCCTTGCGCAGGTTCCCCACGTGATCGGCGACAGCTTCGTAGACGTTGGCTTGCTGTGCGCGTTCGGGCGTGAAATCGCGCGCCGGTTCGACACCAAAGCCGATAGTCGTGGGAGATTCCGGCTCAGGGAAAGGCGAGGTGCGGTGAATCGCGCGGTCGGCAACGATTGCGTCCCAGTCCCCGTTGAGGACGTACAAAGATTGCGGCTCGAGAGGCCGATAGCTCCCCGGGTCCGCTTCCATCGCTCGGACGCGGTTGTTGTAATAATCCTCGATGGCCTCGCGGCGGCTGTCGATCGCTTTGTCGGCTCCGGCGTCGCGAACGACGATGTCATTCTCGCCGAGATGGTCGAACAGAGTTGAGAGCCGCTCTTCCAGCAGCGGGAGCCAGTGCTCCATGCCGGCCATCCGCCGCCCTTCGGACAGCGCCTGGTAAAGCGGATCCTGCGTCGAGGTTGCCCCGAAATGCTCGCGATAGCGTGAACGGAATCGCTTGATGCTCTCCTCGTCCAGCAGCGCTTCCGACGCAGGCATCAGCGTGAACGCGTCGGCCTTGTCCGTCGAGCGCTGGTCGGCGGGATCGAAGCGGCGGAGGCTGTCGATCTCGTCGCCGAAGAAATCGAGCCTGAGCGCCTGCTCCTCGCCAGCCGGGAAGACGTCGATCAGCGACCCGCGCACGGCATATTCGCCATGCTCGGCAACCGTGTCGGTCCGTTGATAGCCGAGCGCGTTCAGCTGCTCGACCAAGGTCTCGCGCTCGATCCGCTCGCCTTCGGCGATGCGACGGGTGAGCTGGCGGATGCGGAAGGGCGTCAGCACCCGCTGCGTCGCCGCGCTCGCGGTCGCGACCAGCAATTGCGGCTCGTCACGCTTCGCCTGGAGCGCGTTCAGGGTCGCCAGTCGCTCGGCCATCACCCGAAGGGCTGGGGACGCTCGGTCGTACGGCAGGCAGTCCCACCCGGGCAGGGTCAGAACTTCGACCTCAGGCGCGAACAGCGGCGCGGTTTCGGCGAGCGCGCGCATCGCCGCTTCGTCGGCGGCGATGACCACCGCGCGGCCGCCCCTGCCTGTGCCATGCGCCGCACGCGCAAGGTCTGCGGCAAGCCACGGCAGGAAGCCCGACGGCACGCCGGCCAGAGTCAGCGGCTGATCGGCGCCAAGGACGCGCTGCAGAGGTTCCGTCATCGCGCGACCTGGATGTAATCGAGCTTCTTCAGCGCATCGATCATCGGACCGCCGAAGCGCAGCGGTGCCTCGGCGGTTCCATGCGCCCAGGCCATGATGTCGACGTCCTGCTCCTCCAGCATCCGCTCGAACAGCGCGCGCTCGTCCGCGCTCCACGACGCATGATGCGCGTCGAAGAAGCCGCCGATCAGCATGTCGGCTTCGCGTGTGCCGCGATGATGCGCGCGCCAGTGCAGGCGCTTCATTTCCGCTTCGGAAGGCATCGCGTGCATGTAGTGGCGCTCTCCTGCCATTGCGAGCGCCGAATGTCGCGCTAACAACTGGCCATGCGCCCCGAAATCCTCAACCCGCTCTTCGCCGAGGTGGAGGTGTTGAAAGGCGTTGGTCCCCAGGTGTCGAAGCTGCTGAAACGGCTCGACCTGACCCGCGTGGTGGACGTGCTCTACCACCTGCCGACCGGCGCGATCGAACGGATCAAGGCGCCTGCTGCCGATGCGGCGCTGCTCGGCCGCAACGTCATCCTTGAGCTGACGCCATTCCAGACGCGCGAAAATCGCTCCGGTCGCGGCCCGACGCGGGTGTTCGCATCGGACGCAGAGGGCAACACGATCAGCCTCGTCTATTTCAACAATCCCGGCTGGGCGAAGCGCAGCCTCCCGATCGGTGAGAACCGCATCGTGTCCGGCAAGCTCGAAGCCTACGGCGACGAGTGGCAGATCATCCACCCCGAAGTGGCCGAGCCCGGAAAGGGGCCGGCGCCAGCGATCCGCGAGCCGGTTTATCCCCTCACCGAGGGTCTTACGAACCGGCGGATGGGCGAGCTGGCGCGTGAGGCGCTGGAGCGCGCCCCGGAGCTTGCCGAATGGATCGAATCGGGCCTTGCGATGCGCGAAGGCTGGAGCGGTTGGAGGGGATCGCTCGCGCTCGTCCACCGCGAGCCGCGTGCGGACGAGGCGCGCAGGAGGTTGGCTTATGACGAAATCTTCGCCAACCAGCTCGCGTTGCTGCTGCTTCGCCAGTCGCAGCGGAGGCACCGTACCGTGCCGCTGCCCGGCACCGGGGAACTCACCGCGAAGCTCAAGCTGCCGTACCGGCTGACCAACGCGCAGCGGCGGGTGATCGGCGAAATCCAGGGCGACATGGCCCAGTCCGCGCCGATGCTGCGCCTGCTTCAGGGCGACGTGGGCTCGGGCAAGACGCTCGTCGCCGCGATGGCGATGCTTGCGGCCATCGAATCCGGCACTCAGGCGGCGCTGCTCGCACCGACGGAAATCCTGGCGCGCCAGCATTACGCCACATTGCTCGGCCAGCTCGACAGCATCGGCGTGCGCGTCGCGATCCTCACCGGCCGCGAGAAGGGCCGCGCCCGCGACAGCGTGCTCATGGGCCTCGCCGACGGCTCGATCGATATCCTCGTCGGCACGCACGCCATCTTCCAGGAGAAGGTC
>DATMHG010000052.1:0-13770 GCA_035555035.1 Sphingomicrobium sp.
GATCGCCGCCGACGAAGGCCACCGAGTGGCACGGCTTTACTGGCACAGCGTCGAGTTCGGCCTCGGAAAAGAGCATGGCGAGCTCAAGATCCTTGGCGCCGGTCTCGCTTCGAGCTTCGGCGAATCGCACTTCAGCCTGGAGAGCGATGAGGTCGAGCGGCTGCCCTTCTCGGTCCAACGAGCGGTCAATACGCCGTACCGGCACGATGCCTTCCAGCCGCGCTATCTCGTTTCGGAATCGCTCGAGCAAACGGTCGACGAAGTGCTGACGCTGACGCCCGAGGAGCTGCTTGGCCTTTAGTCTATTTGGGCAGCTCCATGTTCAGATAGACGGCTTCGAGCGCGACCCTCTGCGCGTCTTCTTCAGGAACGATGCCGGCGGCGTGGCCACCCTCGATCGCCTCGTCGTAGAAGAACCGATCGCCATATTCCTCCAGTCGCGCCGCGAGCTTGCGCGCATGGCCGGGATGGACCCGGTCGTCGCGCGTCGATGTGTAGATGAACGGCACCGGATATTTCACGCCGCGCTTGAGGTTCTGGTAAGGCGAATATTTGCGGATGAACGCCCAGTCGGCGGGCACGTCCGGATTGCCATATTCGCCCATCCACGATGCGCCGGCGAGCAGGTGCGAATAGCGCTTCATGTCGACGAGCGGCGAACCGATGATCGCGGCGCCGAACAGGTCGGGGCGCTGGGTGATCGCGACACTCGCCATGAGTCCACCGTTGGAGCGGCCCGACACGGCGATGCGGCCCTTCTGAGTGATGCCGCGCGTGATCAGGTCCTGGGCAACCGCGTAGAGATCGTCATAGGCGTTCTGATGTTTTTCGCGCATGGTCGCATGATGCCAGGCCGGGCCGTATTCGCCGCCGCCGCGGATGTTCGCGAGCACATAGGCATTGCCCTGCTTCACCCAGAACAGCGCCAACGGACCCGATCGGTACGGCTCGTGGACGAGATAACTCGGAGTCTGCGCAAGCTCGAAGCCGCCATAAGCGTGCATCAGCACCGGCACGGGCCCGCCCACATTCTTCTGGTGGACCAGGAAGTATGGGATCTTCGTGCCGTCCCTTGATGTCGCGAAATGCTGCTCGACGGTCAGGTTCGACGCATCGAACTGGGGCGGCAGCGCCTGGATTGCCGCAGGCGGCGCCGAAGGATCGACGCGGAATAAAGTGGGAGGCGTCAGCATGCCTTCGACCGTCGCAAAGGCGAGGTCCGAGGTGGACGCAGTCGCGTTCAGATGAACGGTCGACTTGTCGGGAAGTGCGACTGGCGCGCCGCTCCACGTCCCGTCGGCCGACCGAGTGAGTGCAGTCAACCGACCAGAGACGTCGTCCAGATATTTGACCCAGACCCGCGAACGGCTTGCGGAGACATCCTCGACCGCCTGGTGGGCGTTGGGCACGAACACGGTTTCGATCGTCGGCGCGTTGCCGGCGAGCAGGTCGGGAATCGAGTAAGCGACCAAAGCTCCCGCCGGATGGCCCTGCCAGGAGCTCTTCAGCGCGGCGATCACGCGGCCGTCGAGGATATCCGAGATATCGGCGTCCTCCGGCAGTGGAGAGGGCACCAGTTTGCCATCGGGAGCAATATGGCTGACCTTGTGATGATAAAAATCTACCGCGCGGCTAATGATCGGCCAGCTACGGTTGCCGTCGACCAGCGAGCGGGCGGCAACCGAAACGTCGGTTTTCACGCCCTCCGCCAACTTCGTCGCCCCAGTGAGTAGGGTGCCCCGCCTCCATAGCTTGACGATCCTCGCATAACCCGAATCGGTCAGCGTGCCTGGACCGAAATCGGTGCCGACAAACAATGCGTCCGGAGCTGCCCAGGACACTTCCGTCTTGGCATTGGGGAGGAAGAAGCCACCAGGAATGAACGCGCCCTTGTCTAGGTCGAACTCGCGGACTTCGACCGCGTCGCCGCCGCCGTTCGACAGGCTCACCATGCAGTCGACGTAGGCCGGCGAGAGGCAGGTCGCGCCCTTGAACACCCACTTCTTGTTGTCCGCCTTGCTCATCGCATCGATGTCGAGAAGCGTCCGCCACTGCGCCTTGCCGGCGGCAAAGGCGGCGAGCGGCGACACGCGCCAGATACCGCGGGGATGCTGCTCGTCCTGCCAGAAGTTCAGCACTTGGTCGCCGAGAATCGCGTCCGGTTCGGCGATCTTCTGGTTGGTCGAGAGGAGCTGCAACGCCTTGGCGCGATAATTGGCGAAACCGGGCTGCTTCTCGAGCTTCGCCAACGTCGCCGCGTTCCAAGACTTCACTTTCGTAAGAGCGCGGACTCCGTCGATTTTTTCGAGGTAGAGGTTCGGGTCAGCCCGCGGCGCTGCAGCAGCAGCCGGAATCGCAAGCAGAATCGCGATCATTGCAAACGCGCGCACTACTCGATCCATCGAAGCTCCTTCTCTCCGGCTACTCCGCCATCGTCCCTCGCAATGGCAGTCGAGGGCGCTATAGCCAAGCTCATGGCCGGGCAGGCGACCAGGGGCGAATATCGCAGCGGACACGATCCGCGCACGCTGCGTGACGCGCTCGGCTGCTTCGCGACGGGCGTCACGGTGGTCACGTGTCTCAATGACGGCGAGCCCGCTGGCCTGACGGTGAACAGCTTCACATCGGTGTCGCTCGACCCGCCGCTGCTGCTGGTTTGCATCGCGAAAGCTGCCGCGAGCGCCGGAGCGCTGATCAGCGCCCCGCACTTCGCGATCAACGTGCTGCAAACGGGTCAGCAGCCAGCCTCGATCCGCTTTTCGACGCGCGACGAGGATCGGTTCGGAACGACCCCCTGGGCCCGTGGCGAAGCGGGGGCGCCGATCCTGGAGGAATCGCTCGGCGTGTTCGAGTGCGAGCGCTTCGCGGTCTATGACGGAGGCGACCACCATATCCTCGTCGGCCGCGTGGAGAAGGCGAGCTTCGACGCGGGCCTCGACCCTTTGCTGTATTTCCGCGGCCGCTACCGCCGGTTGCACTTCGACTAGCTTGCGCTAGGCACGCGCCCCATGCTGGCATTGGACTTCGTCAAAGCGAACCGCGAGACCGTCGAGCGCGCCATCCGCGACAAGGGCGTTGCGCTCGATCTCGACGACCTGCTGGCGCTGGATACGCAGGTGCGCGCGCTCAAGACCGAAATCGAGGCGCTGAGGGCGGAGCGCAACGCGATCAGCGCCCAGTTTCCCAAGGCGGCGCCCGAGCAGAAAGCCGAACTCGGCCGGAAGGCGAAGGAAGCCGGAACGCGCATCAGCAGCCTCGAAGACCAGCTCTCTGGCGAGGAATCCGCGCTGAGGGTCCTGATGTTGCAGCTTCCGGGAATCCCGTACGAAGGTGCGCCGGTCGGTCCGGACGAGAGCTTCAACGCGGTGATCCGCACGGTCGGCGAGCCGCCGCGGTTTAACTTCGAGCCGCTCGACCATGTGGCGCTGATCGAGAAGAGCGACTGGGCCGACCTCTCGCGCGTCACGCAGGTGTCGGGGAGCCGCACGTACTGCCTCAAAGGCCGGCTCGCGCTGCTCGAGGCCAAGCTCATGGCGTGGGCGCTCGAAAAGATCGCATCGGCGGGCTTCACGCCGATCACCGTGCCCGCAATCGCGCGCGAGCAGGCGTTCCTCAACCAGGGGCAGTTCCCCGGCCACAAGGAAGAGACCTACGAGCTTCCGAACGATGAGCTGTGGCTCGCGGGGACCGCGGAGGTCGTGCTCACGTCGCTTCACTCGGGCGAAATCATCGAGGCGGACAGGCTTCCGATCCTCTACGCGGGCTATTCGCCATGCTTCCGGCGCGAAGCGGGAAGCGCGGGCAAGGACGTGCGCGGCCTTCTGCGCGTCCACCAGTTCGTGAAGGTCGAGCAATATGTGATCTGCGAGGCGGACGACGCGCAATCCACCGAGTGGCACGCGCGGCTGCTCGGGCTCGCCGAGGAACTGCTGCAGGCACTGGAGATCCCTTACCAGGTGGTCGAGACTTCGACGGGCGACATGGGGCTCGGCAAGTATCGGATGAACGATATCGAAAGCTGGGTGCCGTCGCTGAACAAATATCGCGAGACGCACAGCTGCTCGACCTTGCACGACTGGCAGGCGCGGCGAGCGAACCTCCGTTACCGCGGCGCGGACGGCAAGGTGCGGTTCGCGCACACGCTCAACAACACCGCGCTCGCCTCCCCACGCATCCTGGTCCCGCTGCTCGAGAATCATCAGACAGCCGATGGTCGCGTAAAGCTTCCCGAAGCGCTTCAGGAATTGATGGGCGGAACGGAATATCTCTGATCACCGTTCCGGCAGGAGAATGACCTACCAGTTCACAGGTGATGACGCGCTGCCCCCGGGCCGCAGGCGCCTTGCCGAACTCGGCTGGAATGTGGCGCGGTTCGTGAACGGCTTCGGCCCGCGCGGGCCGATCGGACCGCCTGACGGCCCGCCGGTGCTCGTCATCCCGGGGTTTCTTGCAACCGACCGGACGACTCTGCCGCTGCGCAAGGCGCTCGCCCAAGACGGATGGCGCGTGCACGGCTGGGGGCTGGGCTGGAACCGTGGCGTGCGCCACGACACGATTCTGCGGCTGCGCGAGCGGCTCGATCAAATCAGCGATGAACCCATTCTTCTGGTCGGATGGAGCCTCGGCGGGCTGTTCGCACGCGAACTGGCTCGCGAGCGCCCGGATCGCGTGCGGGCGGTGATCACGCTCGGCTCGCCTTTCTCCGGCGATCCGCACCAGAACCATGTGTGGCGGCTGTACGAGTGGGTGGCGAAGCACAAGGTCGACGATCCTCCGGTCCCGCGCATCACCGATAAGCCGCCCGTGCCGAATCTCGCTTTATGGTCGCGCAAGGACGGGCTGATCGCCCCGCGCGCGGCCAAGGGACTGGAGCACGAACGCGACGAAGCGGTCGAGCTCGATTGCGCGCACATGGCGTTCGGAGTGTCGCACCGCGCGGCCGCGCAGGTGACGCGCGAAATCCACAGGTTCCTGAAATGGAACAGATAATTTCGCGTTCGGTATTGTTTCGTTTACGAAAAGATATCATCTTTGATGGTGTGAAATGGGTGCGGACCGAGGCTGCCGGGACAGCCGGCACGGTTCACCCGGACGACCTCGCGCCTCCGGGCTGGCACCGCTTTCGCGAAGCCGCCTGGCACCTTCCGCGAATTCTGGCAGGACTTGGTCCCGTGGGCCCTCGAGGCCCGGAGAACGGGCCGCCTGCGCTCGTTCTCCCGGGTTTCCTAGCCAGCGACAGGACCACGATGGACATGCGCCGAGCGCTCGCCCGTGCGGGTTGGCGCGCGCATCCGTGGGGCCTCGGCATGAACCTCGGAGCGAAGGCCGACACGCTGGAGCTGTTGGGCCGCCGGCTGAATGAGATTTACGACGGCCGGCCAATAGTTCTGATCGGCTGGAGTCTGGGCGGAATGTTCGCTCGCGAGCTCGCGCATTTGCATCCGGACAAGGTCCGCGCGGTGGCGACGCTCTGCTCGCCCTTCTCGGGCGATTACAAGACCAACACCAACGTGCGTGAGCTGTACGAGCGGGTCGCCGGGCACGACGTCTATCAACCGCCCTTTCCGCGCGCGTACGGCAAGCCGCCGGTGCCCACGATGGCGTTCTGGTCGCGCCGCGACGGGATCGTCGCTCCGAGCGCAGCGCGCGGACAGGATCATGAAATCGATCGCGCGGTCGAGATCGATACCTATCATGTGGGCGCCGTTCTGTGGCGGCCGGCTCTCGTCCGGATCGTCCGCGAGCTCGAGAGCTTCCTCGGTGAAATGGAAGGGCGGCCGCCGATTCTGAAGAGACCTTCCGAGTCGCTGTCTTGACTCTGTCCCCTGAGTCGCGGGACAAAGAACAAAAGTAGAACAGAAGCGTTGTGAGTCGTGTGGCAAGAAGTTTGTCTCTCGCCGCCGGCGGAGCTGTCTCCGCGCGGCCTGACCATTGTGCTCCTGCGAAGGCAGGAGCACAGACTGGATTCCTGCTTTCGCAGGAATGCTGGAATTTACCTCAGCCCGAGCGGTCCACTCTCTCCGAGCTGTTCGCGGCGCATCCACGTGACGGCGGCTGGGCAGGATTCCTGCTGGCGCAGCTGGAGACGGGCAAGCCCCTGCTGTGGGTGCAGGACCGGATGGCGATCCTCGAGAGCGGACGCGTGCATCCGCCCGGGCTGGCAACCCAAAACCTCATTCATGTCGAGGCACGCGACGCGCGCGATGCCCTGTGGGCGATGGAGGAGGGCGTAAGGTGTTCCGCGCTATCCGCCGTAATCGGAGAGATCTGGGGCGACCCCAAGGTGCTCGATTTCACCGCGACGCGGCGGCTGGCGGTTGCGTCGGAGCGCAGCGGGACGCCCTGCTGGCTGGTTCGGCTCGGCGGCGCGGCGAACCTCAGCGGCGCGCGGATGCGCTGGCGGGTCGCGAGCGCGCCGTCGCTGCTGAATCCACTCGATCCGCGAGCACCGGGAACGCCGGCATGGGACGCCGACCTGTTCCGCGCTCGCGGAATGCCGCCCGGCCGCTGGAGCATCGCTCATGAAGCGGGTGTGTTCCATCTGGCTGCCGCATCTCGCGATCGAGCGCTGGGCGAAGAGCGCCGACTATCCGCCTGATGCTCCGGTCGTCCTCACGGTCGAGGGCACGCACGGACTTCTGATCCATGCCGCCACGAGAGCCGCAGCAGAGCGCGGGGCGAGGCCCGGCGCGCGACTCACCGACGCGCGGGCACTCGATCCGGCATTAGTGGCGGTACCTGCCAATCCAGAGGGAGACACCGCGCTGGTGCAGCGCCTCGCGAAGTGGGCCGGACGCTGGTCGCCTTTGGTCGAGGTGGATGGCGCCGACGGGCTGCGGCTCGATGTCACCGGCGTCGCCCATCTGTTCGACGGCGAGCAGGGGTTGGTCAAAGACGTTCGCCGACGCTTTGCGCAATTTGGACTAACCAGCCGTATCGCCATTGCGCCGACTGCAGCCGCTGCTTGGGCGCTGGCGCGATTCCCCTCTCCCCGGCGTGGAGAGGGCGACTCAGCGAAGCTGAGCGGGGCGAGGGGGATCAGCGCTAATCAGCCAGGCCGTACCCCCTCACCCTGCCCTCTCCCCGCCGGGGAGAGGGAATTGGTTGAGCATCTCCGCCCTCTGCACGTCTCCGCTCTCCGCCTCGATATGGACACGGCGCGCACGCTCGAACGGCTCGGACTCAAGACCATTGGCGCACTGATGGACGTTCCGCGGCTATCGCTGGCGCGGCGGTTCCGCGGAGCAGAAGACGTAGTCGATGCACTCGACCGAGCGCTTGGGCGGAAGGCCGAGCCGCTGATCGCCGCGCCGGACAACCTGCCGCCGCGTGCCGCGCTTCGGCTTGAAGAGCCAGCCGTGCATCCGGAAGCGGCTCCGCAGGCGCTCGAGCGGCTGATCCCGGATCTCGTTCGGCAGCTGCAGGAGCGGCATCTCGGTGCCCGCCGGCTGTCGCTCGAGGGTTTTCGCGTCGGCGGCAGCGTCGCGACGGCGACCATTGCGACGGCGATCGCCAGCCGCGAGGCGAATCATCTGCGGCGGCTGCTCGCGGACAAGGCCGCGGCGCTCGATCCGGAGTTCGGGTTCGATGCTTTCGCGCTGGTCGCGGACTGGACCGAGGAGCTGGACGCCGCTCAGGAAAGCCTCGTCGAGGAGCCGAGCGGCGATCGGGAGCTGGCGCGGCTGGTGGACCGGTTGACGGTGAGGCTTGGCCCGCGGGCCGTGCGGCGGCCGCAGACGTTTGAAAGCCATCTGCCCGAACGGGCGAGCGGGTGGGTTGCGGCTGTCAGCTCCTCCCTACGAGCGCAGCTTGTGGGGAGGGGGATCATTCACCAAAGAGTGAATGGTGGAGGGGTCGGCGCCAAACCCCTCCACCACTCGACTTCGTCGAGCGGTCCCCCTCCCCGGCCTTTGGCCAGGGAGGAGCTTACGCGCCCCCAACGCCTCCTCGACCGCCCGGAAGCGATCGACGTCATCTACGCGACGCCGGAAGGCATGCCGCGGCGGTTCGTGTGGCGCTGGGCAGTGCACGACATCTCCCGGGTCGAAGGGCCGGAGCGGATCGCGCCCGAATGGTGGCGGCAGCCGTCGTCGGCGCGACTGCGCGATTATTACCGCGTCGAAGACGCATCCGGGCGGCGGTACTGGATCTATCGCGAAGGCCTGATCGGCGACGGCCGCGGCGGCGCGCCGAACTGGTTCATCCACGGCCTGTTCGGATGATGCCTATCTTCACTCGTCATTCCCGCGAAAGCAGGAATTCCGCTTTTCTCTCTCCTGCGCGGCAAAGGCAGCGGGACCCCCGCTTTCGCGGGGGTGACGAACAAAGGAAGGCAGGCGGCTGATGCCCGAGAAGGTCGGCTTTTCGCGGCTCAAGCTGGTGCGGCGCGAGGGGATGCGCCCGCCTCCGGTCGAGCGTGCGCCTTATGTCGAGCTTGGCGTCACTTCGCCTTTCTCCTTCCTGCGCGGAGCATCGGACGCGATCGAGCTGGTGATGGCGGCGCTGGGCCAAGGTTATCACGCCATCGGAATCGCCGACCGCAACACGCTGGCCGGCGTTGTCAGAATGCATGGCGCGGCCAAGGAAGCGGGGCTGAAGCCGCTGATCGGTTGCCGGCTCGACCTCACTGACGCGCCGAGCTTGCTTGCCTATCCAATCGACCGCGAAGGCTATGGCCGACTGTCGCGACTGCTCAGTCTCGGCAAGATGCGGGTGGACAAAGGCGAGTGCGAATTGAGTCTCGCCGACGTCGCGGCGCATGCAAACGGCATCGCCTTCATCGCCTGGCCTAATGACGATCTCGATGTTTTCGAAGAGCAATTGCCGCGGCTTCGCGACGCTTTGACGTCACTCCGTCATGTCGCGGCGAGCTGGCTCTATCGCGGCGACGATGCCGCGCGGATCGAGCGGCTCGACCGGCTGGCGCGGAAGCACGGCTGCACGATCCTGACGACCAACGACGTCCATTATCACGCACCCGAGAAGACGCCGCTGCAGGACGTCGTCACCTGCATCCGCGAGAAAGTGACGATCGCGACCGCCGGTTACCTGCTCAACCCCAATGCCGAGCGGCATTTGAAATCGCCGCAGGAAATGGCGCGGCTGTTCGCACGCTGGCCGCACGCGATTGCCGCGACGCGCGAGTTCGCGGATTCGCTGCACTTCAGCCTCGACGAGCTCAGGTACGAATATCCCAAGGAGGCCGTGCCGAAGGGTCGCACGCCGCAGCAGCATCTCGAACAGCTGACCTGGGAAGGGGCGAAACAGCGCTGGTCCGATGGCATTCCGGAGAAGGTGCTGAACCAGCTCAATTATGAGCTGCCGTTGATCGAGCGCCTCGACTTCGCGCGCTATTTCCTGACCGTCCACGACATCGTCGCTTATGCGCGTTCGCTCGACCCGCCGATCCTTTGCCAGGGGCGTGGATCAGCGGCGAACAGCGCGGTCTGCTACTGCCTCGGCATCACCGCGGTCGATCCATCGACCAGCGACCTCCTGTTCGAACGCTTCATCTCCGAGGAGCGCAAGGAGCCGCCCGACATCGACGTCGATTTCGAGCATGAGCGGCGCGAGGAGGTGATCCAGCACATCTATCAGAAATACGGCCGTGATCGCGCCGGCATCGCCGCGACCGTGATCCATTACCGCCCACGATCGGCGATCCGCGAGGTCGGCAAAGTGATGGGCCTTTCGGAAGACGTCTGCGGCGCGCTCGCCTCGACCATTTGGGGCCATATGGACGCGGAGCTGGAGGAGGAACGCGCAGACGACGCGGGACTCGATCTCTCCGATCCGCATTTGAAGCGCACGATCAAGCTCGCCGAGCAGCTCGTCGGAATGCCGCGCCACCTGTCCCAGCACGTCGGCGGCTTCATCCTGACCGAGCGGCCGCTGACCGAGACGGTGCCGATCGGCAACGGCGCGATGGACGATCGCACCTTCATCGAGTGGGACAAGGACGACATCGACGAGCTCGGCATTTTGAAGATCGACGTGCTCGCCCTCGGCATGCTGACCTGCATCCGCAAATGCTTCGACCTGATCGAGCAGCACCATGGCGAGCGGTGGGAGCTGGCGACGATCCCGCAGGAAGTGCCCGAGGTCTACGACATGCTCTGTCGCGGGGATTCGCTCGGCGTGTTCCAGGTCGAAAGCCGGGCCCAGATGAACATGCTCCCGAGACTCAAGCCGCGCTGTTTCTACGACCTCGTGATCGAAGTCGCGATCGTCCGCCCAGGTCCGATCCAGGGCGACATGGTTCATCCCTATTTGAAGCGCCGGTCGGCCAAGGAACCAGTGACGTTTCCATGCCCCGAGCCCGCCCATGGGCCGCCCGACGAGCTTGAACGAATCCTCGGACGGACGCTCGGCGTGCCGATCTTTCAGGAACAGGCGATGAAAATCGCCATCGACGCGGCAAAATTCTCGCCCGACGAAGCCAACCAACTCCGCAAGGCGATGGCGACCTTCCGCTCGAAGGGGAAGATCGAACCGCTCGAGGAGAAGATGGTCGGCCGAATGGTCGAGCGCGGCTACGACGTGGCGTTCGCGCAGCGCTGCTTCGACCAGATCAAGGGCTTTGGCGAATATGGCTTCCCCGAAAGCCACGCCGCGAGCTTCGCGCATCTTGTCTACGTGTCGAGCTGGCTCAAGTGGCGCTACCCGGCGGCATTCGCCTGTGCGCTGCTGAATTCGCAGCCGATGGGCTTCTATGCGCCGGCACAGATCGTCCGCGATGCCCGCGAACATGACGTCGAAGTGCGCGAAGTGGATGTGAATTGCAGCGATTGGGATTGTACTTTGGAACCGACATCCGTTCGTCCTGAGCGGAGCGCGGAGCGCGAAGTCGAAGGGCGTTCTGCACTAGCGTCTGAGCCGCGCCCTTCGACTACGCTCAGGACGAACGAAGCTGGGCATGTGGCACTGAGATTGGGTCTCCGCCAGATCGACGGATTGCAGCGCGAGGCAGCGGAGCGGCTGGTGGCGCGGCGGCCTTATCGCACCGTCGAAGAGCTGCACAGCCGCGGCGGCGTGCCGGTGCACGCGATCCAGCGGCTCGCGGCCGCTGACGCGTTCCGGTCGATGGGGCTCGACCGCCGCGCTGCTCTGTGGGACTCACGCGCGCTCAAGCAAGTGCCCGACCTCCCGCTGTTCACCTATGCCAAGGCTCGCGACGAAGGGTTCGAAAGCGAGCCGGCGCAGCTTCCGGCGATGCCGCTCTCCGAGCATGTCGTGAACGATTATCAGACGATCCGGCTCAGCCTGAAGGCGCACCCGATGAGCTTCCTGCGCGAGCATTATGCAGGCCGGAAATTCATCGCCGCCGACCAGCTCAACACCATCCGCGACGGCAAGCGCCTGTCGATCGCCGGGCTCGTCCTCATTCGGCAGCGCCCCGGCAGCGCCGAGGGCGTGGTGTTCATCACCATCGAAGACGAGACGGGGATCGCCAACCTCGTGATCTGGCCCGACGTGTTCGACAAGCAGCGCAAGATCGTCATGGCCGCGCGGCTGATGGCGGTGCACGGGATCATCCAACGCGATCCAGACAGCGATGTCATCCATGTCGTCGCCCGGCAGCTCGACGATCACAGCCACATGCTTCGACATTTGAGTGAGCACAGCTTCGACGCGCCTCTGTCACGCGGCGACGCTCCTGGCGCAATGCGTCCGCCTCCAGGCCGCCATCCGCGCGATGTCGAGATCATCCCGAAGAGCCGCGATTTCCATTGAGCCGCGGTTTGGGAGTAAAGGCCGCCCACCATGCCGATCGTGCTCGCTTTCGCTGCACTCATCCAGGCGGCCGCCCAGGATACCACCCAAGCCTCGGTTCTCGGCCAGTGGCGAAGCCCCGGCGGCAACAGCATCATCGCCATTGCGCCGTGCGGCGACAGTCTCTGCGGCACCGTCGCCTGGGCCAGCGAGAAAGCCAGGCAGGCGTCGCGCAAGACCACCGCTCAGCTCGTTGGCACCCAGCTGCTGACGGGCCTCGAGCAAAGGGGCCCCAGCCGCTGGCAGGGTAAATTGTTCATCCCTGACAAGAATATGCGAGCGACTGCCAAGATCGAACTGGTGAGCGTCGGTCAACTCAAGGTTTCCGGCTGCCTCGCCGGCAGGGCTCTATGCAAGTCGGAGCTCTGGACCCGCACGACCGATCCGCTGCCCGCCATCAATTGACAGACGCGACTGGCCAATTTCATTTGCGCGCCACCTGCCGGTAAGCTGCACTCCGGAAAAGCGAGATCATGCATTCGATCGCCATCGCTGCACTCCTGGCGCTCACGGCTGCGCAGTCGTCTGCGCCGATCGAAGGGTATTGGAAGAACCCCATCGGAAGCGCGATCATCGCGATTGCGCCCTGCGGCGATGCGCTGTGCGGGAAGGTCGTATGGGCGTCCGCTCGAGGCAAGCGCGAAGTGGCCAAGAACACCGCCAATGTGGTCGGAACCACGGTCCTGACTGGGTTGCATGAGCGCGGCAAGCGATGGACCGGAAGCTTGTACATCCCCGACGACAATATCCACGTGTCCGCTCATCTGCAGCTGTTGAACAGCCGTCAGCTCAAGCTAACCGGCTGCGGGCTCATGGGACTGATTTGCCGTACGCAGATCTGGAGCCGCGTGGATGGGCCGTTGCCTGCCGCGGACTAGACGATAAGCGTTCATGCTGAGGCAAGCTGAGCGCACCATTTTCGCCTCAAACCGTGGCTAAATGGGTCAAATGAAGCGGTTTTTGCTGAGTCTGTCGGCTCTCGCCTTACTTGCCGAGCCCGCTGCTGGAAGCGCCAAGAGCAACCTCGAAGGGCGTTGGAAGAATGGCCGGATGGAAATCGTCATCCGCCCTTGTGGCGGCGGCCTGTGTGGCACGGTCGTAAAGGCATCGGAGAAGCAGCAGGAGCGGGCGCAGAGCGGGAGCGGCACCAGGCTGATTGGCGCGCGCGTGATCGATAACATCCAGCCGGCCGGAGCGGGCGTTTACAAGGCCGACGTCTACGTCGCCGACCGCGACATGAACGCGCGCGGCACGATCCGCCAGGTCGGGCCCAATCGGCTCGAGGTGCGTGGTTGCGTCTGGGCGATCATCTGCAAGACGACGCACTGGGATCGGATCGGCTAGCTTACAGCTGCGCCAGGAGGTCCTTCTTCTTCGCGGCGAATTCCTCTTCGGTGAGCAGACCTTCGTTGCGCAGTTCGCTCAGCTTGCGAATTTGGGCGACCACAACGTCCATCTTCATGTTCATCATTTCGCGCAGCTTCTCGATCCGGCTGCCATCGTCTTCTTCATCGCCCATGATGCGCTCGCCTCCAACGCGACTCAACTGTTCTAGTGTAGCACGTTGGTGATACAGTAACTATTGGGCGCCGCCGAGGAATTCGGCGGCATGAATTCGGCCGGCCAGCACGGCCTTCTGCAACGCCGCCACGTCGTCTGCCCAGTAGCGGTCGCGGGTGAAATGCGGCGTGATTGCTCGAACGGCAGCATGCGCCTCTTGCAGCTTCGGTGAGGTCTTGAGCGGCGCGTGGCAGTCGATCCCCTGCGCCGCGGCGATCAGCTCGACCGCGATCACCCCGCCGGCGTTGCGCGCGATCTGCATCGCCTTGCGCCCGGCGATCGGCGCCATCGAGACGTGGTCTTCCTGCCCGGCCGACGTCGGGATCGTGTCGATGCTTGCGGGATGCGCAAGCGACTTGTTCTCGCTGACGAGCGCTGCGGCCGTGACCTGCGGGATCATCAGGCCGGAATTCACGCCGGAATCTTCGGTGAGGAATG
>DATMHG010000053.1:0-13136 GCA_035555035.1 Sphingomicrobium sp.
CCTTTGTTGGTCAGCTCCACATAGAGGGTGTCGCCGTCGATGTTCATCGCCCCGATCGCAATGTCCGGGAACATGCGATCGTCCGAGTTCGGATGGGGTTGCGACAGGGTGCGAAATTCGAGCGGCGTCGGTCCGGCTACCATCGGTTCCCGAATGATGCGCATCTGCTGCGGCTCCGGCGCAATCTCCGGAACGGCTGCCGGTGCGGGAGCCAGTGCAAGAAGTAATGAAACGAACATGGCCTTTCTCCTTGAAGACCGGTGCTCTGTTTTGCTCCTGTTTCAAAGGCTGCGCAACGGCTTAGACAAGCGATGCAGCATAAAGCTACTGCGCCATCGCGCGGCCGGCGTGCACTTCGCCTAACCTGACGAGTCTTAATTGGAGCGAATGGTCCCAAGCTCGTCGGCGGAGCGGCCCTTGACACGAGTGTCCCATTCTTCCTGAGTAAGGCAGGTGCGCTTGACCATGTGCGAACCCGTTTCATCGTTCGAGCTCTTGCAAATAAGCTTTGGCTTTTTCGGCTTGGCGGCGGGAACGGCGGAAGACGCAACGACCGGAACTGCTGGCGCGGGCTGCACGGTCGGATCGGCCGAAAGTAGCGCGGTCAGGAGCAAAAGTGACATCGAAACAGTCCCTTCCATGCAATAGTAAAGAACGTCGCAGACCGTTGCTGACGCGTCAAGCACGCCGCCGAGGCGGGTTCACCAATGCGCGGATGATTCCGCGCACGGCCTTCACCTCTCGCGACGACCAGCCGGTCTTTGTGAAGATCGTGCGGATGGTGTTCTTCGTCGCCCCGGTCCGCGAGGGCGGGTGGAAATAGCCCTTGCCGGCAAGTTCCTCGTCCAGCTGACGAATGAGACCGTCGAGCTCGCCATGTGAGGCAGGGGCTTCGATTTCCTTGGCCGTCGGCTGGGCCAAGTCGCCACGCTTCGACCATTCGTAGGCGAGCAGGATGACCGCTTGCGCCAAGTTCAGCGAGGCGAATTCGGGGTTGATGGGGACGGTGACAATCGCGTTCGCGAGCGCGACCTCCTCGGTCTCGAGACCCGAACGCTCTGGGCCGAACAGGATGGCGCTGCGTTCCGGCGAAGCGGCTATGCGGTCGGCCATTTCCTGGGGCCCGACGACCGGCATCACGAGGTCGCGCCGGCGAACCGTCGAGGCGAACACCAGCGAGCAATCTGCGATAGCGTCCTGTGCCGCGGCGAAAATCCGTGCGCTTTGCAGCACGGCGTCCGCGCCGCTCGCGGCCGGGCCTGCGTCGGGGTTCGGCCAGCCGTCGCGTGGAGCGACCATCCTCAGCTCCGTCAGCCCGAAATTCAGCATCGCCCGCGCGGCCTTCCCGATGTTCTGGCCGAGCTGCGGACGGACGAGCACGATGACGGGCTTCTTCGCGGAAGTCACAGGAGCCTGTCGTGACCCGGCGGCGCGGTTTCCTTCTCGACGCGTTCGGCGATTTCGGCGAAGTCGCCGGGGTCGCTGAAGTCCTTGTAGATGCTGGCGAAGCGAATGTAGGCGACATGGTCGAGCGACTTGAGCCCGGCCATCACCGCTTCGCCGATGCGGGTCGACGAGACTTCATCGCCGAGCGTCTCCATCTGCCGCTGGACGCCGCTGATGAGACGATCGACCTTGGCTGGATCGATGTCGCGCTTGCGGGTCGCGTGACCGATCGCGCGCGCGAGCTTGTCGCGATCGAACGGCTCGCGCTTGCCGTCCTTCTTGACCACGGTGAGGTCGCGCAACTGGACGCGCTCGAAGGTCGTGAAGCGCGCGCCGCATGCCTCACACTGCCGGCGCCGTCTGATGGCGGCGCCATCCTCGCTCGGGCGGCTATCCTTTACCTGGCTATCTTCATGGGCACAGAAGGGGCAGCGCATTCTTACCCTTGGTAGATCGGGAAGCGCGCGCAGAGTTCACGCACGCGCCCGTTCACCTCTTGCTCGACCGCACCGTTATTCTCGAGACCGTTCTTCGCGAGGCCGACGAGCACGTCGGCGACCATGTCCGCGATTTGGCGGAACTCCCCCTCGCCGAAGCCGCGCGTCGTACCGGCGGGCGAGCCGACGCGGATGCCGCTGGTCTTGACCGGAGGGAGCGGGTCGAACGGCACGCCATTCTTGTTGCAGGTGATGCCAGCGCGCTCGAGGCTCTCGTCGGCGTCCTTGCCGGTAAGGCCCAGCGGGCGGAGGTCGACGAGGGCGAGGTGCGTGTCGGTGCCTCCGGCAACGAGATCGGCGCCGCGTTCCTTGAGACGATTTGCAAGCGTCTTCGCATTCGCTATGACCGCCTTCGCATAGGCCTTGAACTCGGGCTGCAGCGCCTCGCCGAACGCCACCGCCTTGGCGGCGATCACGTGCATCAGCGGTCCGCCTTGCAGGCCGGGGAAGACGGCCGAATTGATCTTCTTCGCAATGTCCTCGTCGTCGGTCAGCACCATGCCGCCGCGAGGCCCACGCAACGTCTTGTGCGTCGTGGTCGTGACCACGTGCGCATATCCGAAGGGCGACGGATGCTCGCCGGCGGCGACAAGCCCCGCGAAGTGCGCCATGTCGACCAGGAACAGCGCGCCGACTTTGTCGCAGATCTCACGGAAGCGCTTGAAGTCGAAGTGGCGCGGATAGGCCGAGCCACCCGCGATGATCAGCTTGGGCCGATGCTCCTTTGCGAGCCGCTCGAGCTCGTCGAAGTCGACAAGGTGGTCGTCCTGGCGCACTCCATATTGGACCGCGTGGAACCACTTGCCGGACTGGGCCGGCGGCGCGCCGTGCGTCAGGTGGCCGCCCGCCGCAAGGCTGAGGCCCATGATCGTGTCGCCGGGCTTTAGAAGCGCCAGCATCACCGCGCCGTTCGCCTGAGCGCCGGAGTGCGGTTGGACGTTGGCGAAGTTGCAGCCGAACAACTTCTTCGCCCGTTCGATCGCGAGCGTCTCGACCGCGTCGGACGGTGCGCAGCCCTGGTAATAGCGCCGTCCGGGATAGCCCTCGGCGTACTTGTTGGTGAGAACCGACCCTTGCGCCTCCAGAACCGCCTTGCTGACGATATTCTCCGAGGCGATCAGCTCGATCTGCGTCTGCTCGCGCCGAAGCTCGGCATGGATGGCGTCTTCGACTGCAGCGTCATTTTCGGACAGGCCGCTGGTGAAGAAGCCGTGCGGCACGCGGTAGCTTTGCTTGGGCTCGAGATCGGCTGCGGTGGCCATCAGTCGCTGTCCTGCAATTCCTGGGAGAGTTGATCGACGCGGCGCTGATGGCGCCCGCCGGCGAAGTCGGTTTCAAGGAAAGCTGCAACGCAGGCCTTGGCCATGTCGCTGCCGATGAGACGCCCTCCGAGGGCGAGAACGTTCGCGTCATTGTGCTCGCGGGCAAGCTCAGCGGAGAGGGTATCGTCGACGCGCGCGCAGCGGCAGCGCGGGTTGCGGTTCACGGCGATGGAGATGCCGATGCCGGATCCGCAGACGGCGATGCCCCGCTCGGCGTCGCCATTCGCCACGGCCTCGGCGACCCGGGCGCCGAATTGCGGATAGTCGACGCTTTCGGGCCCGTTCGTCCCAAGGTCGCGAACTTCATGGCCCTGCTCGCCGAGCCAGCGGACGAGCTCGTCCTTGAGCAGATATCCGGCATGATCGGCGGCGAGGGCGATGCGCATGCGTCAGACCTGTCCCAAAATGGGCGGATCGTGCCAATCTTCGCAGTGACGGCGAGCATTCGCAGCGGCGAAATCCTGTTCGTCAGCGATCGAAATGCAGAAACTGCGCCGGCCCATGGGACCACCTAGCCCAAAGTATTAGCCGTAGGACAGTGGATTTCGAATCAGGCTGCGACCCGGAGTTCCTCGCGCGTCCAGATCTCGACGAGAGCGGCTGTCAGCTCATCCATCATGTCGGCTGTGTGGGTTGGCCCCGGCGTAAAGCGCAACCGCTCGGTGCCGCGCGGCACGGTGGGGAAATTGATCGGCTGGACGTAGAGGCCGTACTCGGCGAGCAGGATGTCGCTGACGCGCTTGGCCTTGACGGGGCAGCCAACAAGCAGCGGCACGATATGCGTGACGCTCGGCATCGCCGGCAACCCCGCCGCGACGAACTTGGCCTTGAGCATCGCCGCCGATTCCTGCTGGGCGCGGCGCTCTTCCATCGATTGTTTGAGATGACGCACGCTCGCCAGGGCCCCGGCGACGAGTACGGGCGACAGCGACGTCGTGAAGATGAAGCCGGGCGCATAGCTGCGGATGCAGTCGATGATCGTCCGGTCGGCCGCGATATAGCCGCCCATGACGCCGAACGCTTTGCCGAGCGTCCCTTCGATGATGGTCAGGCGGTCCGCTACTGCGTCGCGTTCGGAGATGCCCCCGCCGCGTTCGCCGTACATGCCGACAGCGTGGACCTCATCGAGGTAGGTGAGGGCGTTGTGCTTGTCGGCAAGGTCGCAGACGGCGGCGATCGGCGCGATGTCGCCGTCCATTGAATAGACGCTCTCGAACGCGATCAGCTTGGGCGTGTCCGCATCCGCAGCGCTCAGCAGCTCTTCTAGGTGCTCGAGATCGTTGTGGCGGAACACCCGCTTCTCGCAGCCGCTGTTCTTGATTCCGGCGATCATCGACGCGTGGTTGAGCTCGTCCGAGAAGATGACGCAGCCGGGGAGCAGCTTGCCCAGGGTCGAGAGCGCGGCTTCGTTCGACACGTACCCGGACGTGAAAAGCAAGGCGCCGTCCTTGCCGTGCAGGTCGGCGAGCTCGGCCTCGAGCTCGGTATGGTAATGCGTGTTGCCGCTGATGTTGCGCGTGCCGCCGGAGCCGGCGCCGACTTCGCGGAGGGCTTTCTCCGTCGCTTCGACCACTGCCGGATGCTGGCCCATTCCGAGATAATCGTTCGAGCACCAGACGGTGATCGGCTTCGGGCCATTGCCGCCGAAGCACATCGCGTTCGGGAAACTGCCCTTGGTGCGCAGGATGTCGATGAAGACGCGATAGCGGCCCTCGTCGTGAAGGCGGTCGATCGCCGACTTGAAGATGCGCTCGTAATCCACTGGCTGCTCGCTTCGCCGCCCTTTAGCTACGCCGCTCCGCCAAGGCCATTGCGAACGACTCGCAACTAGAGAGTCTTGACCTCGGTCAGGCCGAAGCGAGCGAGGGAAGTCATCGGCGGCCGCCTTCCCTCTGCGCCTGTATAGATGATAATCCCGCCGCTGGGTTCCTGAGGCCAGGGCTGCTCGCGGGTGAGATAGGCGATCCGCCGAGCGATACCTGGGCCGCCGTCGACATAGGTCACATGGGGGAAAGCCGCCGTCAGCTCTTCGGCGAGCAAGGGGAAGTGCGTGCAGGCGAGGACGACCGTGTCGATCCGCTCGCCGTCAGGCGCGTCGAACATCAGTTGTGCGGCGGTTTTGATTGCCGCCATATCGACCCGCTCGCCCGCAAGCTTCGCCTCCGCAAGCTCGACCAGTTCAGGGGAACCATGGCGGATGATCGTGCAGTCCGGCGCGAACTTGGCTGCCAGGTCATCGACATAGGGCTGGCGAACGGTCGCCTCGGTCCCGAGTACGCCGATCACGCGGGTCTTCGACATTTCGGCTGCCGGCTTGATCGCGGGGACTGTTCCGACGACGGGGAGATCCAGAGCGGAGCGGACGTGCTCCAGCGCGATCGTCGATGCGGTATTGCAGGCGATGACCGCCAGCCGCGGCTGGAAGCGCTCGACGAGGCGGCCGAGCAGGGCGGGCACACGGCTCGCGAGGTCGGCTTCGGTGCGCTTGCCGTAGGGAAAACCGGCGCTGTCAGCGGCGTAGACGATGCGAGCGGTGGGCAGAAGCGCGCGGGTGGGGCCGAGGACGGAGAGCCCGCCGACGCCGGAATCGAAGAAGAGGATGGGGGCGGTCGCGTCCATCGCCGCCCTCTGGCGTGCTCGCGCGGCAGTCGCAAGTTGCACAGCCGTTCCGGTTTGCTACTCACCCGAGCGATGACGCGCGAGATCCTTCTGGCCTTCGCACTCGGCTATCTGTTCGGGTCAATCCCGTTCGGGCTCGTGCTGACCTGGCTGGCCGGCAAGGGGGACGTGCGCAAGATCGGATCGGGGAATATCGGCGCGACGAACGTGCTTCGGACCGGAAGCAAGTGGCTCGCGGCGCTCACGTTGATCCTGGACTGCCTCAAAGCCACGGCGGCGGTGCTGGTTGCTCAACGTCTGTTCGGGCCGGAAACGGGCGCTGCCGCGGGTGCGGGAGCGTTGATCGGGCACATGTATCCCGTCTGGCTCAGGTTCAAAGGCGGCAAGGGCGCCGCAACGTTTTTCGGACTCCTGATCCCGCTGCTGCCGATCGCTGCGGGCGTTTACGCGGTCGTTTGGATAATTTTGCTGGTGACGATCCGAATCTCGTCCGTTGCAGGAATGAGCGCGGCCGTCAGTGCGCCGATCAGCGCTGCCATCCTTCACTCATCGCTCCTCCCAATGCTGCTCGGTTCCGCGGTGCTGGTGCTTTGGAAACACCGCGAAAACATCCTTCGCCTGAAGGCCGGGACCGAGCCACGCATTGGGAGAGGTGTTGTTTGAAAAATGGTCTGGGCTTGAACGAAGATCTTGTCGACCGGCTGAGGCTGGTCAGAACGCCTGGAATTGGGCCGGTGACATTCCGCCAGTTGCTGCGGCGGTTCGGCAGTGCGGCCGCAGCCATCGAGGCGATTCCCGACCTGGCGCGGCGCGGTGGAGGCAAGGCGCCTCGCATCTGCGAACGCTCTGAAGCGGAAAGGGAGATCGCGAGCGTCGAGAAATATGGGGCGAGGTTTCTCAGCATGGGCCAAGGCCTCTATCCGCGCCTCCTTGCAGAGCTGGAGGACGCTCCGCCGCTGCTGGTCGCAAAGGGCAATCTCAATCTGCTTGACCGAATGGCCGTCGCCATTGTCGGCGCTCGGAACGCTTCGGCGGCGGCCTGCAGGTTTGCCCGCGGCCTGGCGCATGATCTCGGGCAACAGGATCTCGTCGTCGTGTCCGGCCTCGCTCGAGGCATCGACAGCGCGGCGCATGACGGGGCGCTGGAAAGCGGGACAATCGGGGTGATCGCCGGCGGAATTGACGTTTTCTATCCGCCTGAGAACGAGCAGCGACAGCGGACGATGTACGAGCAGGGGCTGGTGCTTGCCGAGATGCCGCCCGGCACCGAGCCGAGGGCGCGGCACTTCCCGTACCGAAACCGGCTCATCGCCGGAATGAGCGCGGGTACTGTCGTCGTGGAGGCGGCACCGAGGTCCGGGTCGCTCATAACGGCCCGCCTTGCGGCGGAGGCCGGGCGGGAGGTGATGGCTGTGCCCGGCTCGCCGCTCGACTCTCGCGCGCAGGGCTGCAACCAGCTGATCCGCGACGGCGCGACGCTGGTTCAGAATGCGGGCGACGTGGTCGAGGAGCTTCGGCCAATGGAGGCGAGAGTGCGATCAGCTTCGGCGACGTACCGGCCCGAGCCTCGACTGATGAACGGCGAGGCCAACGCACTCGGTCTTGTCGAGGAGTTGCTCGGACCATCGCCGGTGCCGGTCGACGAGATCATCCGACTCTCGGGCGCGAGCTCGGGTGCGGTGCAGATGGCGCTGCTCGAGTTGGACCTCGCCGGCCGGCTCGATCGGCATGCAGGAAACAAGGTCAGCCTGCGCCCAAGCTGCTGAGGGTGTTTGAACCGGCTTTCCACTGGTGTAATCTTGCGCAAGCGGACTCTGCTCGAGACGGAGATCGCCCATGCACAAATCGATCATCCAAAGATGGCTCGTAGAATCGCCTCCCATGCAGATGATATTGCGTTCCATCACGACCCTTGGCCTGCCTGGAGATCAAAAGGCTGCACGGGAGCTGTACCGGGACCGCGGGATCTGTCTCCACCCGCTTGCCGCGTGGCGGACCATCATCGTTGCAGTCACGATTGGGGCCGCTGCAACCGCTTTCTTCGCGGACAAGCCAGCGGAGTTCATTGCCGCCATCCTTGCCGGAGGCGCTCTCTTGGTGACCTATGTCGAGTGGATGCTCGGGCGCCGCGAGAGCTCGATGGATATGTTCTACGAAAGGCTGGAAACGGCAAACGAGCACCGCAGCAACATCGTCCGCATCGGCATGAAGATGAACCGCACCGAGCGCTACGTCTTCACCGAAATCGATAACCTCGAATATGTGATTGAGCGGTATCGCTTCGGTTACATGAGCCCGAGCCTTGCGCGGCGTGGCGTGAATACCTTCGCCTCGCGGCTGGGCATTATCGGATTCAAGACAGAGCTCCGGAGCATCCTTGCTAACGGTTGCGCATATAGCGAGCTTACATGCGACGTGGTTGGTAAGGTCATGGACGACCATGATCGGATCGAAGCCGCTCGCCGCGCTGCCGCGCCGGCTGTTCCGGTGACTTGACGCCGCGAATCTTGCGGCCCCACTTTTGCGCGTATGCGTAAGGGGCAATCATGAAACTGGTCGTCGTCGAATCGCCGGCCAAGGCGAAGACCATCGAGAAATATCTCGGGAGCGGGCATCGCGTGCTCGCTTCGTTCGGGCACGTGCGCGACCTGCCGCCCAAGGACGGCTCGGTCGATCCGGAGCACGGCTTTACGATGGAGTGGCAGGTTTCGCCTGATAGGTCGAAGCAGCTGCGTGCGATCGCCGACGAGGCGAAGAAGGCGGATACCTTGATCCTGGCGACCGACCCCGATCGCGAAGGCGAGGCGATCAGCTGGCACGTTCAGGAGGTGCTTCGGCAGAAGAAGGCGCTTCCGTCGAACGTGCAGCGCGTGACCTTCAACGCGATCACCAACTCGGCTGTGACCGAGGCGATGCGCAATCCGCGCGGGCTCGATGAGGATCTGATCGACGCCTACAGGGCACGGCGGGCGCTCGATTATCTCGTCGGGTTCACGCTGTCGCCGATCCTGTGGCGGAAGCTTCCCGGCGCCAAATCTGCCGGGCGGGTGCAGTCCGTCGCACTTCGGCTGATCGTCGACCGCGAGCGCGAGATCGAAGTCTTCCGCCCACAGGAATATTGGTCGATTGCCGCGACGTTCGAAAAGGACGGGCAGAGTTTCACCGGCCGGCTGGTCCAGCTTGACGGCAAGAAGATCGAGCGGCTGACGATCGGCGATCGCGGCGAGGCGGATGCAGCAAAGGCGGTTGTCGAGGCGGGGCGGTTCACCGTGTCCTCGGTCGAGACCAAGCCGTTCGCCAAGAACCCGCCGCCGCCGTTCACGACGTCGACGCTGCAGCAGGAGGCGGCGCGCAAGCTTGGCTTTTCGGCGAGCCACACGATGCGCGTGGCGCAGGGTCTCTATGAGGACGGCCTCATCACCTACATGCGGACCGACGGCATCGACATGGCGCCCGAAGCGGTGAGCGCGGCGCGGCGTGCCATCCAGAATCGCTACGATGCCGGCTACGTGCCCGACCGGCCGCGGCAATACACCAGCAAGATCAAGAACGCGCAGGAGGCGCACGAGGCGATCCGCCCGACGGACTTCGATCGCGCACGGGCTGCCTCGGGAGATTACGGGCGGCTCTACGAGCTGATCTACAACCGAGCGCTGGCGAGCCAGATGGCCTCGGCGCGGCTCGAACGGACGACGGTCGAGCTGAGCGATGGCGCAGGGCGGGCGGTGCTCCGCGCGACGGGGCAGGTGGTGCTCTTTCCGGGCTACCTCGCGCTCTACGAAGAGGGACGGGACGAGAGGACGGAGGACGAGGAGGGCGCACGCATGCCGTCGCTCAGCCGCGGCGACGTTCCGGCAAAGACCGGGGTTGAGGCGACGCAGTCCTTCACTCAGCCGCCGCCGCGCTATTCGGAAGCGAGTCTCGTCAAGCGGCTCGAGGAGCTCGGGATCGGGCGGCCTTCGACCTATGCGGCAACGCTGCAGACCCTGAAGGATCGCGAATATGTCCGCGTCGAGAAGGGCCGCTTCGTTCCTGAGGAGAGCGGCAGGCTGGTCACGGCATTCCTCGAACGTTTCTTCGATCGCTACGTCAACTACGACTATACGGCCGAGCTCGAGGAGGAGTTGGACGACGTCTCCGGCGGCCGGCTCGACTGGCAGACATTGCTCGAGGACTTCTGGCGCGACTTCAAGCCCAAGGCGGCCGAGGTCATGGACCAAAAGCCGTCGGAGATCACCCAAGCGCTCGACGAATTCCTTGCGCCGTGGCTGTACCCACCGCGCCAGGACGGCTCCGATCCGCGGCTTTGTCCGCAATGCGGCAATGGCCGCTTAAGTCTTCGTGGAGGTCGGTTCGGCGCTTTCGTCGCCTGCTCGAATTATCCGGATTGCCGCTATACGCAGAAATTCGGACAGCCGGGTGGCGAACAGGCGGGTGAGGGGCCGCAGGAGCTCGGCAATGGAATCACGCTGAAGAGCGGCCGCTTCGGACCCTATGTCGAGCGCGGCGACAAGCGCGCGTCCATCCCGAAGGACGTTCCCGTGGCGGATGTGGACGCCGAAACCGCCGAACGCCTGTTGTCGCTTCCCCGCGAGATCGGCGCACATCCCGAGACCAACAAGACGATCACCGCGTCGATCGGGCGCTATGGTCCGTATCTCGCGCATGACGGAAAATATGCGAAGCTCGGTTCGACAGCCGAGGTGTTCGAGACGGGCATGAACGCGGCGGTGGCAAAGCTCGCCGATGCAGCATCAGGTGGCGGACGCCAGCCGGGCACGTCGCGCGAGCCGATCGCCGTGCTGGGCCAGCATCCGAACGGAAAGGACGTCAAGGTCATGGCGGGTCGCTATGGTCCATACGTCAGCGACGGGACGACGCATGCGACGCTGCCCAAGGGCGCCGATCCGAAGGCGGTAACTCTGGACGAAGCCGTGCGGCTGATCGATGAACGCGCGGCGAAGGGTCCGGCAAAGAAAAAGGGTGGCCGGAAGCCCGCCAAGAGGAAAGCGAAGTGATTGATATCGAGCTGCAATGGTTGCCTCACGGGAATGGTTTACCCGTGCCAACTTACGCGAGTGAGGGCGCTGCCGGGCTCGATGTCGTTGCGGCGGAGGACCTGACGCTCACTCCAGGCCAGCGGCATGCGGTTGCCACTGGCTTCGCGATGGCGATTCCGGAAGGATTTGAGGTGCAGGTCCGCCCCCGTTCCGGGCTGGCGTTGAAGCACGGCATCACCTGCCTCAACACACCGGGGACATTCGATCATGACTATCGCGGCGAAGTGAAGGTGATCCTCGCCAATCTTGGAAGCGAGCCTTTCGAAGTACGACGTGGGCAGCGGATCGCCCAGTTGGTGCCCGCGCCGGTTCAGAAGGCGGCGTTTCGCGAGGTCGCAGAGCTGAGCGTGACGAGCCGTGGGGCAGGGGGCTTCGGCTCGACGGGCCGGTGAACCTCTCCGACCAGGAACTCGAACGGTACGCGCGCCACATCGTCCTGCCGCAGGTCGGCGGCGTCGGCCAGCGCAAGCTGAAGGCTGCGAACATCGCTGTGGTCGGGGCTGGGGGCATTGGCAGCGCAGTCTTGCCGGCGCTTGCGGGCGCAGGCGTGGGATCGCTGACGATCATCGATGACGACGTAGTGGAACTCGCCAACCTGCATCGTCAGCCGCTCTTTCGCGAACGGGACGCGGGTTATTCAAAGGCCGATCTGGCGCTTCAGTTCGTCCAACGTCTCAATCGCTTCGTGAAGGCGAAGCCGGTGCAGCAACGCATCGGCCTGGATAATGCAAGCGAACTTCTCTCGGGTCATGAGCTGGTGATCGACGGCAGCGACAATTTCGCAACCCGGCTCGCGGTGAGCGACGCATGCGTGGCACTCGGGATTCCGCTGCTTTCGGCGGCGGCGGTGCAATTCCAGGGCCAGGTCGGGCTCTTCCGATCGCAGCCCTGCTACCGCTGCTTCGTCGGCAATGCATTCGACGCGGAGGATTGCGACAATTGTGCCGAGCTGGGGGTGCTTGGCGCACTCACGGGAACAGTCGGCAATTTCGCGGCGCTGCTCGCGATCAACTTCGTCGTCGGCATCGGGGAAGACCCTGCGGGCAAACTCCACCTGTTCGATGGCGAAACGCTGAGCTGGCGCGAGATCCGCATTCCGGCGGACCCGGGCTGCCGCGCCTGCGGTTCAGCCTAGCGCCTGTGCGACTCGCGCGATCAGCTGGCGCGCGACTTCTTCCTTGCTCGTCTCGGGCCAGTCCTCCACCCGGTCGGCCGTGATCAGGTGCACGCGGTTGCGGTGCCCACCCATGACATCGCCTGACACATCGTTGGCGACGATCCAATCGGCGCGCTTGGCGATCTGTTTCGCGATCGCGTGCTCAACCACATTTTCGGTCTCCGCGGCGAAGCCGACGAGGAGGCGCGGCCGCTGATCGCTCGCGCCGAGCTCGGCGAGAATGTCGCGCGTCGGAACGAACTTGAGCTTCGGCGGACCTTCGCCTTTCTTGAGCTTGTTGCTCGAAGGCTCGACCCGCCAATCCGCGACCGCAGCAACGAGGATCGCCGCGTCGGCCGGGAGTGACGCCATGACGGCATCGGCCATCTGCTCTGCGGTTTCGACATTCACCCGGCGAACTCCGGGCGGAGTTTCGAGCGCGACCGGGCCGGAAACCAAGGTGACGCGCGCTCCAGCGTCGGCAGCGGCTGCGGCGATGGCGTAACCCTGACGACCCGAAGAACGATTGGCGATCATGCGCACCGGATCGATCGGCTCATGCGTCGGACCCGCGGTGACGAGAATGTGCTTGCCGGCGAGCGTCACTTCAGGAGATCGGACAGCTGATCCATGATATCTTGCGGCACCGGCAGGCGACCGGGACCGAATTCGCCGCACGCCATGTCGCCTTCCGCCGGATCGATCACCCTGACGCCGTCGTCTTTGAGCTGAGCAATGTTGCGCTGCGTCGCTGCATGAAGCCACATTCGAACATTCATCGCGGGCGCCACGACCACGGCCTTGTCGGTAGCGAGCAGCAATGTGGTGGCGAGGTCGTCGGCGATGCCTGCCGCCATCTTGGCGAGCAGGTCGGCGGTCGCAGGACAAACCAGAACGAAATCAGCCGCCCGGCTGAGCTGGATGTGCCCGATCTCGACCTCGTCCTTGAGCTCCCAAAGGGACGTGTGGACGGGGCTCTCGGCAAGCGTGCCGAGGCTCATCGCGGTGACGAAATGCTCTCCGCCTTTGGTGAGCA
>DATMHG010000054.1:0-17289 GCA_035555035.1 Sphingomicrobium sp.
CTCACCGACATCAAGATCAAGGCGGGCACGACCGGCCTGCTGATGATCGGCGGCGGCGTTCCGAAGAATTTCGCTCAGGACACGGTCGTCTGCGCCGAGATCCTCGGCCATGAGGACGTCGAGGTGCACAAATACGCGGTCCAGATCACGGTCGCCGATGTCCGCGACGGCGCCTGCTCCTCCTCGACGCTTCAGGAGGCGGCGAGCTGGGGCAAGGTTTCGACCGCGATGGAGCAGATGGTCTTCGCCGAGGCGACCAGCGTCCTCCCGCTTCTCGCCAGCGACGCCTGGCACCGCGGCGCCTGGCGTAGCCGCGAAAAGCGTCGTTTCGCCAAGCTGTTCGACTAAGCGACTGCTTTCTTGAAATCGTTCCGTTTGCTCAAGGGCGGCTCTGCAATGAACAGCGCGCCTGCAAGCGCGACGGCAACGGCTGCCATCATATACCAACCTGGCGCGACGGGATTTCCCGTCCATCGAATCAACAGCGTCTCGATCAGCTGTGTCGTGCCTCCGAAGATCGCGATCGCCAGCGCATAGACGATGCCGATCGTCCCGGCCCGGAGACGCGCGGGAAGCGCCTGTACGAAATGAATGGTCGCGGGTGAGGACCCCAGAATATGGAAGATCGTCAGAAAGGCCGTTGAAGCCAGTAGTGCGTCCGCGGTCCGCAGCTCGTTGAGAATGTGGAAGACGGGTACGATCGACACGATCAGAAGCAGCCACGGCGCAATGAGCACGCGCTTGGGTCCGAACCTGTCCGCCAATAATCCGCCGGTGAGATCGCCTATGACTCCGACTACTCCGAGCACCACCGTTGCGGCAAAGGCGGTCGGCACCGCCATGTGCAGCGTCGACTGAGCGTAGGTCGTCAGATAATCGAGTGTGTAGTTGCTGATCGTCGCGCCGGCGATGATGAACAGGCCGGCAATTGCGAGCAGGACGAGCGGCCGGCCTGCTGGCGCAGCGCTCGTTTCCGGCTCTCGAGCCAGCGTCTCGACAAGCGTGCGGCGCAGCCTGAGCCCGAACGGAACGATCACCGCGCCGATCAGGAAGGCAACGCGCCAACCCCAGGATTCGAGCTGCGAATTAGTCAGTGCTGAAGAGAGGCCGTACCCGACCAGTCCGGCGACGAGCACGGCAAAGTCAGCTGACGCGAAGTTGAGCGAGATGTAGAAAGCGCGCCGGTTCGGGGGCGCCGCTTCCATGAGGTAAGCGATGTTCGGCCCGACCTCCCCGCCGAGCGCGAAGCCCTGAAGCAAGCGGAAGAAGATGGCGATCACGGGAGCAACCATGCCGATCGACGCGTAGGACGGCGTCAGCGCCAGTCCGGTCATGGCGACGCCCATGAGGCTGAACGAGAGGATCATCGCAGGCTTGCGGCCCCTCCGGTCGGCCATTCGGCCGATCAAGAGGCCGCCTAAAGGCCGCGTCAGAAAGCCGACGCCGAAGGTGGCGAGCGATAAGAGCAGCGTGCTCGACGCGTCGCCGGGGAACAGCGCCCGGCCGATCTGCGTGGCGAAGAATGCGTAAGTGACGAAATCGTAGAATTCGAGCGCATTGCCGGCGGTGACCGCGGCAATCTGGCGTCGGTTCAATGCGGATCGTTCGATATGCACTGTGCTCACGTGCCCTCGCGACGCGAGCACAGCCGATTTCAATCTGATTGCCAAGCGTAACGAACTGCCGCACCCTCCGCTCAACGAGGGGACCCATCATGCACAGTCCTATTCTCGCGCCCGTCGTCGCGCTCGTCGCATGGACGCTCATCATGCTGCTCTGGACCTACGCCAGACGAATGCCCGCAATGCGCAGGGCGGGCATCGACCTCAAATCACGCGTCGGCGGCCGCGGCGTGAACCTCGAAGGCGTCGTGCCGGACGAGGTCATGTGGGTGTCGCACAACTACAACCATCTGCTCGAACAGCCGACTTTGTTCTACGCCGTCTGCATCGCGCTCGCCCTCATGGAATTCGGCGGCGGCATCAATCTCTATCTCGCATGGGCCTATGTCGCGCTGCGGATCGTCCACAGCCTCATCCAGGCAACCTACAATCGCGTGTACCACCGCTTCCTCGTGTTCGCGCTGGCGACGGTGTGCCTGATCGGGCTGACGACGCACGCGGCGCTGCGGCTCATCCTCGGCCACTGAAGGCCGCCGCCAGTTCGACATGCGTCGACCAGCGGAACTGTCCGACGGGACGAACCCACTTAAGGTTGTAGCCGCCGTCAACGAGCATCTTCGCATCCCGCGCGAAAGTTGCTGGATTGCAGCTCACGTATGCGATCCGCTGCACGCTTGAACGAGCTAGGGCCGAGACCTGCTGCTGCGCGCCGGCCCGAGGCGGATCGAGGATGATGCTGTCGAACCGGCCAAGCTCGGCTTGATCCAGCGGACGGCGGTACAGGTCGCGGTGCTCGACGGTCATCGACGGCGCTGCCCGCTTGAGCGAGGCCCCGGCATCGCGCGATGCTTCCGCGGCATAGGTGGCGCGAACGGCCAGCGCGAAGTTGCCCAGGCCCGAGAACAAGTCGGCGATGGACTCGGCACCGCCAGTCGCCTCGCGAACAGCCTCGACCAGCGCTGCCTCTCCATCCTCTGTAGCCTGCAGAAAGCCGCCGACGGGGAATGCAACGGGCGCACCGGAGAGTGTCACAGTTACAGGTTCGGGCTCGAGCAACGTTTCCGCGCCAAGTCCCTGGTCGATGCTCAGCCTTGCGAGCCGACGCTCGGCTGCAAATGACGTCAGCATTTCGATCGCCTGCAGTCCGTCCGGCCCGAAGCCCTTCAGAAGGACGTCGGCTCCTTGGTCGACCAACGTGAGCTGCACCTCCGCCGTTCGCTTTGCCTCCAAAAGCTGCATCAGCAATCGACGCAGCGGGTCGATGAGCGCGAACAGCTCGGGCCTCAGAATATGGCACTCGCGCATGTCGACGATCCGGTGCGACTTCTCGGCATTGAAGCCCAGAGCGACGCCCTTGCCGACCTTCACGGGGCGCAGCGTCGCTCGGCGGCGGCTGTTCGGCGGCGACAAGTGTGGATCGCGGATCTCTGTCGTGAGGCCATGGTGCGCGAGCACCGTCTCGATGCGCGACACCAGGTAGCAGCGATATGCCTCGTCATCCGCATGCTGGAGCTGGCAGCCGCCGCACTCCGGGAAGTGCCGGCACGGCGGCTCCTGATGGTGCGGCCCCGGCGCAAGTGCCCCGTCATCGAGCAGAGCGTCCCCGGGGACTCCGAACGGCACATGGCGCCCGCTCGTCGTCACGCCGTCGCCGCGCGCGGCGATCCGGACGATCAACTCGTTCATTGGAGCAGCGCGAAAGCCTCAGGAATTGCTTCCACGAGATCGTCGGCGATCATGTCGGGTCCAGCGATTTCCGCCGCGCGGCCGTGCAGCCAGACGGCAGCCGAAGCGGCTTCGAATGCGGGCAGCCCCCGAGCCCGCAAGGCAGCGATCATTCCGGCGAGCACATCGCCCGTTCCCGCGGTCGCGAGCCAATGCGGAGCGGGCGGAGCAAAACCGAGCCGTCCGTCGGGCGATGCGACGAGAGTGTCGGCACCTTTGTAGACCACCACTGCGCCGCTGAGCCGCGCCGCCTCGAGTGCTCGCTCCGGCTTGAAACCGTGGATGCTGCGAAACATCCGCTGGAACTCGCCCTCGTGCGGCGTGATGATCGCGTCCTGCCCGTGCAGCCGGTCAACGTCGCCGAGGTGCGTAATTCCGTCGGCATCGATCACCTTCGGCGCCTTCGAAGTCAGCGCCAGCGTCAGCACCTGCGGGATATCGCCCATGCCCGGTCCGACGAGCAGGCAGCCGATCCGCTCGTCGTTCACCTTCGCGGTATCGGTCTGGACGACCGCGGACGGTAGACCCTCGATATGTCGCGACGTGCTCACGCGCACATAGCCCGCGCCGGAATGCGCCGCGGCTTTGGCCGAAAGCGCGATGGCGCCCGGCATCTGCCCGGCAAGCGCGTGGACAAGGCCGCGCGTATATTTGTTCGCGGCAGCATCGAGCGGCGGCAGCTGAGGCGCGGCGATCTCGTGCCACTCGGCCGACGCTTCGATGCCGATGTCGGCGACAACGAGCCGCCCGCATTTGTGCATTGCCGGCTCGAGCAAGTGCGCCGGCTTCAGCGCTCCGAAAGTCACGGTGAGGTCATACTGATGTAACGGGTTTAGCAAGGCCCCCGAGTCCGACTCCACACCGCTCGGAAGGTCGCAAGCGACGGCCACGATCGCTTCGTGCAGCAGCTCGGAGAGCATCAGGCTGACATCATCGTCGAGGCCGCGGGTCAGGCCCGTGCCGAACAAGGCGTCGATGACCAGCGGCGCGCCTTGGGTGTCCTGCGAGAGCGACTCGACTTCGCCCTCCCACTGCCCACGCGCGGATTGCGCCGCGGCGCTTTTCGGGTCGGCCAGTGCTGCGATGCGCACCTGCACGCCGCGTTCGGCAAGGTGCCGCGCGGCGACATAGCCATCGCCGCCGTTGTTGCCGGGCCCGCACAAAATGAGAGCCGGAAGCGGACCGGCGAAGCGGTACACAGCTTCGGCAAGTCCGGCCCCTGCCAGCTCCATCAGCCGCTCGACGCTCGTGCCGCCGTCGATCGCCGCCTGCTCGGCTTCGCGCATGCGCTCGGCGGTAAGGATCGGTCGGCCCATTCTTTCGTCATTGCGAGGAGCGAAGCGACGAAGCAATCCAGATGTGCGGATAGTGCTGGATTGCTTCGCTACGCTCGCAATGACGTCACCGGAGCTTCGTCGCGAGATTCCACCACTCGCGTGGAACGAGCTCGGAAGCGTCGTCCCGCGCCTTCTCGGTTTCGAACAGAGCGAAGCAGGTCGCGCCCGAGCCCGACATGCGCACGAGCTCGGCGCCACGCTGGGCGGACAGCCACGCGAGAACCGTTTCGATCTGCGGCGCGAGGGTCCTCGCAGCTCTTTCAAGCCCGTTGAAGCCGTATTTCCATTCGCTCAGCGGCCCCTGATCGGTTCCATCCCAGCGCGCGTAAACGTCCGCCGTCGAAAGCGCGACTCTTGGACTCACGAGAAGCACGGGCTTGCCGGCAAGCTCCGGAAGCTCGACCGGCGTCAGTCTGTCACCAGCTGCCGCGCCCCGTGCGGGAATGTTTAGCAGGCACGCGGGTACGTCGCTGCCCAGCTCCGGCGCCACAGCGGCAGCATGAGCGGGGTCGATGTGCCACAATGAGGTCAAAAGCCTCAGGGCGGCTGCAGCATCAGCCGAGCCGCCGCCGAGGCCCGAAGCGACGGGGAGGCACTTGTCGAGTCTCAATGCAGCGCCCGCTTTCACGCCCGAAGCTTGAGCAAGCTCGAGCGCGGCCTTCATGACCAGATTGTCCTCCGATCGGCCCAACTGCGGCGCGAAAGGCCCCGTGACCTCCAGCGACAGCTGGTCGGCGAGCTCAGCGCTCAGCCGGTCGCCGTCAGTACAAAAGACGAAGACCGTCTCGATCGCGTGCCGCCCGTCGGCCAGCTTCCCCCGCACGTGCAGCGCGAGGTTGAGCTTCGCCGGCGCGATCTCGCGAGCCGGACTCAAGGGGCGGCGTTTGCGGGGCTGAGCCCAAAAGCGAGCTTGGCTTTGACGCGCGCCGCGACCTCATCGTCCGCCGTCACCAGCGCCGCGCTCCAGGCGAACCGCGCCTCATAGCGCCGCCCCGCCTTGTACAGGGCATCTCCGAGATGCTCCTGGATGTCGGCCTGGTCGGGATCTTTCTCCGCCGCGGTTTGCAGCGTCGAGATCGCTTCGTCGATCTTGCCGCGCTTGAACATCGCCCAGCCCAGCGAATCCGTGATGGACGCGTCGTCCGGCGCGAGCTCGCTCGCCTTGCGGATCATCGCCTCCGCATTGTCGAGGTCTTCGTGATGCTCGAGCTTCGAATAGCCCATGAAATTGAGCAGCAGCGGCTGGTCGGGAGCGAGCGCGAGAGCCTGCTGAAGAGCGGCCTTGGTCTCGGGCCAGCGGCCGGCCTGTTCGGAGGCATTCGCCTGCAGGAGCAGTAACGGCCAGAGCTGAGCCTTGAGGCCCTGGGCAGTGGCTAGGGCGACGGCGCGAGCATAGGTCTGCCCCGCCTCGTCGTATCGCTTCATCGCCAGATACACATCGCCGAGGCGCGAGAAATCATTGACGCTCGCTCCCGGTGCATTCGCCGCCGCAGATGCGATCGCAAAAGCTTCCTTCAATCTCTTGGCGTCGGTCAGGATCTTGACCTGCACATCGCGAATTTGACTGCCCAGCGCATCGTCGCGCGGAATCGAGTGAAGCAGCGCCAATGCCTCTTCGGCGCGGTCCTGCCCCTGGAGCAGCAGGGCGAGCAGCATCGTCGCCGTGCTGTTCTGCGGGTCGGCGTAGCGCGCAACCTGGGCAAGTCCGACCGGCGGGGTGCCGCGCTGGAGCCGCGCAATGTCGGCGGTAAATGACGTCAGCGTCTCGCTCAGTGCCTTGGCCGGAGTATCGATCGCTTCGCCGCTGAGCTTGCCGGAAAGTATCCGCTGCCGCGCGGTGGCGGCATCGGAGCCCATGCCGTCGATCATGATCAGCGCGCGATCGCGGTCTCCAGCCGCGAGAAACCCGTCCGCGAGCGCAAGCCGCACGCGATTTTCCCGAGCGCCCGCTGACCCGATCGCGCGCCGGGCATAGGGCTCCGCGTCAGCCGTCTTGCGGAACTTGAGCAGGATCAGCGCATGCTCTTCATTGCGCAGCGGCGCGAGCAGGCTGTTGTTCGGCACCTGATCGATCGTGGCGAGTGCCCGGTCCATGTCGCCGCGATCCGCGGCGTCCCAGGCGGTCAGTAGCGGTATGAGAAATTTGAGATCGGCACTCTCGCCGCTCGTGTTCAGCCAGCCGATCGCCTGATCGATGCGGCGGTGTCTGACGTTGTCGGCGACGAGCAGGAGGCGCGCTTCGGTCGGCAGCTTGGCCGCGGGCAATTTGGAGGCGACGGAAAGCGCGAGGTCGATCTGCCCCGACCCCAGGGCCTCGAGGAATGCTTTGCGCGCGATGTCGACCTGGTCGGGCTGGCTCTGCGCGAGCGCCGCCAGCAGCGCAGCCGAGCGGGCATGGTCTCCGCTCAGCGCGGCCGCGCGAGCCTCGACGTAGGCGCGTGCCGGATCCGCCGAGATGACGGCAGCAGCCGGGCTGGCTCCCAATGCGACGGCCGCGAGTCCGGCTCCGGCGAGCCATTTACATGTTCGGGTAATTGGGGCCTCCGCCGCCTTCTGGAGTGACCCAGTTGATGTTCTGGGTCGGGTCCTTGATGTCGCACGTCTTGCAGTGGACGCAGTTCTGCGCGTTAATCTGAAGCCTCGGTTCACCGTTCTCGCCGTCGACGAATTCATACACGCCTGCCGGGCAATAGAGCCGTTCGGGCCCGGCATAAACCGGCAGGTTGATCGCCGTCGGTATGTCCGCGTCCTTGAGCGTCAGATGAACCGGCTGGTCCTCCTCATGATTCGTGTTCGAGATGAATACCGATCCCAGACGGTCGAAGGTCAGAACGCCGTCGGGCTTGGGATAGTCGATCGGCTTGGCGGCTTCTTTGCGTTTCAGGGTCGTGTTGTCGCCCTTGTGCTTCAGCGTCCAGGGCAGGCTCAGCCCGAGGTAACCGAGCCACATGTCCAGCCCGGCGTAGAGCGTTCCCAAGGTCGCGCCCCAGTGCGCCACCGCGGGCTGGGCGTTGCGCACGGTCTTGAGCTCCTTGACGATCCAGCTCTTGTGCAGAGCTTCGGGATAGGCCTCGAGCGCATCGCCTGAGCGATCTGCTGAAATGGCGGCGAATGCGGCGTCGGCCGCAAGCATCGCCGACTTCATCGCGGTGTGCGTTCCCTTGATCCTGGGCACGTTCACGAACCCTGCCGAGCAGCCGATCAAGGCGCCGCCGGGGAAGACCAGCTTCGGGATTGCCTGGTAGCCGCCCTCGTTGATCGCCCGTGCGCCGTAGGACACCCTGCGCCCGCCCTCGATCTCAGCGCGGATCGCCGGGTGGGTCTTCCAGCGCTGCATCTCCTCGAACGGCGAGAGATACGGGTTCGAATAATCGAGGGCGACGACGAAGCCGAGGGCGACCTGGTTGTTCTCCTGGTGGTAGAGAAACCCCCCGCCCCACGCGTCGGTCAACGGCCAACCCTGCGTGTGGATCACTCTGCCCGGCTTGTGCTTCTCGGCAGGAATATCCCACAATTCCTTGATTCCGAGACCGAAGACCTGCGGTCCGCTCTCCTCACGCAGGTTGAACAGCTCAGTTAGCCGCTTGGTCAGGTGTCCGCGCGCTCCTTCCGCGAAGAAGGTGTAGCGTGCGTGCAGCTCCATTCCGGGCTGGTAGTCCGGCCGATGGCTGCCATCGCGAGCGATTCCCATGTCACCGGTCGCGACGCCCTTCACGGAACCGTCTTCGTCGTAGAGGATCTCGGCGGCCGGGAACCCGGGGAAGATCTCGACGCCCAATTCCTCCGCCTGCCCCGCCAGCCAGCGGCAGAGATTGCCGAGGCTCAAAGTGTAAGTGCCCTTGTTGTTCATGAAGGGCGGCATCATCCAGTGCGGAAAGGCGAACTTGCCGCCTTCGCTCAGCACCCAATGATGGTTCTCGGTCACCGGCACCGTGAGCGGCGCGCCTTTGTCTTTCCAATCGGGGATCAGCTCGTCGAGCGCTCTCGGATCGATCACTGCGCCCGAAAGGATGTGCGCGCCGATCTCGCTGCCCTTCTCGAGGATGCAGACCGAAAGGTCGCGCCCGGCCTCATTCGCAAGCTGCTTGAGGCGAATCCCGGCAGTGAGTCCGGCGGGTCCTCCGCCGACGATCACCACGTCATATTGCATGGATTCGCGTTCGCTCATCGTCCTCTCGTCGCACTGTCCACACAATTCGACTCGTCTGCCCTGCACATTCCTTGACCATGGCGTCAATGGCGCGCGAAGGAAGATCCGTGGGCGGGGAAACGGACACGATCGGCATCGCCGAGGCGCGGAGCGCGCTCGCATGGTGGCTCGACGCCGGCGTCGACGTCGCGGTGCAGGAACAGCCGCGCGACTGGCTGAAGCCGGCCCTTGCCCGCGCAAACCGCGCACCCGAGACAGCGCCGCAATCCAATTTGGTCCAGCCGAGCCAGGAAACTCTGGCCGATCTCCAGGATTGGCTCGCGAACAGCGTTCAGCTACCGCTCGCGGGCCCCAGTGCGAAACGCGTGCTGCCCCACGGTCCCGAGGATGCGGCGGTCATGCTGCTCAGCGATTCTCCCGCGCTCGAGGATGCGGCCGCTGGCCAGCCGATCGGCGGCGAGGCGTGGAAGCTCGCGGAGCGCATGCTCGCTGCCATCGGGATCAAGACGGACGAGGCCTACAGCGCCTCCCTCTCCTGCTTTCACTCGCCGGGTGCACGCATGAGTCCTTCAGATCGGCAAGCCTCGGCCGAGATCGCCAAGCGCCACATCGCCCTCGCCAAGCCGAAGCGGTTGATCCTCTTCGGCGATGGACCATGCCTTGCGCTTATCGGCAAGCGCCTCGTCGAAGCGCGCGGTCGCGTGCACAAAATCGAGGGCGTGCGCACCGTCGCCACCTTCCACCCCCGTCATCTGGTTAACCGCCCCTTAGACAAGGCGTTGGCATGGAAGGACTTGCTTCTGCTGATGGAGGATGAATCTTGAAGGCTGGTCTGCTCGCGTCCGGAGCATTGATTTGGGCTGCGCCGGTGTTCGCGCAGGCTCAGGACCCGCTTGCGCCCCTTCCGGTGAACAGCACGAGCCCGCCGACGACACCCGCTCCGCCACGGCCGGGGATTATCGTCGTTCCAACCTATCCGACGGGAACCTACGCGCTTCCTGGCAACGGCACGGCGCAGCAGCCCGTCTCAGCCGTTGGCTCTGCCCCGCTCGCGGCTCAGGCGCCGGCTCAGCCCGCTCCCGGGGTCGCCGCTCCAAAGGACTGGCGCGGGGTTTTCGATGCGATCGATGCCGGCAATTGGGCCGCGGCCCGAGCCGGAATCGCCGCCCTTCCGCCAAGCGTGCTCACGCCCGTCGCAAAGGCGGAGCTGTACACCGCCAGAGGCTCGCCCGTGGTCGACCTCGCCTCACTCCAGGCTCTGATCGCCCAGGCGCCGGAGCTGCCGCAGGCCAGTCAGCTCGCACTGATGGCGTACAAGCGCGGTGCGACGGAGCCGCCGATGGTCGTTCCCGAAAAGGACACCATCAATCTCGGCTCAGCGCCGGTCCGCTACCGCACGCGGTCGATCCAGGAACCCGCGGCCGACCAGCTCCGCGCCATTCTCGACCCGCTGATCAAGGCCGACGATGCGCAAGGCGCCGAGGCCCAGCTGCTCATCTACGCGCCGCAAATGTCCTTGGAAGCACGCGCCGAAGCCGGCCAGCGGGTGGCTTTCGTCTATTACGTTCTCGGCCAGGATACTGATGCGCGGCGGGTCGCCGATACGTGGCGCCAGGGCGCGACGGGCGAATGGGCCGGTCAGGCGGCATGGGTTTCGGGCCTCGCGTCGTGGCGGCTCGGCGATTACGATTCCGCGTCGCGCGCCTTCCAGCAGGCCGCCGCCTACACGCCGCAGCGGGAGCTCCGCGCCGGCTCACTCTATTGGGCCGCACGCTCCGAGCAGGCGGCGGGACGTCCGCGTGCGGTCGAATCGTTGCTGAAGGCCGCGGCCACGACGCCCGAAGCCGAGGAATGCTTCTACGGGCTGCTTGCACGCGAGACGCTCGGCATGAGCACGCAATTGCCGGCGGACCCCTATGTCGGCTTCGACCCGCCGGTCGACCAATATCCCGACGTCCAGCGAGCGATCGAGCTTGCCAAGATCGGCGAGCCTGCACGCGCCGAGGAAATGCTTCGTCACCAGGCGAAGATCGGCCTTCCCACCGAGCATCATGCTCTCATCGATCTCGCCAAGAAGCTCGACCTCCCGGCAGCGCAGCTATGGCTCGCCAACCATGGGCAGCCCGGCGCTCGTTCCGACGCTGCCGACCGCTATCCCAACCCGCGCTGGACTCCGATCAGCGGCTGGCGCGTAGATCCGGCCCTCGCTTACGGCCATATCGTCCAGGAATCAGCGTTTCGGCGGACCGCGATCAGCACCGCCGGCGCGGTTGGGCTGATGCAGGTGCTTCCAGTCACGGCGCAGCTCGTCTCGCGCAATCGCGGCGTGCCTTATTACACCGGCTCCCTCACCGATCCGCGCTACAATCTCGAATACGGCCAGAGCTTCCTCGAGATGATGCGCAGCGACTCCGGCACAGCCGGCCAGCTTCCGCGCGTGATCGCGTCGTACAACGCCGGGCCGCTGCCCGTGGCTCGCTGGGCCTCGATCAACGACAAGGGCGATCCTCTGCTCTGGATCGAGTCCATCCCTTATTGGGAGACCCGCTATTACGTGCCTTCGGTCCTTCGGAACATGTGGGTCTACCAGGGACTGAATGGCGAGGGCACGACGACGCTGAAGGACATGGCCCAGCACCGCTGGCCGAGCTTTCCAACCAGCATGACCAATCTCCGCCATTAGTCGAGCGACACGCGCTCCGGCCTAAGGCGCCAGCTCAGCGACGAACTTCTGCGCGCCTTCGGCTCGGACAATTGCGATCGCCCGCACGTAGGCTTCCATTCCACGCGATTTGATACTCTTCTCCTGTGCGTCGAACTCGCTCTCGCGCCCCAGTTTGCGCATGATCAGCTGATTGAGCGCGAAGAGATGCAGATGGGACCGTGTGATCTGGCTCTCGGTGCCATATTTCTGGAGCAAAGGCGTCGTGTGTCCGGGCTTGGCGAAAATGATGTCGTGCACGTACCGGTGCGTAACCTCATGCCACAAGATGGTCGGGAATCCGGATAGCGGTAAAACCCTGCGTGGACCGGGCGGAGGCTGTACCTGTCCGAGTCCGATCGGTTCTTGCTCTGTTCTCACTGCCGGCGCACGATCTGCGCATGCCGGTCGAGTCGAGTCATGGCCGCGGGGCGACCCGCAACGCCACGCCCACGCGCTTCAATCTCCAGGAGCGAGTCGTCGAAGGCGAATGGCTCGATCAGGTCGAGGCGCTGGACGGTGCCCCCAAGCGCCGAACGACGGTCACCATCGAGCACCCCAAATCGATTCTCACCCGCAACAGCTCGCCCGACATCGGCTTCGACCGATCGATCAACGCGTTTCGCGGATGCGAGCACGGCTGCATCTACTGCTTCGCGCGGCCGACCCACGCCTATCACGATCTATCGCCGGGCGTCGATTTTGAGTCGCGGTTGTTCGTAAAGCCCCAGGCGGCGCAGCTGCTCCACACGGCATTGTCGCGGCCCGGTTACGAATGCCGCCCGATCGCTATGGGGACGAACACCGATCCCTACCAGCCGATCGAGGAGAGGTGGCGGATCACCCGGTCGGTCATCGAAGTGCTGGTCGAAACGCGGCACCCCTTCACCATCACCACCAAGTCGGACCGGGTGCTGCGCGACATCGACCTGATCAAGCAGGCCGCGGACCTCCGCCTTGCGTCCGTGGCGGTGTCCGTGACGTCGCTGGACCCCAAAGTCGCGCGGACCCTGGAGCCGCGAGCCCCGCAACCACGCAAGCGCCTCGCCGCGGTCAAGGCACTGAACGATGCCGGCATCCCCTGCTACGTCGCCATCGCACCGGTCGTGCCGCAGATCACCGACCACGAGCTCGAGCATATCGTGGAGGCGGCCGTCGAGGCCGGAGCTCGGGGCGGCTTCTATCTGCCGGTGCGCTTGCCGCACGAGGTCGCCCCTCTATTCCGCGCCTGGCTGGACGAACATTATCCGGACCGTGCAGCCAAGGTGATGGCCACGATCCGCTCCCTCCGCGGCGGCCGCGACAACGACCCCAACTTCTTCAGCCGCATGCGCGGACAAGGCCCGTGGGCCGATCTGCTGAGAACCCGCTTCGACATCGCGGCAAAGAAATATGGGCTTCGGCAGGCCAAATTCGCTCTGCGCACCGACCTGTTTCAGCCGCCTCAGGGCGACCAGATGCGGCTGCTTTAATCGATCGACGCGCGAATTTAATGGATGCAGGTGGTGACTTGCAGCCGTGCTCTTTCTAGTCGCTGAGCGCATGAAACAGTATCTCGTCGCCGCCCTCCTCCTCTCCGCCGCCGTTCCCGTGGCCGCACAGCAGGAAACGCCGGCGCCTCTGCCGCTTGTTCCGGCTCAAGTCGCTTCCCTCCGCGAGGCAGCGCTTCACGACGATTACGCATGGAATATCGCCGAGGGGCTGACCACGGAGATCGGGCCGCGCCTCGACGGAACGCCGGCCGAGGCTCGCGCTCGCGACTGGGCCGTCGCCAAGCTCAAGTCGCTCGGCTTCTCCAACGTGCATGTCGAGCCGTTCACCATCACCAACTGGGTGCGGGGACCGGAAAGCGCGGACATTGTCTCACCCTTTCCCCAACACCTGGTGATCGCAGCTCTGGGCAACAGCGCATCGACGGGACCCGCGGGCATCACCGGTCAGGTCGTGGGCTTCGATACGCTATCGGAGCTGCAGGCCGCGCCGGACGCAGCGGTCCGAGGCAAGATCGTCTTCGTCAGTCATGCGATGCCGCGCACGCAGGACGGATCGGGCTACGGCTTTTTCGGTGGCCCGCGCCGGCAAGGGCCGAGCGTCGCCAGCGCCAAGGGCGCACTCGCGATCGTCATCCGCTCGATCGGCACGGACTATCACCGCAATCCTCACTCCGGCGTCCAGACCTTTGCTCCGGGCGTGAAGCCGATCCCCGCCGGCGCGCTCACCATTCCCGACGCCGAGCAGCTCCAGCGGATCCTGAAGCGTGGCCAGCCCGTAACCATGCACCTGACGCTCGTTTCGCGGAGCGGCCCCGCCCCCTCGGGCAACGTGTTCGCGGAAGTGCCGGGCCGAGATCCCAGCCTGCCGCCGGTCCTCGTCGGAGGGCATCTCGACAGCTGGGACCAGGGTACGGGAGCCATCGATGACGCCGCGGGCGTCGCCATCGTCACCGCGGCCGCGAAGCACATCATGGACTCCGGCCGCCCGCTTCGCACGATCCGCGTGGTCTGGTTCGGCTCCGAGGAGCTCGGCATCTTCGGCGGCCTCCAATATCGGAAGAGCCACGGTGCCCAGCCGCACTATGCGGTCGCCGAAAGCGACTTCGGCGCGGACCGGATCTGGCGCGTCAACAGCAAGCTCGGAAAGGAGCGCGAGGCTGAAGGTCGGATGCTCCAGGCTGCCCTCGCGCCGCTCGGCATCGTGCCCGGCGCGCTCGATGCGGCCGACGGCTCGGACATCGAGCCGCTGATCGATGCGGGTATCCCGGCTGTCGGCCTGAGCCAGGACGGCACCCGCTACTTCGACTATCACCACACGCCCGACGACACGCTCGACAAGATCGACCCCGAGCAGCTGAGGCAGAACGTCGCCGCCTGGACCGCAATGCTGGCGGTGCTGGCTGGCCCAATCGAGCCGGGACCGAAACAGCCGAAAGGGCGTTGAGCCTCCAAACAAGGGAGGACCTCAAATGCGCATCCTGATCGCCATCCCGCTCCTGCTGCTGGGCGCGTGCAATGTGAGCAAGGAGGGTAACGCCGTCACGGTTCAGTACGACCAAAACACGGCTCAGAACACGGCCGCGGATATCGGCAACACAGCTCAGAACATCGCCGCGGATATCGGCAACGATGTCCAGAAGACCGGCTCGAAGATCGAGAACAAGGTCGGCAACACCGACGTGAACATCAAAGTCGGCAAGGACGAGCATACCAACACGTCCAACGCGACCGAGAACAAGTCCAAGTAAGGAGCGGAGGCTACGGCCGGTGTTCAGCCGTAGCCGCGCAATTGGTCGGGGAGACAGGATTCGAACCTGCGACCCTCTGCTCCCAAAGCAGATGCGCTACCAGACTGCGCTACTCCCCGACGACCGGCCAGTTAGGGCTGATCATCATGCTCGCCAATCCCCCGGATTGGCTGCGCGTGATGACCATTGCGACTGGCATGCTGGGGGCATGCCACAAAGCAATGGTGGGCCCGGCAGGATTCGAACCTGCAACCTAGCCGTTATGAGCGGCCGGCTCTACCGTTGAGCTACAGGCCCTCCCCGGCCGTGAAGCGATAGCGGCACCTATTTTTGAAGTCACGCGCGCGGAAAGACGAGCGCGAGGCTGGTCGGTGTCGTCACGAGGTCGCCGCCGGCGATTCGAGCGAGGCCGCGAACCAGGCGCAGCGAGAATCCCGTCGAGAAACCGCTCGCGTCCGGAGGCGCTTCGGGCGTCACCTCGCCGTCGAACAGCAGGGCGTCCGGCAAATTGCGCAGCGCCGCCGGCCGCGAGATCGCGAGGCGGCAGTCTGTCTCGCTCCGCTCGGCCGAGATGCGGAGGTGCTCCCCGGCGTCGGCACCCTCCATGACAGCCTCGGCAAAACGCGCCACCAGCCGGTCCGCGATCTCCGGCTCCAGCGCTGCGGTGCACTCTCCGGCGCGGGTCGCAAGCTCGAGTTCGATCCCGCACTCGGCCGCGACTTGTCCGAGCGAATCGCGGAGACGCTCGACGAGCCCCGCCAAGTCCACCCGCTTGGATCGGCCCAGCGACGAATGGATCTTGGCGGCGAAATCGAGATCGTCGATCGCACTCAACAGCAGGCGGGCCTGGGCCACGATCTCACCGGCCCTTTCGCGGTAGCGATGATCGGCGGGGCCGAGATACTGGCCTTGAATGATCTCGGCGAAGCCGATGATCGCGTTGAGCGGCGTCTTGATCTCGTGGACCAGCTCGCGAAGCGAATCTGGATCGCTCAGCATGTCCGCGGTCGATTCCCGCCGGGGAGGCGGAGGCGAAGAATCGCGTTGCGCAATGCCGCGATAACCGGCGAAGCGGCCGTCCGTCGGATCGAACGCCGGCAGGCCGCTGATCTTCCAGGCGCCGGCGATCAGTCCCTCGCCGCCGACCTTCATTTGCGCATCGCGGAACGGCGCTCGCCGCGCAAAAGCCCGAACCACTTCCTCGTCCATGCGGTCGGTTTCGCCTTCCTGGACACGCGCGATGGACCGGCCGATCAGCGCACCCCGCGGCGCACCCTCGACCCACGCGATCTCGCCGCTCGGCCCGCACTCCCACCGGAACACCGACGGAGCTTCCTCGGGCACAGTCGCCGCGGCAGCGTTGCGCTGCGCTTCGCGGCTCCGGCGGCGGCGCTCGATACGGGCGACCACGTCGCTGAGCGACGGGCCAGGCGGACGTGTTTCCAACTGCGGTTGCGCTTCTTCCGGCGGAGCTAGCGGCGGTTCAGTCTGCTTGCGCTCGACAGGTGCGGTTGGCCGAGGAGCTGAGGCTTCGGGGTGCAGAGCCTCGATGAATTGCCGTGTCTCCTCGTCGGCAAGCTCGAGCAAAGCGCGCCACTGCGGGGGACCGAGCGTCGCCGCGGCAAGCACGGGCGCCGAAACCGAAAGCCTGTCGGAGATGAGATATTCCAGAAGTCCGATCGGCAGCGGCCGTCCTGCAACCGCTCTTGCCGCAGCGCTGCGCAATTCTTCGTCGATGTTCGGGGCATCGGCGCGGATTGCATCGAGCGCCTGCACGACGACCGGGCTGGAGCTCTCCGGACCTGCGCGCGCGACGAGGTCGACGAGCTGCCGCCAGCGCACGGCCGCGTCGTGGCGGTCGCCCGCAGGCTGGCTCAAAACGGTCAGCAGACGATCGTCGAAACGCACCTCGAGACGTATCCTTCCGGACGCACTGACCAACGGCTCTACGCGAGCGTTTATCTTGCGCTAAGAAGGAGTTGTTTAACCATCCCGAAACGGGACAAAAAGGAAGAGGCGCCGAGCGCGAGCCCGGCGCCTCCTCATCGTGCGCCAACCCGAATGCTCAGGCCGAGCGCTGGACGTATACGAGCCAGAACTTCGCAATGTCCGCCATCGGTCCGCTCACGGCATTCAGAGCCGCCGTCGCACCCGCCTTGTCGCCGGAGCGAGCAAGCGCTTCGCCGAGGCGCAGACCAGCAAGGTTCTTGTCGGCGCCCTTGTCCATCGCCTCCTTGTAGAGCTCGGCCGCCTTCGCGAAATTCCCGGCGCCATAATAACGATCGCCGACGCGCAGGAAGGCCTGCGGCTCGCGAGCGCCCTTCTCGGCTGTCGCAAGGTCGGCAGCTGTCGGTGTCGGCTTGCTCTTCAGCACGCCCTGAATTTCCTGGACGATCGGATCGCTCGCCTTGATCTTGCCCGAAGCAAGACCTTCGGCGATCACCGCCTTGGCTTCGCCGAAATTGTTCTCATTCGCGGCTTCGTAGGCGTAAGCGTGATAGTCGCCGACGCCT
>DATMHG010000055.1:0-17965 GCA_035555035.1 Sphingomicrobium sp.
CGCCGGATCAGCGACATGTTCGATGACCTCCATGCAGGTGATGAGATCGAAAGCGCCTTGCAGATCCTGCACGTCCCCGATGCGATAGTCGATCTCCAGCCCCATGGCCGACGCATGCTCGCGGGCGACGCTGATTACTTCGGGCGACGCATCGATGCCCGTGACCTTCGCCCCAAGTCTCGCCAAAGGCTCCGTCAGTAGCCCCGCGCCGCAGCCCACGTCGAGCGCCGTCTTCCCCATGAGCGGTGTCCGTCCGCATTCGTCGCACTGCCAATGCTGGTCGATCTGGTCGCGAATGTACTTCAGTCGCACCGGGTTGAGCTTGTGCAGCATCGCCGACGCGCCGCCTGGATCCCACCAGTCGGCGGCGAGCTTGGCGAACTGCTCCACCTCTTCGCGGACGATGCTCGTACGGGCCACGCGGCCTCAATGCTCCCAAGGGTTGCAAAGTGGAAGGGAGCTGTGCGTTGGGTCGGCAACATGGACCATTTTCAGCTCCGTGACGGCGCGCTCCACTGCGAGGAGGTCCCGCTGGCCGAGATCGCGGCGAGCGTCGGCACGCCCGTTTACGTCTATTCGACTGCGACGATGTGCCGCCATGTCGCGGCTCTCCGCGAAGCGCTGAAGCCGCTGCACGACCCGTTGATCGCCTATGCGGTGAAGGCCAATGCCAATAGCGCGGTGATCGCCACGCTCGCCAAGGCAGGGCTCGGTGCCGACGTGGTCTCAGGCGGTGAATACCGCCGCGCGCGCGCGGCCGGCATTCCCGGCGACAAGATCGTTTTTTCCGGCGTAGGCAAGACCGAAGACGAGATGCGCATCGCGCTCGAAGGCGGCTTGTTCCAGTTCAATTTGGAATCCATGGCGGAAGCTGAAATGCTTTCTGGCGTCGCGACAGCAATGCGTCGCCCCGCACCGGTCGGATTCCGGGTCAATCCGGATGTGGCTGCCGGCAGTCACGCGAAGATCACGACCGGCGCCGCCGAGAACAAGTTCGGAATTGCGATCGCAGATGCCGCAGGTTGCTACGCCCGGGCGGCGAAGTTGCCAGGGCTGCGTGTTCAGGGCGTTGCCGTCCACATCGGCAGCCAACTCACGAGCCTGGATCCCTTCGAGCGCGCCTTCACCCGTATCGGGGGACTGATCAGTCAGCTTCGCGCCGCTGGCCATTTGATCAGTGTCGCCGACCTTGGTGGCGGCCTCGGCGTACCCTATGACCCGGATCAGCCGCCGCCGCCGAGCCCAGCCGATTATGGCGCGATGGTCGCCCGAATTGCCGACGACTGGAATGTCCGCCTGGTGTTCGAGCCGGGGCGGCTGATCGTCGGCAATGCCGGCGTGCTTCTGTCGCGGGTGATCCGTGTGAAGCCGGGCGCCAAGGCTCCCTTTGTCATCCTCGACGCGGCAATGAACGATCTCATGCGTCCCGCCCTTTATGATGCGTGGCACCGGATCGACGCTGTCCGGCCAACCGGCAAAAGGCGCACTGCGAATGTCGTTGGGCCGGTCTGCGAAACCGGAGACACGTTCGCGACGGGACGAGAAATGGACGATGTCGCGGCCGGCGACCTCGTCGTCTTCCGCACGGCCGGCGCCTATGCCGCGGCCATGTCGAGCACATATAATTCCCGGCCGCTGACGCCGGAGGTTCTCGTCGACGGCAGCCGATGGGCAGTCGTCCGGCCACGTATCGACGTGGACCGCCTGATCGCTACGGACCGAATGCCCGAGTGGCTGACCGGTTGCGCCGACGCGGACACTAGCTAAGAGCCGCGGGCAATGGCCCGCATCGTGATGAAATTCGGCGGCACGTCGATGGCGGGCATCGAGCGCATCCGCAGCGTCGCCGCGCGAGTTCAGCGCGAGGCTGAGGCGGGCAATCAGGTCCTCGTGGTCGTCTCAGCGATGGCGGGTGAGACGGACCGCCTCGTTCAGCTGTGTCGCGAAGCCGCCGCCTTGCACGATCCCACGGAATATGACGTCGTCGTCGCGTCGGGCGAGCAGGTCACCGCGGGGCTGTTGGCGATGACGCTGCAAAACATGGACTTAAAGGCGCGGAGTTTCATGGGCTGGCAACTCGTCCGAGCGTCAGGCGTGCACGGCAACGCGCGCGTCGAGATGATCGAGACGGCCATGCTCGATGAAGCGCTGAGTGGCGGCACGGTCGCCGTCATCCCTGGCTTCCAGGGCGTTTCCACCGATGGCCGCGTCGCAACGCTCGGCCGAGGCGGTTCCGATACCTCCGCCGTCGCCATCGCGGCAGGCGTGAAGGCGGACCGCTGCGACATCTACACCGACGTCGACGGCGTCTATACGACCGACCCGCGGATCGTGCCGCGCGCTCGCAAGCTCAACCAGGTGACATTCGAGGAGATGCTCGAGCTCGCCGGCGTCGGTGCGAAGGTGTTGCAGGTGCGCTCGGTCGGCCTTGCGATGCGCGAAAACCTACCGTTGCGCGTTCTCTCCGCATTCGAGGACAAGCCGGGCACGGATGTGGTCGCCGAGCTTTCGGGAGAGGAAATGGAACGGAACTTGATCGCGGGCATCGCCGCTGACCGCAACGAGGCACGCATCACGCTCACCGGCGTGCCGGACAAGCCGGGAACGGTCGCGCAGGTGATCGGTCCGATCGCGGAGGCGGGCATCCAGGTCGACATGATCGTCCATGCAGCGACGCCGAATCTCTTCACGTCCGACCTGACCTTCACTGTGCCGCGCGCCAGTCTCGCGCAAGCCATGGCCGTGATCGAGCAAGGGCGGGATCAGATCGGCTATGAGGAGCTGATCCACGACGACGCGGTCGCAAAGGTCAGTATCGTCGGTGTCGGCATCCGCTCCAATCCGCAGCTCGCGGCGAAGATGTTCGAGGTGTTGGCCGAGCGGGAGATCAATCTGCTCGCGGTCTCCTCGAGCGAGATCAAGGTCAGCGCGCTGATCGCCGAAGCCGACCTCGACCTTGCCGTGCGCGTGCTCCACACGGCCTTCGGTCTCGATGCGGAGAAAGCGGCATGAGCGGCGAGGGCCTGATCGCAGAAGCACGTGCGGTGCACAGCTCAGTCGGCCATGCGCGGCTGAAGGCGCTGATGCATCGCGGCACCGAGTTCCTCGGCTGCGAGATCGCGATCATGGGCGGCGCGATGAGCTGGGTTTCCGAGCGCAACCTCGTTTCCGCCATTTCGAACGCCGGCGGCTTTGGAGTGATCGCCTGCGGCGCGATGGGCCCGGAGCTCCTCGACACCGAGATCGCCGAGACCAAGACGCGCACTTCGCGTCCGTTCGGGGTGAACCTCATCACGATGCACCCGCAGCTCGCCGAGCTGATCGACGTCTGCGCGACGCACGACGTCGGCCATGTCGTGCTCGCCGGCGGCCTTCCGCCCGGGTGGGCGATGGACAAGATCAAGGGCCGCGGCGCCAAGCTGATGGCCTTCGCCCCCGCGCTGCCTCTGGCGAAGAAGCTCATGCGCTCCAATGCCGACGCGCTGGTCATCGAGGGCATGGAAGCGGGCGGCCACATCGGCCCCGTCTCGACGTCTGTTCTCGCGCAGGAAATCCTCCCCAACGTCAGCAAGGATATTCCAGTGTTCGTCGCCGGCGGCATCGGCCGCGGCGAGGCAATCGCCGCTTACCTCGAAATGGGCGCCGTCGGCGTCCAGCTCGGCACGCGCTTCGTTTGCGCCGCCGAGAGCATCGCGCATCCGAACTTCAAGAAAGCCTTCATTCGCGCCTCCGCCCGCGACGCGATCCCCAGCGTGCAGATCGACCCGCGCCTGCCGGTGATTCCCGTCCGCGCACTCAGGAATCGCGAGATGGAGAAGTTCGCCGCCAAGCAGCGTGAGGTCGCCGACTTGCTCGACAGCGGCCAAGTCGAGATGGCCGAGGCGCAGCTGCAAATCGAGCATTATTGGGCCGGCGCCCTCCGCCGCGCGGTGATCGACGGCGATGTCGAGACTGGATCGGTCATGGCGGGACAATCGGTCGGGATGGTCAATCGGGAGGAGCCCGTCGCCGCGATCATCCAGGAGCTGGTCGACGAAGCGGCCGCAGCGTTGGAGAGCCGGGGGTAATAAAGGAGAGAATTGATGGCAACCGGAGCTGCCGCGGCTGTGGGCGCCGCAATCCGCAGGATTATATCGCACCTGATGGGCGCCAATGCCGTGAGCCCCGAACGCGCCATCTACTTTGTGCCTGACCGTCGCTTGCAGCGACGGATTCTGGCTCGGCTCATCCGCCGCGGCGTGATCGTCGAGACCGAGCCGGACACTTATTACATCGACATCCCGGTCTACGATCGTTGGCGGCGCAGCATGCGCGGACGCGCCGCGCTGCTGATCGGCGGCGTGGTCCTTCTGGGCGCGGTGGCGGCGTTGCTCGCCTAACGATCGAACAGCACCGGGTTCTTCGGCGTATCGATAGCCTCGCCGACGCGCACGCCGGGGCAGAAGGCGTCGCGGTCGATCTCCTCGTTGCGGTTCGCCGGCGGCCTCAGGCGCATGTCCTTGTCCATGTAGATGATCGTCATCACCGAGCGGGGGCGTTCGGTCAGGTTTGGGCCGGCGCGGTGGAAGGTCCAGCCGGAGTGGAAGCTGACCTCACCGGGCTCGAACGGATCATCGACCAGCGTGAATCCCTGTCGCTCCATCTCGGCGCTGATCCGCGCCTCGCTTTCGTCGGAGATCGGAAGGTCGCGGCCGAACGCGAACCTGTGGCTCCCGGCATAAAAACCGATGGGCCCCATGTCTGCGGGCACCGGCTGAAGCGGTACCCAGGCGGTGATCACCCGGTCACTGGCCAACGGCCAATAGTATTGATCGGCGTGCGCGGGCGTGAAGCCGCCGCCCGGCTCCTTAATCAGCGACTGATCGTGATAGAGCCGCACGCCTGTGACCTCGAGCAGCTCGGCCGCGATCCGCGCTAACTTCTTGCCGAACACGAACTCACGGGCGGCGCCGCCTTGCTCCCACAGATTGGTGACCTGCAAGAACGCCTTGCCGTAGGTCGAGCGTTGTTCGAGCGGTTTGACCTGAGTGCAGCGCTCCAGCGTCAGGCGCGCAATCTCTGCGTCGTAGTGGTCCAGCTCATCCGCAGTGAAGACTTGCTTCAGGCGCAAAAAACCGGTCCGGCGAAAGAGATCGAGCTGCTCGGCAGTCACTGCGTAGGGGCGGTCAAGATCGAACATCGTCAATTCGCGCCCATGTAGGCGGACAATCGAGCCGCACCTTCGTTAGAAAGATGCAGCCCGAGCTTGGTGCGCCTGAACAGAACGTCCTCGGCGGTTCGCGCCCATTCGTTGGCGGCGAGATAATCTACCTCGCGCGCGTAGAGCCCGGCTCCGAAATGCTCACCGAGGTCGCGAAGCTCCGGGACGCCGTCCAGCAACCGCTCCGTCCGGCTGCCGTACGTCCGGGCAAAGCGCGCGAGCAGTTCGGGTGGGAGCCCCTCATGCATTCCGACAAGATCCGCCGAGTATCGCTCGAGGTCGAGCTCCGGAATCTCGCCGCCGGGCAGCGTCGCCTGCTGTGTCCAGGCGCCGCGCGCCGCGGGAAACCAGCGCGCGAGCCTGTCCACCGCCTGCTCGGCAAGGCGCCGGTAAGTCGTGATCTTGCCGCCGAACACGCTCAGCAGCGGAGGTCGTCCGGCAGGCGCGTCAAGCTCGAGCAGATAGTCCCGCGTGACCTTCGAGGGATCCGAAGCCCCGTCGTCGACCAGGGCCCGAATCCCCGAATAGCTCCAAGCGATCTCGCCGCGCGATGGAGCAGCCGCGAAATAATGTCCGATCGTCTCCAGCAGATACTCGATCTCATCATCGCTGATCGCGGGAACTCCGGGCGGGCCGGTCCACTCGACATCGGTCGTTCCGAGGAGCGTGAACTCGCTCTCGAAGGGAATGGCGAAGACCACACGCCGATCGCGATTCTGCAGAACGAACGCGTGCTCGCCAGTATAGAGCCTCGGAACGACGATGTGGCTGCCCTTGACCAGCCGCATCTTGCGCGGACGTTGTGCGCCATCGATACGCTCGAGCAGCTGCGAGACCCAGGGACCTGCGGCATTCACCAGCGCGCTCGCCATTAAGGAGCGCTCCCCCTCGGGTCCGCGAAGCCGCACGGCCCAGCGCGACGCGTCTGGATGCGCCTCCAGCAGCTCGGTGCGGGTGAGGATCGCCGCTCCGTGCTCCGCAGCGTCGATCGCGGTGGCGACGACGAGCCGGCTGTCCTGCACCCGCGCGTCCCAATAGACCAAAGCCTTGGCGCAACCGGGCTGCAGTCGCTGACCACGGCCATCCGCATCCGGGCGGATCGCATGACTGCGCGGCAAGAGAGAGCGCGGACCGAGATGCTCGTAAAGAAAGAGCCCGGCCCGGATCATCCATGCCGGACGCGTGCCGGGACCGAGCGGAAGCACGAACTCGAGCGGGCGGACGATATGCGGGGCGGCGCGCAGCAGCCGCTCGCGCTCGGTCAGCGATTCCCGCACGAGCTTGAAATGGAAATGTTCGAGGTAGCGAAGGCCGCCGTGGATCAGCTTACTGCTCGCCGATGAGGTATGCGCGGCGAGATCATCCTTCTCGACCAGAATAACCGAGAGACCGCGCCCGGCAGCGTCGCGCGCGATTCCCGCTCCGTTGATGCCGCCTCCGACGACGAGCAGATCGCAGCAGTTGTTCATTGCCGGCTCAACTCTTATGCGCTCCAGCCGAAGCCATGAAGTTGCGTTTCATCGTCCGCGCCTGTGCGCTCGGCCTTACCGCTTTGATCTGCACCGCCGCCTCGCCATACGATCCGCGCGAGACGTTTGCGCCTCTTGCCATGAACCAGGGAGTCAACGAGTTCCGTTCGGCAAGTGGAATTCCCGGGCCCGGCTATTGGCAGAACCGCGCCAACTACACGATCCACGCGGCGCTCGATCCGGCTACTCACGCGATCAGCGGCACGGTCGAGATCCGCTACACGAACAGCAGCCCCGATACGCTCGACCTTTTGTGGCTGCAGATCGACCAGAACCTCTATCGACCCGAATCGCGCGGCAACCTCTCGGTCGGAGGCCGCCACGGCGCGATAAGCGATGCCGGCGTTCCCCAGGGATTCACGTCGGGAATGATCTTCGACGATGTGCGCGTGACAATCAGCGGTCGTACGATCAGGGTCCGGCCGCTGGTCAGCGACACGCGGGCGCAGCTTCGGCTGCCCGCACCTCTGCCCAAAGGCGGCACGGCGGTCGTCGACATCCGTTATCATTATACGGTGCCGAAAGAGCCGTGGGGCGGTCGCAACGGATGGATGGATAGTCCGCACGGGCCGATCTATTCGATCGCCCAATGGTACCCGCGGATGGCGGTTTACGACGACCTGCGTGGGTGGGACACGCTGCCGTACCTGCAGCAGGAATTCTACCTCGAATATGGCGACTTCGATTATTCCGTAACGGTGCCCGCCGGGTGGATCGTGGCAAGTTCTGGCGATCTCCAGAACCCGGACGAAGTGCTGACTCCGGTCGAGCGGGCGCGGCTCGCCCAGGCGCGGCAAAGCGACAAGACCGTCATGATCCGCCGCTGGTCGGAGCCGGCGGGTCCCCCGCTCGGTACGCGCACCTGGCATTTCAAGATGCACGACAGCCGCGACGTCGCATTCGGCGCCTCGCCGGCCTTCAATTGGGATGCCGCCCGAATGCGGCTTCCCGGCGGCCGCACTGGCCTCGCGGAGTCCGTATATCCGGAGCAGGCGAAGGCGTGGGACCGGTCGACCGAATATCTCAAGGATTCGGTCGAACGCTACTCGGCCAAATGGTATCCGTTTCCATGGAACATCGCGCTGAACGTCGCCGGCCCGGCCGCCGGAATGGAATATCCGGGGATGGCGTTCGACCCGATCGACGCCAAGCCGAAGAGCCTCTTCTCGGTCACTGCGCATGAGATCGGGCACAGCTGGTTCCCGATGCTCGTCGGCTTCAACGAGCGCCGCAGCGCCTGGATGGACGAGGGCATCAACACGTTCATCGACGTCTATGAATCCGACGAATTCAATCACGGCGAGTTCGCGCCCAAGCGCGACAGCGAATATGCGCCGGGCGGCGGCAATCCGGTGGACGAGATCCTGCCGATCCTCGCTGACCCGAACGCGCCCCCGATCATGTCCCGCGCCGATACGATTCCCGAGCAATATCGCCACCCCGTCACCTACTTCAAAACGGCGCTTGGAATGGTGCTCCTACGCGAGCAGATCCTGGGACCGGAGCGGTTCGATCCGGCGTTTCGTCGCTTCATCAAGGCCTGGGCGTTCAAGCATCCCACTCCGGTGGACTTCTTCCGTGCGATGGAAAGCGAAGCAGGCGAGGACCTCAGCTGGTTCTGGCGCGGCTGGTTCTACAATGATTGGCAGCTCGATCTGGCGGTGACCGGCATCAAGCCGTTCCCGAACAATGCGCCGTTCAAGGGCTCGCTGGTGACGGTCCAATCGCTCGACAAAATGGTGTTGCCCGTCACTTTGCGCGTGACGTTCGCCGATGGAACCACTCGCGACATCCGCCTGCCCGCGGAAACATGGATCCGGCAAGCGTCGACCAACGTGCCGGTGGTTGCCAACTCACCGCTCATCCGCGCGGAACTCGATCCCGATCACAAGATCCCTGACCGTGATCGCAGCAACAACATTTTCGCGACCCGCTGAGCGCGGCCTGCAGATGACGGCTGCATAACAGCCGGATTACAAACCGCAGGGAGTTGCCCTGCTTTCATATTTGTAAGTTGTGCGGCTCGGCGGGGACTGTTTCGCCTGGCGCATGCAGCCCCTCGATGAGCCCGCCCGCGACGAAGACCGATCGGTCCCGGGGCCGCACTGGTATCTATCGGCGATGGCGGCGATCCAGAATGAGGCGCCCTACCTCGATGAATGGCTCGCGTTTTGCGTATTGCAGGGCGTCGAGCACGTGTTGCTTTACGACAATTTCAGTACGGACAATTCACGCGAGGTGCTTCAGCCGTGGATCGACCGCGGGATCGTTGAACTGCTCGACTGGCGCATCCATTGGAAGAACGGGGCCCAAACCAAAGCTTTCTCCGACGCGCTGAAGCGCCTGCGCGGATGCTCGAGGTGGGTGGCCTTCATCGATCCCGACGAGTTTCTCTTCTCGCCTACCGGCAAGAGCGTTTCCGAAGTGCTGAAGAGCTACGAAGATCACGCCGGCGTGATCGTCAATTGGCAGTGCTACGGAACATCCGGGCACAAGATGCGGCCCGGCGGCCTGACCATAGAGAGCTTTACCCGCCGGGCGCGCACCCATTGGGCGAGGAATCGCCGAGTAAAGGCAATCGTCGACCCGCTGCTTGCAGTCGAGCCATATGGTTCTCACCTCTTCAAGGTTCGGCGGGGCCACGCACTCGTGACCGAAGATTTCAAGCCGGTCCGCCTTGTGCGCTCACTGAAATGGCGCCGGCTGCTTCGACACGTCGCCGCTCGCCTGCCGTACCTGCCGTTGGATCCTTATGCGGCCAAGGAGCCTTCGCCCAAGCAGGTCTCGGTGTCGAAGCTTCGAATCAACCACTACGTGACGCGGTCCGAAGAGGAAGCGCCGCTCAAGTACAAAGATCGAAACACGATGCGCGACCGCGACCGCCGGTCCCATTCGCGATACCACGACCGCAACGAAGTCGAAGATCCGATCCTTGTGTCGAAAGCCGGTCAGGTCCGCGCCATCATCGACGAGGTCCGAGGCACCGTCTCCCCCGTCTCCGCCGCGGCCGAGTAAATAGCAGGGTTCTTCTGGCTGATAGGGCAGTCTCTAGCAGCAAGGTTCTTCCATACGCCCTCGCCTCGCTGTCCGACAGCGACACCGTCTGCCGGTGCATCTCATTTGCTGTCGCGCCGGATCGGCCGCTGCGAACATTTGAGGTCCAGGAGCGCTTCTTCGAGTTGAGATGGCGATTTCGAGGCGAGGCGCTCCCGGCACTCCTGCTGCGTTTCGGAAACTCCGACGCCGCGCGTGTTATTCAGCAGACGTTGCAGTTCGACGACATTCTCGCGCCGCCGTCGAGGCAGATCGCTGAGCGGTAGCCCGCCACTCACCACGGCCCTGTAGTCGCTCAAGGCTCGGTCCACGTCAGGCCCGCGAAGGAGCGGATTTCCCGTGAGCACTTCCGTGACGAGGGCGACCGCAATCATCGCGTTCATTTATGAGCTCCTGCTGCAGTGAGGAGGTCGCATTTCGTGGCTTTACGCGCGGTTAAGATTTGCGCCGCGTGACATCGCCGCAGCGCATCTGATAGCGCTCCCCCGCATGCCCCAGCTGTCCGCCGCCGCCTCCGCTCGAGAGATCCTGACCGGTCTGCACGAGGTGATGGCGAAGCGCGGCTCGGCGCAGAGCAAGCTCGACCAGGTCGTCAACCTGATCGCCGACAAGATGGGCAGCGACGTCTGCTCGATCTATCTGCTGCGCGACAATGTTCTCGAGCTGTTCGCTACCCATGGCCTGCGCGAGGAAGCCGTGCACGTCACGCGGCTTCGCATGGGCGAGGGCCTCGTCGGCACGATCGCGGCCGAAGGACGTATCCTCAATCTCGCCGAAGCTGCCGAGCACCCCGCCTTCGCCTACCGGCCCGAGACGGGCGAAGAGCGCTTCCATAGCTTTGCCGGCGTACCGATCGTCCGGCTCGAAAGCCCGATCGGCGTGCTCGCCGTCCAGCATACCGAGCCGCGCCGCTTCGAGGATGTGGAGATCGAGGCGCTCCAGACCGTCGCAATGGTGCTGTCAGAGATGATCGCCGGCGCGCGCCTGGTCGACGGAGCGCGGCGGAGCCGAATGCGGAGCGCCGGACCTTTGCGCCTTTCGGGCCTCAAGCTCGTTGCTGGAATGGCCAAGGGCCAGGCCGTCTTCCACGAGCCGCGCATCGTCGTCGAGCACACCGTCGCCGAGGACATCGAAGCCGAGCGCGACCGCGTCTACTCGGCCTTCCGCAAGATGCGCGAGCAGATCGACAATATGGCCCGCGAGGCGGAGTTCGGGACCACTGGCGAACATAAGGAGATCCTCGAGACATATCGCATGTTCGCCTACGACGAGGGCTGGTCGCGGCGGATCAACGAGGCGATCGACAGCGGCCTCACCGCCGAAGCCGCGATCGAACGCGTCCAGCAGCGCACCCGTGCGCGGATGCTCGATATCGACGATCCGCTGCTTCAGGAGCGGATGCACGACCTCGAGGATCTGTCCGGCCGCCTGCTGCGCATCGTCTCGGGGCGGATGACCACGGCAGCGCAGACCGGGCTTGCCCACGACGCGGTGCTGATTGCCCGCAACCTGGGCCCGGCTGATTTGCTCGAATATGACCGGCGCAAGCTCAAGGCCGTGCTGCTCGAGGAAGGCTCGCTTACCTCGCACATGACGATTGTCGCGCGCGCAATCGGTGTGCCCGTAATCGGCCGCTTGTCCGACATTCGTCACGCGGTCGAGGAAGGCGAGACGATTCTTGTCGACGGCGACAACGGCAGCGTCATCATCCGCCCGAACCGCGCGCTCGCCTCGGGTTTCGAGCACCGAATGGCGTTCAGCCAGAAGCGGCGCGCCGAGTTTGCGGCAATTCGCAACCTCCCCGCCAAGACTGTCGACGGCGTGCACGTGAGCGTCATGGTCAACGCCGGCCTCGCCGAGGATGCTGCGGCGTTGCCGATGACGGGCGCCGACGGGATCGGCCTGTTCCGTACCGAATTCCAGTTCCTCGTGTCGGCAACCCTCCCCGGTCGTGACCGCCAGTTCCGCCTCTATTCCAAGGTGTTGGAAGCAGCCGGCAATCGCCCGGTCGTGTTCCGCACCGTCGACATCGGCGGCGATAAGGCTTTGCCATATCTTACGGACGTGCAGGACGAGGCGGAGAATCCCTCAATGGGGTGGCGCGCAATCCGGCTGTCGCTCGACCGTTCGACCTTGATGAGAGCGCAGGCTCGGGCGCTGATCGACGCATCGGCCGGCAAGGTCCTTCGGGTGATGTTCCCAATGATCTCCGAGCCATGGGAATATGAGGAAGCGCGTGCTCTGTTCGAGGAGCAAGTGGAGTGGGCGCGCAAGGGTCACCGCAAACTTCCAAAACAAATCGACTTCGGCGCGATGCTTGAGGTGCCGAGCCTCGCCGAGATGCTCGACCAGCTTCTTCCGCGCGTCGATTTCCTGTCGATCGGGACCAACGATCTCACGCAATTCCTCTTCGCTGCCGACCGCTCCGAGCCGCGGCTTGCGCAGCGCTACGATTGGCTGAGTCCCGCGATCCTGCGCTTCCTCAAGCGTGTGCTCGACGCCGCTCGCGCGGCGACCGTGCCGGTGAGGATCTGCGGGGAGATGGCTGGCCGACCGCTCGAAGCGATGGCGCTGGTCGGCATCGGCGCCGAGAATTTCTCGATCACTCCTGCGGGAGTCGGACCCGTGAAAGCGATGGTCCGTTCGCTCGATGCCGCCGCCATCCGCAGCCGCCTCGACCAGCTGCTTAGCCGGCCCCCGAAGGACATGCGCAAGGCGCTGACCGATTGGGCGCGAAGGCACAACGTTACAATTGGTTGACACCGCTGACCCAGCCCTCAAACAAGGCACATGGCCAAGCGCGACACTGAAATCGAAGCGATCGACGAAACTCCGGCTGCGGCCGCGGAACCGACCGTTGGCGAGCGCCTTCGCGCCGCGCGCGAAGCGAAGGGCCTCAACCTCGAGGACATCGCGGCCCAGACTCGCATCCCGCAACGCCACCTCGAAAGCATCGAGACCGCTGACTGGGAGGCGCTTCCGGCGCCGACCTACACCACCGGCTTCGCCAAGAGCTATGCGACCGCCGTCGGCCTCGACCGCACCGAGATCGGCGACCAGCTGCGCGCCGAAATGGGTGGGCAGCGCTTCACGGCGAATACAATGGAATCGTTCGAGCCCGCCGACCCGCGCCGGACCATGCCCAAGTCCCTGGTCATCGGCACCATCGTCGGCGTCATCGTGCTGATTGCGCTCATGAGCTGGCTCAACAACCGTTCGTTGCAGCAGCCCGATGAGGCTACGAACGTCGCGGCCGCTCAGACACCAACTCCTGCTCCCGCGACCCAGCCGCAGCAGAAACCCGCCGCAGGGCCCACGGCCGGTACGCCGGTCGTGCTCACCGCTACTGCGCCGGTCTGGCTCCAGGTCAGCGAGAAGGGCGGGGCGACTTTGTTCTCCGGTACGCTCCAGGCCGGCCAGACCTATGCCGTGCCCGCCACCGCCACCGCGCCTGTGCTCAAGACCGGCAAGCCGGAAGCGCTTCGGGTGAACGTCGGCAGCCAGGTTGCCCCGCCGGTCGGTCCGGCGGCGACAACCGTGCACGTCAGTCTGTTGCCCGCGGACCTGATGAAGTCGCCGACTGCGCCCGCTCCGGCCGGGGCGCCGCCTGCCGCAACAGCCGCTCCCGCGACCAACATGGCCGAGTGAGATTCATCGCGGCGAAAGGCGCGGGCGGGCACAGACGAGTCAGTTTGAGGGTGGGGAACTTTCGTGAAATCATTCGCTAGAATCGGGTTGGTCGCACTTTCCGCGACAGCCGTGCTCATTCCCGCAAGCGCAATCGCGCAGCGCCAGCCGACCCCAGAGCAGCGGATCGAACGCCTCGAGCGCCAGGTCAGCGAGATGCAGCGGCAAGTATACCCGAAGGGCCGTCCGGCCGACACGGCGGGCTTCTCCGACGACCCCGCCGCGACCCAATCATCGGTCGCGAGCCTTGACCAGCGGCTCGACGCCGTCGAGCGGCAGATGGCCGATATCATCCGCCAGAACGAGGAGAACGGGCACCGGCTGCAGCAGATGGCGTCCGACCTCACGCAGCTCCGAACAGCGCAGGAGCAGCGCATTACTACGCTCGAGCAACGGATGAATGAAGCTGCAACCGCGGCTCCGGCGGAGCCGCCGGCAGGCGAACCTCTGACGGCAGCGAAACCGACCACGACCAAGCCTGCCACGACCAAGCCCGCCAAGACGGCGGCCAAGAGCGAGACGACTTCGGCAACGGCGACCGAAACCGCCTCGGGAGCTCTAGCCGGCGATCCGGGCGAGGACGCCTACAGCGAAGGCTTCCACCTTTGGGAAGCCGGCAATTACGACCAGGCGATCACGTCGCTGCGCGCATTCACCGGCGCTTATCCGAAGCACCGCCGGGTGAGCTACGCGAACAATCTCATCGGCCGCTCGCTGCTTAGTAAAGGCGACGCGCGTGCCGCGGCCGCGGCGTTCCTCGCCAATTATCGCAATAACCCCTCGGGCGAGCGCGCCCAGGACAGCCTGCTGGGGCTTGGTCAGGCCCTGATGCAACTCGGCCAACCCGGCCAAGCCTGCAAGGCTTATCAGGAACTCGACGCAGTGTACGGCGCCAAGATCCGTGCCGACATCAAAAAGCAGGAAACTGACGCGAAGGCGCAGGCGCAGTGCAGCTGATGTGCTAATGCAGACGGGATGGTTCCCGAGCTGCCATTGCTGGAGCGCTTCCGCGACGACCTTGACCACCTGATCGGGCGTGACGCGCGCATCGGTATCGCCGTTTCCGGCGGACCGGACAGCCTCGCGCTCCTGCTCCTCGCTGCAGCCGCTCGCCCCGGCAAGGTTGACGCGGCCACGGTCGATCACGCGCTGCGTCCTGGAAGCCGCGAAGAAGCGGATACGGTTGCGGCAGTGTGCGGCCGCCTTGGCCTCCCACACGAGATTCTCACCATCGAATGGGCTGCGAAACCGGACAGCGCCATTCAGGAGCGTGCGCGGGAGCAGCGCTACCGGCTGCTCGCGAGCTGGGGCGAGCGCCGGCATCTCGACGGCATCGCGACCGCCCATCATCTCGATGACCAGGCCGAAACGGTGATGATGCGCCTCGCCCGAGGCGCCGGCGTTCGCGGTTTGGCGGGCATGCGTCCGGTCTCTGCGATCCCGGGCGGCGACATGCGGCTGCTCCGCCCATTGCTCGGCTGGCGCCGCGCCGAACTCGAACAGATCTGCCTTGCCGCCGGCCTCGAACCCGCGGCTGACCCGAGCAACGACGACGAGACCTACGAACGAATCCGCGTCCGGCATGCGTTGGCCCGAGCGGAATGGCTCGACCCGCAATCGCTCGCATGCAGCGCCGCGAACCTCGCGCAGGCGGACGCCGCACTGGAATGGGCCACCCAACAGGAATGGAGCCACGCGATCACCAACGGCGGCGCGCAGATCGTCTATTGTCCGAGCGACGCTCCGTCCGAAATTCAGCGCCGCATTGTATCGCAAGCCGTAATGCGGCTAGCGACGGAAGGGCAGCGCACCGAGCTAAGGGGTCGAGAGCTCGACCGTCTTCTCGGGGTGCTTGGCGGTTCGGGAACGGCTACTATCCGTGGGGTCCGTTGCAGCGGAGGCCGGGAGTGGCGTTTCACCCGCGCTCCCGCTCGGCGCAGCTGAGCCGCCATCGTCAACCCCGACCGGGACCAATTTTCCGGAAGGTGCGGGCGGCGCAACATGCCAGGTCCCGTCGGTCTCCCGCTCCATGGGGATTCGGCAGCGCCGGCACTCGCTGATCCAGCGGCCGCGCTTCTCGTCGAGCGTCGCGCGGCTGCGCGAACGGAGGTGGCCGAAGAGGAGACAACGCAAAGTCATTGCGGGCGACACATCTGAACTGACGGGAGTGACCCCTGGAAAATGATCTGCTGCGCCGCTGGTTGCGTGAACTCCAGTTCAGATTTCAGCCTGTGCCATTCGGAGGCATGTCCACATCTTTAGAGGAGGAACTTAGAGAGCTGCCGAGCCCATTCCGGGACGCCAGTCGTTCACCTCTCTCTAAGGGCGCATTGTTATTGGCTCCAATGCGCTTATTTTAGGGGCATGGGTCCAAGCCCCACGAAAGACGAGAGATGAACGACAAGGACAAGAAGCCCGGCAATCCCTGGACGAAGAGCCTGCTGATCTGGGTCGGCGTGCTGTTCGCTCTGGTCCTGTTCGTGCAGATGATCGACGGCGGCTCGCGGACGCAGTCCGGCCAGCCGATCGCTTATTCGGATTTCGTGCGGCAGGTGAACGACAACAACGTCCGTGCGGTCACGATCGCGTCGAACGCGGGCAGCAATTCGCAGATCACCGGAAAGCTCGCGAGCGGCGAGACATTCCACACCACCGCTCCGGCCGACGCCAAGGTCACGGACCTGCTGATTTCCAAGGGCGTGGCAGTCCAAGCGAAGGGCGACGAGGGCACGAGCATCTGGCTCTACATGCTATACAATTCGCTGCCATTCCTGCTGATCCTCGGCATCAGCTTCTTCGTGATGCGCCAGATGCAAAAGAACGCGGGTTCCGGCGCGATGGGCTTCGGCAAGAGCCGCGCACGTATGCTGACCGAGAAGCAGGGCCGTGTGACCTTCGCGGACGTCGCCGGCATCGACGAGGCCCGCGAGGAGCTCCAGGAGATCGTCGAATACCTCAAGGATCCGGGCAAGTTCGCGCGGCTTGGCGGCAAGATTCCCAAGGGCGCTCTGCTCGTCGGCCCTCCGGGCACCGGTAAGACGCTTCTCGCCCGCGCGATCGCCGGTGAGGCTGGCGTGCCCTTCTTCACCATCTCCGGCTCGGACTTCGTCGAGATGTTTGTCGGCGTCGGCGCGAGCCGCGTCCGCGACATGTTCGACCAGGCCAAGAAGTCGGCGCCCTGCATCGTCTTCATCGACGAGATCGATGCTGTCGGCCGTCACCGCGGCGCCGGCCTCGGCAACGGCAATGACGAGCGCGAGCAGACGCTCAACCAGCTGCTGGTCGAAATGGACGGCTTCGAGGCGAACGAAGGCATTATAATCATCGCCGCGACCAACCGTCCGGACGTTCTCGACCCGGCGCTCCTGCGCCCCGGCCGCTTCGACCGCCAGGTCGTGGTGCCGCGCCCGGACATCGACGGCCGCGAGCAGATCCTCGGCGTTCATATGAAGAAAGTGCCGCTAGCCCCCGACGTCGATGCCCGCATCATCGCCCGCGGCACACCGGGCTTCTCCGGAGCGGATCTCGCCAATCTCGTGAACGAGGCGGCTTTGCTCGCCGCTCGGAAAGGCAAACGCCTGGTCGCAATGCAGGAGTTCGAGGACGCCAAGGACAAGGTGCTGATGGGCTCCGAGCGCAAGTCCATGGTGATGACGGAGGACGAGAAGCGCATGACCGCCTATCACGAGGCCGGTCACGCGATCGTCGCGCTTAACGAGCCTGCGTCCGACCCGATCCATAAGGCAACGATTATCCCGCGCGGACGTGCGCTTGGCCTGGTGATGCGCCTGCCGGAGCGGGACAGCTACAGCTATCACCGCGACAAAATGTACGCGAATCTCGCGGTCGCAATGGGGGGCCGCGTCGCCGAAGAGATGATCTTCGGCTATCAGAAGGTCTCGTCCGGTGCGGCTTCGGACATCCAGTATGCGACCCAGCTCGCCCGGGACATGGTGACGCGCTGGGGCATGTCCGACGCGCTCGGTCCGCTCCAATACGCCGAGCCTGAGGAAGAGGTGTTCCTCGGCTATTCCGTCAACCGGCAGCGCCAGATGTCGAACGAGACAGCGCAGGCGATCGACGCGGAGATCCGCAAGGTCGTCGAGGACGGCTACACCCGCGCCAAGACGCTTCTCACCGAGAACTCGGAGCAGCTCGAGGCGCTCGCCAAGGCGCTGCTCGAATATGAGACGCTCTCGGGCGACGAGATCAAGAAAGTGCTCGCCGGCGAGCCGATCGACCGCGGCGGCGCCAAGGGCCCGGCGATTCCGTCTGCGGGCTCGTCGATTCCGAAGGCCAAGCGGCCCAAGCCCGGCGCGATCGGCGGGCCGGCCGCCGCCGGCGCCTAAGCCTTATTCGAACGCGCCAAGCGCGAACAGCAGGCTCGCGAACAGCGAGATCGCGATGAACGCGAAGATGACCAGCAGGATGGTGCGCCACAGCGCGCCACCTTTGGTCAGACTATAGGTGCCGCGCAGCTGTCGATACATGTGAA
>DATMHG010000056.1:0-12640 GCA_035555035.1 Sphingomicrobium sp.
ACGCCTTCTCCAGCGTGCACTGCAGCGGGTGCTGGTTCTCCCGGGCGAAGTCGATCACCTGCGTCACCTTCGTCTCGGCCACCTCGTAGGTGAACACCCCGCACACCGCGACACCCTGCTGGTGGACCTGGAGCATCACCCGCGTCGCGTCCTCGATTCCCATCGAGAAGAAACGCTGGAGCACCAGCACGACGAACTCCATCGGCGTGTAGTCGTCGTTGAGCATCAGCACCTTGTAGTTCGACGGCTTCTTGGTCTTGGGCCGGGTGCGCGTGGCGACGCCGGTTTCGATCTCCTCGACACCGTCGCCGTTGCCGGGCCGGCCGGCCATCATCGTCGCTTCACGCATCACGCTCAAAAAGCTCATCACCCTTAAAATATGGCAAGCTGCGAAAGAGCGGCAAGGCATCACTCGCACAAGCACAAAAAAAGGCGGCCGCCCCTTGTTGAGGAGCGGCCGCCACAGTCGTTGCCCAGACTTATGAGGGGAGAGGGTCAGGCAACGAGGGTATTGAAGCGCTCGGCATTGGCCGTGGCGCGGTTCGAAAGCGGCTGGAACGCCTCGCCGGCGAGCTTCACCAGCGACTCGGTCAGCTTCGACGATTCGGCAACGGCGCGGTCGAACGAAGCGCGCGCAAACTCGCTCTGCAGCTGCAGATATTCGGTCGGGCTCTTGGCCTCGGCGAGCGAGCGGATCGCGTCCGCCGTCTTCTCGACGCCGTCGCGGCTCGAAGCCACGACGTCCTGGCCGATCGAGCGGGCGCCCTCGCTCGCCACGCGGCCGGCCTCGACGATCGCCTCGACATTGGCGCGGGCGAGATCGGCGAGCTCCTCGGCGACCTTCTGGCCACGCTGGACGAATTCCTGACCGCGCTCGTTGGCGTCGGCGAAGAACGACTGGAACGGAGCGAAAGCGGGGACGCTCTCGAAGCCATTGAAGAAATTGTTGGTCACGGTGTCAATCCTTTCCTGGGCCGCGCGGAACGTCTTTGGGGCAGTCTTGCGCGCAGCGGTGCGGGTCTTGCGGGTGGTACGGCGGGTCGAACGGCGGACGGCGGCCTTCTCGGCGGCAGCTTCGCGCTTCACTCGGCGAGCAGCCGAAGCGCGGGTGCGCTTGGCGACCTTCGCGCTCTCCTTCACGACCTTCTCGGCCGTGTCGGCGATCGCCTCGGCGACCTTCGCGGGAGCTTCGGCTGCAGCCTCGGCCTGAACCTGGTTCTCGTTAGCCATTCTCATCATTCCTCTGAATTTGTTGCAGTGCACAATAAGCATTGCGCTGCGCCATTTCAAGGCCAGTTTTGTGCGCTGCAACAATCCGCCGCTTGACGGCCACGCTTCGCCCGAAGCAAGAGTGCTCATGGACCAGCCAACCCGTCAGCGCCGCGGCCTTCTGATCGTGCTTTCGTCCCCATCGGGCGCCGGCAAGTCCACGATCGCGCGCATGTTGCTGGATGCTGACGAAGAAGTGACGATGTCGGTATCGGCGACGACGCGGCCGAAGCGTCCCGGAGAGGTCGACGATGTCGACTACCATTTCGTCGACGATGACGGCTTCGACGCGATGATCGATGACGGCGAGTTCGTCGAATGGGCCCCCGTCTTCGGCTTCCGCTACGGAACGCCCAAAGCGCCGGTGAAGCAGGCGCTCCGCCAGGGCCGCGATATCCTGTTCGACATCGACTGGCAGGGCACGCAGCAGCTCGAGGCGGCAATGGGCGAAGACCTGGTCTCGATCTTCATCCTGCCCCCGTCGATGCAGGAGCTCGAGCGGCGCCTGCATGCGCGCGGCACCGACAGCGACGCAGTTATCGCCGACCGCATGTCACGCGCGACGGCCGAGATCAGCCACTGGCCCGAATATGAATACGTCCTCGTCAACCGCGACATGGACCAGTGCCTCGCCCAGGTCCGCGCGATCGTCGCCGCCGAGCGCCTCAAGCGCACGCGCCGGATCGGCCTGGTCACCTTCGTCCGCGACCTGATCGGCCCGGCGCACTGAGCCAGCTCCTCCCTAGCCCCGGACTTGATCCGGGGCTCGTGGGGAGGAGCTAAGCGTTGAGCAATTCCAGGAACCGCGCAGCCGCGAAGAAGTCCCGGCGCTTGTTTTCCAGCGCAGTCTCCGCTTCGGCATCTGAACCCCACCGCTCGAGCTGCCACCGGTCATCGACACTGACGGCTTCCCACGCCTGCTCCGGCGTCAACGCCTTCTCGAGCACGGCTAGCGCTGCGACCAGCGAGCCGCCGATGGTCACCAGCGGTGACAGCCCGGCAAGGTGAAAGGCATCGAGCGCCGCCACCGCATGCGCCAATCGCTCGACCGTGACCGGCGGCTGCGCGACATGCGTCAACCCCGAAGTCGTTGCGAAATCCACATCGTACCGACGCCGCGCCCACGCAAGGAGCCGGTCCCAGCTCTCCTCCTGTCGGTCGGTCAATCCGCGCGGCCCTTCAGCACGGTAACAGGCGAGGTCCGCCTCGGCGTAGCTCGCGAGTCCGTCCGCAAACGCCTGACGCTCGGGCGCCACCCGATCGATCGCTGCATTCGCAAGGCCGGTGAGCGGCATCGCGCGAGGATCGATCGTCTCCTCGACCGAGCGCCATTCATCCGCGATGGCGTCAGCCAGCGCTTCGGTCGGCACCACCAGTGCCGCCCGAGCGGGTGTCTTCACCGGCCGGCTGTCGAGCCGGATTCCCCAGCCCCCGTCCTCCCGTTCAACTGAAACCTCTTTCCAGAAGCGCTTCATTCCTGGCGGTGGTCCTGCTCGTCCCACGCGCGCTTGAGGAGCCGCGGCGCGAAGGAGGCGTCGATCACGCCCAGAATCGCGACAACCGCGCCGACCTGCGGCCACCCGCCCGGCCGCAACAGGTTCGTGTAGATGATCGCCATCCCGAGGAAGAAGATGGCCAGGCCGCCGAACCGCACCAGGGTATAGGCAAGCAGCCGGTTCCGGGCCTGTGCGTCGTCATCCATCGGCATGCTCCCGGATCAGCTCGATCACGTCGAGCGGCTGGTCGGCAACCCCCACCGCGCCTGCCTCGATCAGTTCATCGGCATCGTGATAGCCCCAGCCCGCACCGATCGGCGCGGCGCCGGCCGCGGCCGCCATCGCCATGTCGAAGCTCGTATCGCCTACGACGAAGCTCGTCTCCGGCGCCGCGCCCGCATCCGCGATCGCCTGCTGGACCATCGACGGGTGCGGTTTGGACGGATGCCGATCCGCCGTCTGCAGGGAGACGAACCGCGCGTGGATGCCGTGGCTCTCGAGGCAATGCTTCAGCCCGCGATCGGATTTGCCGGTTGCCACCGCCAGCAACCAGCCGTCTGCTTCCAGCGTATCGAGCAACTCGAGCACGCCGTCGAACAACGGCTCCTCGACGCGTCCGGCGAAGCGCATCGAGGCGAAGATGCGCTTATAGTCCTCAGCCAGCCGGACGTGCTCGTCGGCCGGGATCTCTGGCGCGAGGCGGGCCATCGCTTCGATCAGACTGAGGCCGATCACGCCGCGGGCCAGCTGCGGCTGTGGAACGTCGATATTGTTCTGCTGAAAAGTTTGCGCGACGGCCGCGTAGATCGTCGCACCGCTGTCCACGAGAGTCCCGTCGCAGTCGAAGACAGCGAGGCGGTTCACCGGCGCCCCCGCTTCGGCTGAGAACCGCGCGAGCGCCGTTCGCCCCGACGCGTCTCTCGCGACGGCTTGTTCGGCCTGATCGGGGGTTTCGGCCGCTCCGGCTGTTGGTCCGCCGATGCCCGGTCAAAGCCGAGTGTCGCAAGGCTCTCGGCAAAGTGCGCCGGCAACTCTGCCGTCACGTCGATCTTGCCCCCATCCGGTGCATCGATCCGCAGCCGCCGAGCATGCAGGTGCAGCTTGCGGCTGATTCCGCCCGTCAGGAAGGCTTCCCCTCCGCCATATTTCGCATCGCCGACGATCGGATGCCCGATCGCCGCCATATGTGCGCGCAACTGGTGCGTCCGCCCGGTGAGCGGTTGAAGCTCGACCCAGGCCGCGCGGTTCCCCGCCCGGTCGATCATGCGCCAGCGCGTTTTCGCCGGAAGCCCACGCTCCTCGTCGATGTGCATCTTCTCGCCTCCGGTGCCCGGCTGCTTGGCGATCGGCGCGTCGATCATGCCTTTGTCGGCATCGGGAACGCCGACGACCAGCGCCCAATAGACCTTCTTCGCCGTGCGGCCGGAGAATGCCTTGGCGAATTGCCCCGCCGCCCGCGCCGTCCGCGCCACCAGAAGCGCACCCGACGTGTCCTTGTCGAGCCGGTGCACCAGCTTCGGCCGCCCGCGCTCGTCGGCGATGCCATCGAGCAAGCGGTCGAGGTGGTGCGTCGTCTTGGTCCCGCCCTGCGTCGCCAGACCCGGCGGCTTGTTGAGCACGAAAGCGCTGGGGTCATCGTAGATCACCATGTCGCGGACGAACCGGACTTCGTCTTGGCTCAGCGGCTCGCGCTGCCGCTGCGGTGCAGTCCGCGGCTGGGTCTCGGGCGGAGGGAAACGGATCTGCTGCCCAGTCTCGATCCGGTCTCCCGGCGTCGCTTTGCGGTCGTTGAGCCTCAGCTGCCCCGTCCGCGACCACCGCGAGACCATGTTGAAGCTGACGTCGGGCATGTGCCGCTTGAACCAGCGGTCGAGCCGGATTCCGTCGTCGTCCTCGCTGACGGTGAAGGTGCGCGGTTCGGCCATTGGCGGCGCTTAGCTGATCCTCCCCGGAACGGGGAGGGGGACCATCCCGGACCTGATCCGGGATGGTGGAGAGGGCGGCGTGCAGGGCTCCGAGCCCCCTCCGTCAGGCCCGCTACGCGGACCTGCCACCTCCCCGTCCCGGAGAGGAGCGGTCAGCCCAATACTCAAACGCCTGACGCTGGATCTTCCGGATCAGCTTCGCCGCCGCCGGCCCTTCCCATTGCCCGCGATAATTGTGCTTCTTCGCGCCGCCGACCCACCAGCCCTGGCCGGGCAAGCCATCTGACTGCCGCACGACCAAGACCGCAAGCTCCGGTTCCCCCCGCTCCTCCGCCTCGTCGTCGACATAGGCCAGCACCTTGCACAGCGCCCGCATCTTCGGACGGGTGAAGTGATGGCCGAGCAACTCCAGCACTTCGGAATAGCTGATCGCCTGACCCGCTTGCGCCGACGCCACCAGGATCGCCCGCACTTCAGCGGGGTCGGCGAGCAATCCCGCTTCGCTCATCCTTCCGGCTGCTGCGCCACCGGCGTCAGCTCGAACACGTCGAGCTTGGAGCTGCTCTGCGGCCACGGGATCACCAGCCGCCAGCGGAATGGCGCGATGCGCTCGAACACGCCCGCCATGTTGCGCTTGGGGTCGTCGCCATAGGCAAGCGGCTGTTCCTCGTTGCCAAGCGTCAGGCTGCCGAGGAAGATCATGCGGTTGGGATCGTCATCCTCCCACAGCCTGCCCGCTGGCCGCTGGCTTCCAGTCTGCTTGACGATCGTCAGCTGGTCGCCCTCTACTTCCACGTAACAGAAGAACGGCTTGAAGCTCTCGAAGGCGCGCGTCTTCGGCTCCGCCTGCCCGAGCTTGATCAGCCGGCAATTGTAACTTCCGGGCGTCGGCGCCGGCCGCGGAAGTCCCGCTTGAGGCTTCAAGAGCACTCCTTCCTTCTTGATTTCGCCCGTGAAGCTCTTGCCCGCTTCGGTCAGCGCCTGCTGCCATGCCGAACCGAGCCGCGCGAGGCGATCTTCGTCCTCGGAGGTAGCGATCTTCTTCCAGATGTCGGACTTGAGCGGCGGCTCGACTTGAACGATCGGACGGACGCCCGGCGGAAGCTTCGGCTTGGTCTCGCAGCCGGCAAGCAGCACAAGGCCGATCAGCGCCGCGGCGCGCACGCGCTTGGTAACCATAGATAGGGCAAAGGGCACTCTTGTCTCCCGGAACTCAAGAGTGACAGCGCGTTGATCAAGGATCAACTAACGGAGCGTTAACCACATCTTTTAATCCTCCGACTGCAACAGCAGCACGAACGATGCTATCTCAACCGCATGTTCAATCTCGTCTCACTGATCATCGGCTTCGTCGCGCTGGTCCTCGCGCTCGTCGCCTTCATTCCATTCCTCGGCTGGGGCAACTGGCTGATCATTCCCGTCGCGATCATCGGCACGGTGATTGGAATGTTTTCCCGCGGCACCGCGGGGCGGAACCTCAACCTGTTCGTGATCGTGATCGGCATCGTCCGGCTGATGCTTGGCGGAGGCATCCTGTAGCCGAAGACCGGCGTCCGTTGATGGTATCGCCGACCTGCCGCAGATTCTCGACGAAGCGATCGCCGCTGCGGCCGCCTCCAGTTGCCGCTGGAGCTATTTCGACATCCGCAGCCCGGGCCCGAACCGCGTCTGCTCTTCGCCTTCCACGCTGAACCCGCAGCTCTCGTAAAAGCCTTTGGCGCGCGGATTGGCGATCACGGTGAGGCTGAGTCCGCGCTGCCGCGCTTCATGGGTGGCGGCGTCCACCAGCGCCCGGCCGATGCCGCCGCCCCACAAATCCGGCTCGACGAACAGACCATCGAGCTGTCCGCCGACGACGGCGGCGAATCCGGCGATCTCTCCGCCAAGCTCGGCCACGATCACCTGCCCGTTGGCGATCTGCGCGGGCGGCAGGTGCACGGCGTCGGGGTTGGCGAGCAGCTGGTCGCGATATTCCGGCAGCTCGAGCGACGCGCGCCGCTGTAATTCCTCGAGCTCGTCATGCTCCTCCGGCTTCGCGAGGCGCAGGCTGATCGTGTCAGCGCGCTTTGACATAGCCGCCGGGAGCATCCTCGATCGCCTTGAGTTTGCCGCCCCCCGGCACCCTCGCCCCTTCGGCTTTGACCGTCCCGCCGTCCTGCTTCTTCAGCCATGCGAGCCAGTCGGGCCACCATGAGCCCTTATGCTCCTCGGCTCCCGCGACGAATGCGTCGAGTGTCGCCGCATCCTTGTCGTTGACCCAATACTGATATTTCAGAGCAGCCGGCGGATTGACGACTCCGGCGATATGCCCCGACCCGGCGAGCACGAACCGCTTCGCCCCGGCGAAATGGTCCATGATCTTCCACACGCTCTGCGGCGGCGCGATATGGTCCTCGCGCCCGGCCTGGATGTATGTCGGCGTCTTCACCGCATCGATGTCGACCGGCGTTCCGGCGACGCTGATGCCGCCTTTCTCTGCGAGCTTGTTCCCCTTGTAGAGCGTCTCGAGATAGTCGCGGTGCCACCCCGCTGGCAGGTTGGTCGTGTCCGAGTTCCAGTACAGCAGGTCGAACGGCGCCGGCTCCTCGCCGAGCAGGTAATTGTTGACGACGTAGCTCCAGATGAGGTCGCGCCCACGCAGCAGGTTGAAGGTCGCGGCCATGTAGCGGCCGTCGAGATAGCCCTTTTCCGCCGTCAGCTGTTCGAGCAGCCCCATCGTCTCGGGCCCAGTGAACAGCTTGAGATCGCCCGCTTCGGTGAAGTCGACCTGCGCCGTCAGGAAGGTCGCCGACTTGACCTTGCTCTGCTCCCCTTTCGTTTGAAAGTAGGCGAGCGTCGCAGCTAAAGTCGTGCCCGCAACGCAATAGCCGATCGCATGCACGCTCTCGACGTCGAGCAGATCGCGCACGGTGTCGATGGCGTCGACCTGCCCGCGCAGCACATAATCGTCGAGTGTCGCGTCGGCGATGCTCTCGTCCGCCGACTTCCAGCTTACCATGAACAGCGAGATGGCGTTGTCGACGCACCATTTGACGAAGCTTTTCTCCGGCGAAAGGTCGAGGATGTAGAAACGGTTGATCCATGGCGGGAAGATGACGACCGGGACTTTGAGAACCTCGTCCGTCGTCGGCGTATACTGGATCAGCTGGTAAAGCGGCGTCTGCTTGATAACCTTGCCCGGAGTCGTCGCCAGGTTCCTGCCGACCTCGAACACGCCCGGCTTGGTCTGCGTCAGCTGGCCGGCCGCAATGTCCTTCAGCATGTTGCCCAGGCCGTTGAGCAAATTCTGTCCACGCGTCTCCAGCGTCCGCTTGAGGACCTGCGGGTTGGTCAGCGCGAAATTGGATGGGCTCATCGCGTCGACGAAGCTCTTCGTCGCAAAGCGCAGCTTTTCGCGCGTCTCCTGATCAACGCCTTCGATCTGGTCCGCCGTCCCGAGCAGCTGGTCCGAAATCTGCAGATAGGTCTTGCGGATCGTGTCGAAGATCGGGTTCTCGCGCCACTCCGGCGCGGCGAAGCGGCGGTCCTTGCGATCGGTCTGCTCGGCCGGTGCGGCGGTCACTCCGCCCAGCATCTTGCCCCAGGTCTCGAGCCCCTTGGCCCAGGCCTGAGCGCCCGCGCTCATCAGCGCCATCGGATCGGACGCCGCAGGCGCTTCGCCGAAGCCGAACGCGTTAGGCGTCCACGCGGGTGCGGGCTGACCCTTCTTCATCTGGTCGGCCCAGAATTCCATCAGCATCTGCTGGGCGCGGCCCATCACCAGCGTCCAATGCTGCCAGTCCTCGAGCGTCGGGATTGCGCTCCCCGTTTTCGGATCGTCGGCCATGAGTCTCATTTAGGGCCGTGAGGCACGTAACCCAACCTCGTTCCTCCTGAGCGAAGTCGAAGGGCGTGATTCATGAGGCGCTGTTCGACCTAGTTTGTCGTGAGCGACGCCGCAGGGAGACAGCGGACTCTACTTCGCCTTGATTTCGGTGTGGTAGACGCAGAGCCATCGCCCGCCGGCACGGTGCCATAGCGACGCCATCCACAGCCGCTCCGACACGGGTTTGCCATCCGCGAGCGCGTGCAGGTCCGCCTCATAGGTCAGCAGCACGTCGTCTGCATCAACTGTGTGGCTCTTCATGTTCGTGAGGGCGTAGTCCTGAATAGTGACATGCCGGATCGCTTCCATTTCCCGCGCAAGATCATGCGTCCCGTCCGCATAGACGCCGACGAAGTTCGGCGCGAACATCGCCTTGAAGGCGTCTGCGCGCTTCGCCTTGAATGCGTCCCAAGTGGCCCTTTCCAGTTGCGCCGGTGTCAACGGTTTGGCGAATGCGGGAGCGGCAACGAGCAAGGCGGCTGCCATTATGAGGGTACGCAACTGCTCCTCCGTGATTGGGCCCGATTATCGCAAGCTACCAATGGCGCCGTCGCTTACAACAGCATAAGCTCGGAAATATGCGCCTCGTTGCTTTTGCATTGGCACTCGCCTTGACCGCCTGCGCAACCGTTCCGGTGCACCCGCCGGTGCATGCCGAAGTGGGCGTCGCCTTCGATCGCAACGGTGAGATTGCGAGCTTTGCCAACGGCATTGCGGATCCACAGTCGGGCCGCCGCGTCACTGTCGACGACCCAGTCCGCGTCGCCTCGGTGAGCAAGCTCGGCACTGCAATCGGCGTGATGAAACTCGTCGACGCGGGCAAGCTCGATCTCAATTCCGACGTCTCACGCTGGCTCGGCTGGAGCTTGCGCAACCCCTATTTCCCCGATCGGCCGATCACGCTCGGCATGCTTCTGTCGCACACCTCCTCGGTACGCGAGCATGACGATGATTACGCCATTCCGCTTGGACATTCGCTCCGAGCGGTCATGGCCGACCCCAGGAACTGGGATCCGAAGCACGGAGCCGGCGACAATGTTTTCAAGTACACGAACCTCAATTTCCCGATTGTCGGCTCGATCGTCGAAAAGGTAACCGGCGAGCGTTTCGATGTCTGGATGCGCCGCAACGTGCTCGAGCCGATGAAGCTCGACGCCTGCTACAATTGGCCGACCTGCAGCGACGCAATGGTCGCCCGCGCAGTCGAGCTGGACCAGGGCGGCAAGCCGGTGAAAGACGATCTCCACGGCGCCCGCCCCGCCTGTCCGGTGCAGATCGATTCGGGCGAGCCTTGCGATCTCTCGCGCTGGCGTCTCGGCGAGAACGGGTCTCTGTTCGCTCCGCAAGGCGGCCTCCGCATCTCGGCGCGTGGCCTCGCGCGTGTCGGCCGGTTGCTGCTGAACGGCGGTACGCTCGACGGCGTGCAAATCCTCTCGCCGCAGTCCGTCGAAGTCTTGCTGACGCAGGTCTGGCGCTTCGATGGAAGCAACGGCGAGACCGACGGCGGCTTCTACTGCAGCTACGGCCACGCAACCCAGCAGATCCCGACTCCGTTCTCCGGCTGTGCGGATGACATGGGGACCCAAGGGCGCACGCTCGTCGGCCATGCCGGCGATGCCTACGGGATGAAGAGCGGCATCTGGATCGACCGCGCCCGCAGGGTGGGAATCGCTTATTTCGTCACCGGCGTTCCCGACAAAGCCGCGCATGGCCCCGGCACCGCCTTCACCGCGGCCGAGACCCACGCGTTCCGCCGAACCTACGCTTTGCTGCCTCGATAGGAGAAGGACCATGCGCCTCACCTACGCGATCAAGTTCGTTGCCGACATGGACCGCGCCGTCGCCTTCTACCGCGACAAGCTCGGGCTACCGCTCGGCTTCCAGTCGCCTTTCTGGAGCGAGTTCGAGACCGGCGAGACCAAGCTCGCCCTGCACCCGGCGTCGGACGAGAATCCGGCCGGTACCGTGCAGCTCGGCTTTGGCGTCGACAGCCTCAGCGACTTCTATGCGCACCGCGACCAGCTCGGAATCGAGTTCACCCAGCCTCCCACGGAGATGCACGGCACTCACATCGGCCGCTTCCGCGATTGCGAAGGTGCCGAAACGTCGGTGAGCGGCGGCGCCTGATCAGAAGCGCGTCGAGACTCCCGCGTACAGCTCGGCATCCGGCGTGTTGCGGTTGAGGCCGAAATTCGCCCCCGCGTCGAGCTGCACGTCCTTGCCGAGGAGGTAGGCGGCCGCGGCGTCAGCGCTGGCCTGGCGCGTCGTCCCATCGGGGTCCCAGTCCCACGCGCCCCAGATTTCCGCCGAGAGGTTGAGCTTGTCCGTCACCTGCCAGCCGAGGCTCGCCACCTGGATCATCGCGGCGTGACGCCCATGCCCGTCGGCGTCGGCGGCCCAGTCGACCTCCGGGGTCAGCCCAATGCTGAACGGCGACTTCGGGATCGCATAGCCGATCGGCAACAGCAGCCCGCCTTCCCACTTGCCGTTGCCGAGCGAATGATTGGCGGTCGGCACTTTGACGAACGGCATCGCGATGACCTGCACCGGCGCGTCCGCTCCCGACAGCCGCTGCTTGGCGATCAGCTTCACGTCGCCAATCCCGTTCGCGCTCTCGTGGAAGCCGGCGAAGCGGGTGGTTGCCCGCTGCCACGGAGTCACGTCGACTTCGAGATCGCCGCTGTCGCTGACACCATATTTGATCGTCGTCTCGCCCACGACCAGCGAAGTGTCGCGCTCGCCGCCACTCTTCTGCACCATCCAGTCGGCAAACCCGCTCTCGAACTGCCAATGCCCGATCGGGACGGTGCACGCGCTCGTCGCCTTGCCCGGCCGGTCGGCGCAGATCGGCTGATCGTCGGCGGCCGCGGCAGGCGCGCCGATGATTGCCGACAGGATGAGCAACGCCCCCGCCCTCATGCGCGCGAAGCTGTCATTGCTGCGCATCGGAAGCAAATGAACATCGCACGCGAATCGCGTGGGCTTCGATCAGTGCGGCGACATGGTCCCGAGAAATCCGACGATCGCGACCACGAGCAGTCCAAGAGCGATTTCGGCCCCGACGCTGAAGGCGAGATGGCGCATGGGCCTCTCGCCCCCACCCGGAAGCGCCGGAGCGAAGCGCCAGCGGTTCAGAGCGGCGAGGCACACCATCGCTGCCGCCAACCCGACTTTCACCAGAAGCAGGTCGAAATAGGGATTGCGCGGCGCCACGGCGGATAGGGGCAGGATCGAAAGTGCATTCCCGACACCGGTCAGGACGAGGAGGGCCACCACGGCGCTTCCCCACCCGGAAAAGATGCGCAATGGTTCGACCAACGCCGCAGCATCCCTCCGGCGGGAAAGGATAAGCAGCGCGAGGGCCATCAGTCCGCCGAGCCAAAACCCGCCCGCGAGCAGATGGGTCGCATCGCTTGCGGTGCCGGCGATGGCGATCTCGCCGCCGCTCGCGCCGGCATGGCTGACTGGCGCGAGCGAGGCGAGCAGCAGGCCGGCGAGGATTGCGATCGCGAGCGCGCCCCGTCTCCGCGCTGCAGCGCTCAGGAGCCACAGGCCGATCAACCCGATCAGGCGAGCGAGGAATATGTGGCCGAAGCGCGTGCCCGATGCCGCCAGTTTCAGAACCGACGGGTCGACCGACCCGCCCCAGCTGCCGCTCATCTGACCCGCGACCAGGCAGAACCAGGCGAGTCCACTGACCAGCGCCAGGGTCGCTGCAATCATGAACAAGGTGCGCAGGGACCCGGCGCTCGGTCCGCCAAGATTTCTCCTGCGCAACAGCCCCGCGTACGCACTTCCGCCGAAGATCGCCATCAGACTGGCGAAGTGGATCGCTCGCGCTGCCGCGAGCAATGCGCTCATGGCCTGACCGTGAAGCTGTACGCGCCCTCGGTGCGATGCGTATCGACCGATACCGCGTGCCATTCGACCCGGTAACGGCCGGGCGGCAGCGGCCGGAGTGGCGCGATCATCGACTTGCCTGCGATCACCGGAGAACTCGCTTCGACGCTACGGCCCGAAGCGTCGGTGACCGCCACTCCGCTGAACACCGGCTCCAGTTGTTCGGTGAAGCTGAGCGCGATCTT
>DATMHG010000057.1:0-10085 GCA_035555035.1 Sphingomicrobium sp.
GGTCGCTCGATCCGGATGCGATCCACTTGCCGTCGATCTACGTGAAGCGGCTGATCCTCGGCGCGCCCTACGAAAAGAAGATCGAATTCCGCACCGTCCGGCAGAGGGAGGCGGCATAATGGCGACGCAAGTCGAAACGAAGGGCTGGACCCGCGACCAGATGGCTGCGCGCGCGGCGAAAGAGCTGCGCGACGGCTATTACGTCAATCTCGGCATCGGCATTCCGACGCTGGTCGCCAACCATGTGCCCAAGGGCATGACCGTCACGTTGCAGAGCGAGAACGGGATGCTCGGCATCGGTCCGTTCCCTTATGACGACGAGGTCGATCCGGACCTCATCAACGCCGGCAAGCAGACCGTCAGCCAACTTCCGCAGACCAGCTATTTCGACAGCGCGACCAGCTTCTCGATGATCCGCGGCGGGCATATCGACCTCGCCGTCCTCGGCGGCATGGAGGTCAGCGAGCAGGGCGATCTCGCCAACTGGATGGTGCCCGGCAAGATGATCAAGGGGATGGGCGGGGCGATGGACCTCGTCGCGGGCGTCAAGAAGATCATCGTGGTCATGGAACATGTCTCCAAGAACGGCGATCCCAAGTTCATTCCGGAATGCACGCTTCCGCTGACCGGCAAGAACGTGGTCGACATGATCATCACCGACCTCGCCGTGTTCCAGCGGACGGATCACGACAGGCCGTTCAAGCTGGTGGAACTCGCGCCCGGAGTGACGCGGGAGGAAGTGCGCGAGAAGACGACCGCGGCCTACAACGACTAAAAATAAGGGTCGTTTATCCAGCGTTCATCTGGAGGCGATGACGTGAGTGGTAACGGCGATAAATGCTGAACCATGGCGCTCCACGAACGTTTTAACGGTCAAGGCTCCAATCGAGAGAAAGGAGTGGTTGAGCCATGACCTTTACAACGAAGCTTCTCGCCGGTGCAGCGGGGCTTGCGGCACTTGCCGCCGCCACGCCAGCGACCGCGCAATATTATGGCAATAACGGTTATTCCTATGGCGCTCCTTACGGGAACGCTTATGGGTACAATAATTACGGCTACGGCATGAACACTGGCCTCGCCACGCAGCAGTGCACGGCGGCGGTGCAGAACAGGCTCTACAACCGCACGAGCATCGGCGGAATCCTGGGCGCATTCCTTGGCGCCAACACGAGAGGGCAGGTGCTCTCCGTGACACAGGTTCAGCCGCGTAACAACGGCCTGGTCCGGGTCCGCGGTCTGGCCAGCAGCGGCCGCTATGCGATGAACGGCTATGGGCCGTACGGAGTCGGGGCTTATGGCGCGCTCGGCTACGGCTACAACAATGCCGCCGACTTGAGCTTCCGTTGCGACGTCGCCCCGAACGGCGCCGTCTACGATGTGAGAATCAATCGCCGCTACTAAGCCGAGTCAGCTCGACAGAAGGAGCGCCGGGGTTCGCCCCGGCGCTTTTTCCGTATCTGGCCTAGGTCACTTGAGGTTCAGGCGAGCGCCGGAATAAACCTTTGCGCTTTGTCGGGCGTTGGGCCGCGAGATTGGAGTCGAGTTGAGCATATGAACAGGTTCTGGGGCTTGGGTTGCGCGGCGGCAGCAATCGCGCTGGGGGCGCCGGCCGTATTGAGCATCGCTCCTTCGCAAGCCGCCGCGCAGTCGATGGACGGCGGAAACATCGCCGCATTCTACCGTGCTCGGGGCGGCGCGCCCTTGTGGTTCTCGCCGCGTTCGGGAGCGGCGGCGCAGGAGCTGGTTCAACTGCTCAGCACTGCCCAGGCCGATAACCTCAACCCGCGCCGCTACAACGTGCGGGGGCTCTCTCGCGCTGTGCAGGAGGCTCAGTCAGGCAATCCAGCGGCGATTCAGCAGGCCGAAGCGATGTTGAGCGCTGCCTTCGTGGCTTACGCTCGCGATCAGAAGCACGACCCGGGGGGAGTCATCTATGTCGATCCCGAGCTTCGCCCGATGCCTCCCTCGGCGCGTACTCTTCTGAATGAGGCGGCGGAGGCTCCCTCGCTGTCCGAATACGTCGGCCAGATGAAATGGATGAGCCCGATCTACGCCAGCCTTCGTCAGGCGATCGCGAGCCGGCTCTATCGCAGCGACGCCGAACGGCGGCTCCTTGCCGCCAATCTCGAGCGCGCTCGTGCACTTCCCTCAGGCAACGGGAGGTACGTGATCGTCAATCCGCCGGCGGCGCGGCTCTACATGTACGAGAACGGGCATGTCGTGGATTCGATGCGGGTCGTCGCCGGCCGCCCGGATCCGATCGCGCAGACACCGATGATGGTGGCCTACATTCGCTATGTGGCGCTCAATCCTTACTGGAACTCGCCGCCCGACATCACCGCGCGTCGCCTGGCGCCGAACGTGGTCGCACGGGGGCGAGCCTACCTCAACGAGAAGGGATATGAGCTCGTCGATCATTTCGGCGAGGACGCGCATGTCCTCAATCCGATGTCGGTGGACTGGCGGGCCGTCGTCGCGGGCCGAGTGCAGGTCAGCCTCCGCCAGAAGCCCGGTCCCGCGAACTCCATGGGCCGGATGAAGTTCATGTTTCCCAACCCGCAAGGCATCTGGCTGCATGACACGCCGGAGAAGGAGAAGATCGAGGATGCGGCGCGGTTGCAGAGCAACGGGTGCGTGCGCCTGGAGGATGCACCGCGGTTCGAACGCTGGCTGTTCTATGGGCGTGCGCCGAGACCGCAGGGCGCGAGACCCGAGCAGAAGGTCAACCTGCCGACGCCGGTGCCGATCTACATCACCTATCTGACGGCGGTGCCGAGCGGGACGTCGATCGTGTATTTCGACGATTTCTACGGCCGCGACCGCGCCGCTGCGAGCAGGTTCGCGAGCATCTCTTAGCTCGCTTCGCGCTGCTCCACGTACCAGGGCCTCAGCATCGTCGTTTCGTTCCGCTTTTCCTGTTTTGGAGCGAGACGCGCGAGGTCGAACTGACGTTCGAACTGGACGCCGAACTTGCGCGATTGGGACCAGCGCACCAGCGCGCGGACGGGACCCACCCCGACGATGTCGATGGTGAGCTCGCTGCCCGGCGAGACCGGCACATCGCATTCGACCAGCGCGCCCATCGAGGAGATGTTGCGGAGCTTGAGCTCGACCGTCTCGCCTTCGATCGCCGTGATCGCGCGGCGCATGAGGCGGTGGCGCGGCTCGCGGGTGAAAGCGAAACCGTCGGCCTCGACGGTGACGCTGTTGGCGAGCTCGCGCGCGGCCTCGGCCGGGCTCGGCTTGCCGAAGATATAGCCTTGGACCATGCTGACCCCGAGCTCGCGGATGAGCTGCAGGTCGTCGTGGGTCTCGACGCCCTCGGCGCAGGTGTCCATGCCGAGAGTCTCGGCGAGGGTGACGATGGCACGGATGATCGCCGCGTTACGATTGGTGGTCGAAGCCGCGCCGCGGACGAAGCTCTGGTCGATCTTGATCTTGTCGAACGGCGCTTTCTTCAAATAGCCGAGCGAGCTGTAGCCTGTCCCGAAATCGTCGAGGCTGAGGCGAACGCCCAGCGCCTTCAGCTTGGCGAACGTCTCATCGGTTGAATCCCCCTCCGCCAGGAACACGCCCTCGGTAATCTCCAGCTCGACGCGCTCGGCGCGAACGCCGGTTTCCTGGAGATAAGACGAAATCATGTTCACGACGTTGGGGTCGTTGAACTGCAGCGGCGACAGGTTGACGGCGACGCGGACATGATCGGGCCAGCGCGCCGCTTCCTCGAGCGAAGTCTTGAGCACCCATTCACCGATGGAGCCGATCAGCCCCGCCTCTTCGGCCAGCGGGATGAACTTGTCGGGCGAGATCGCTCCACGGCTCGGATGGTTCCAGCGGACCAGCGCTTCGAAACCCGAAATCTCTTCGCCTGCCGCGCGAACGATGGGCTGGTACGCCATCCACAGCTCGCCGCGCTCGATTGCTTGCCTGAGATCATTCTCCAGCAGCTGCCGTTCGGCAGCCTCACTGTGCATGGAGGATTCATAGAAGCGGTGCTTGCCGCGGCCAGCCGACTTCGCGGCGTACAGCGCAAGGTCGGCATTGCGGACGAGAGCGTCGGCGCTTGCTCGTCCCGGGTCGCCGATCGCGATCCCGACCGACGCGCCGATCGTCACTTTGTGTCCTTCGATGGTGTACGCGCGCGAGACTTGTTCGATTAGCGTGCGCGCGAGCGATTCCAGGAGGCCGATGTCGACCGTTCCGGGCAGCACCGCCTGGAACTCGTCGCCGCCGAGACGCCCAACCTGGCCGTGGTTGCCCATCACCGATTTCAAGCGTTCGGCGACCTGGCGAAGCAAAGCGTCGCCGATCGGGTGCCCCAACGTGTCGTTGACGTTCTTGAACCGGTCGAGATCGATCATGAACAGCGCGCAGCCCTTCTGCCGGTGTGCTGCGTTGCGCAGCGCCTCGTCGAGGGTTTGACGCATCATTGCGCGGTTCGGCAGGCTGGTGAGGGAGTCGAAGCGGGCGAGGCGGCTGATCTCGCGTTCCGACTTGCGCTGCTCGGTAAGGTCGGTGCCGATGCCGCGAAAACCCAGGAAACGGCCGCGTTCGTCGAAGATCGGGTTGCCGGATAGCGACCAATGGACGTCCTGGTCGCTTGCGGGCCGAACGACCACGTCGGAGAAGGGGAAGCGCGCTGAGAGGTGGAAGCCGAGCGTCTTGCTTTCGCCAAGCGAGTCCGATTCCTGATCGACCGAGAGCAGGTCGGTGAACTGCCGGCCGAGCAGCTCCTCGGGCTCGCATTGGAAATCGTCAGCGAGCTGCCGCGATACGTAAGACAGGGTCCCGAGCGGGTCGGTTTCCCAGAACCAGCCGCGGCCGCTGTTCTCGAATTCATCCACGAAGTGCTGGGCTTTGCGCGCCTGCGCTTCGAGCCGGAGGCGCTTGCGTCCGGTGTCGATGAAGTTGCGGGCGCCGACGATGCTGTATGCAAAGACGACCAGCGAGAGAATGGCCACGCCTGCCGGCACCAATGGTGAGCCGGCGAGGAGGGCGGCGGCGCCGATGGAAACGATCACATTGACGAGCGCCATCGGCGGCGAACTGATCGAAACGATCGCGCGCATCGAAATGCCGGCGGCCATGGCCACCGGAGCCGCCGCGAGCGGAGTGATGAACTTGTCGTTTGCGACCGTGTAGCCGAACCATGTCCAGACGACCCCGGCGAGCCCGATGTAGATGCAGAGCAGCCGGAAGGCCGTGTGCGGAGCAAGCTCGAGGCGCTTCTTCGCAAACAGCAGCCCCGCCGCCGACGCATCGAGTGCGACCACGAGCGAAGCCGCAACAAAGGGATTATCGCTTAGGGACGAGTAGCTGAATTTTGTCGCCAGGAGCACGTAGGCGATGGTGACGAGAAGGTGCGTGACACCGAGGATCAGCGGCGCATGCTGCACGCCTGTAAGGCGCCATTCGCACAAGGCCTCCTCATCGGTCGTTTCCGGCGCGGAGACGTCGAAGCGCAGCGCATCCTTGATCGAGGCGCGTTCGCGGACCTCGGTAACCTCGATAGCTTTCGCGAACCGCGACCTGCGCATTCAACTTCCCCAGCCGGCCGCCCCGAAAATGCGGGATCTACGCGCCTGACGCGCGAGTCTTAACCGGACGGGAGTTAACGGCAGGGCAAAGGAGTTCGGTTAGCGGGTGCTTAAGCCTCTTCGGGGAGGAAGTCGGGAACCGAGAGATAACGTTCGCCGGTATCGTAGTTGAACGTCAGGATCCGAGGCCGGTCGCCAAGCTCCGGCAGCTTCTGCGCTACGCCCGCCAAAGCAGCACCGGAGGATATGCCGATCAGCAGGCCTTCCTCACGCGCCGCGCGCCGCGCCATCTCTTTCGCTTCGTTCGCGTCGACGTCGATGATCCCGTCGAGAATGTCGGTGTTGAGGATGCTCGGAATGAAATTGGCGCCGAGGCCCTGAATCGGGTGCGGTCCGGGCTTTCCGCCGCTGAGCAGCGGCGCGAGAGCGGGTTCGACGGCGAAGACCTTGAGGTTGGGCCACACCGGCTTCAGGACCTCTGCGCAGCCGGTGATGTGCCCGCCGGTGCCGACGCCGGTGATGATCGCGTCGATCGGCGTGTCCGCGAAGTCGCGCAGGATTTCCTGAGCGGTGGTGCGGCGATGGACTTCGACGTTCGCGGGGTTGTCGAATTGCTGCGGCATCCAGCTGTTGGGAGTTTGCTCAACCAGCTCGCGGGCGCGGTCCACCGCGCCGGACATGCCCTTTTCCTTAGCCGTGAGATCGAACGTCGCCCCATAGGCGAGCATCAGGCGCCGCCGCTCCAGGCTCATGCTTTCGGGCATCACGAGGATGATCTTGTAGCCTTTGACCGCGGCAACCATCGAAAGACCGATGCCGGTGTTTCCTGACGTGGGCTCGATGATCGTGCCGCCAGGCTTGAGCTTTCCGCTCCGCTCCGCGTCCTCGACCATTGCCAGCGCAATGCGGTCCTTGATCGAGCCGCCCGGATTGGCGCGTTCCGACTTCATCCACACTTCGGCGCGGTCGCCGAACAGGCGGTTGATGCGGATGTGCGGAGTGTTCCCGATCGTCTCGAGGATATTGGCGGCCTTCATCCCACGCTCTCCTCTGGTTGAGGCCCTCGCAAATCGGGAGGCTCGAAGCTTTTTGCAAGCCGCAGCTCGGGGAACCACCAGGACCACAGGAGAACGACTGCGATGGCGCCGAATCCTCCCGCAATAACAGCAGGTACCGGCCCGATGATCGCCCCGAGGAACCCGGATTCCGCCTCGCCAAGCTCGTTGGAAGCAGAGATGAACAGTGAGGAAACCGCGCCGACTCGTCCGCGCATCTGGTCCGGAGTGTACAGCTGGATCAGTGATTGCCGCACGTAGACCGAGAACATGTCGGCGGCGCCGAGCAGCGCGAGGCACAGGAGCGAGAGCGGCATCCAGCGCGAGAAGCCGAACACGATCGTGCCCGTGCCGAACACGCCAACGGCCACGAGCATCTTCGCGCCGACATTGCGCTTGAGCGGACGCACAGAGAAGAATGCAGCCGTGAGCGTCGCTCCGAGCGCGGGCGCAGCGCGCAGGTGACCAAGGCCTTCAGGCCCTGCGTGCAACACGTCCCGCGCGAAGACCGGGAGCATGGCCGTCGCGCCACCGAGCAGCACCGCAAATAGATCCAGGCTGATTGCGCCGAGCACGAGCCGGTTGTGGCGCACATAGTTGAGACCCTCGATCATCTGTGCCCACGGATTCTTCCCGTGGGTCAGCTCCGTCCTGGGCACTTGCGGAATAGCGATCAACCCGACGAAGGCGGTTGCGAAGAGCGCCGCGCTCGCGGTGTAAGGCGCCTGGGGCGCCCACGCATACAGATAGCCGCCGATCGCCGGCCCAAGGATGGCGCCGGTTTGCCACGCCATCGAGGAGAGAGCGATCGCGCGTGGGAGGATGTCGCGGGGCACGAGATTGGGAGCGAGCGCTCCTAAAGCCGGCCCGGCGAACGCGCGGGCCACGCCAAGGAGCGCCGCTACGCCATAAAGGATCTCGAGCGTCGTACTGCGCGTCCACGCGAAGTAGGCCAGCGTCAGTGCGCAACCGAATTCCAGAGCGACCGAGCAGCGTGCGATCCAGCGCCGGTCGATGCGGTCCGCGGTCCATCCGGTGACGAGGGTCAGCAGAAACAGTGGAACGAACTGAACGACGCCGATGATGCCGAGCCGGAGCGCGGCTTCCTTAAGTCCCATCGTGTGACGGGCAATGTCGTAGACTTGCCAGCCAATGACGATGACCATTCCCATCTGGCCGATCGTCGTGGCGAGGCGGGCGAGCCAGAAAAAGCGGAAGGCAGAAATCCGAAGCGGTTCGGGGACCAGGCTCACGCGGCGCCGACTAGCCAGCACCGGCGGGTGCGGCAACGGGCTCCTCGCCGCGTTTCCCCGCAAGATCGAAGCGCCTGATCAGCCAAGGCATGGTGAGGCCCTGAATCAGAATCGAGAAAGCGACGACGACGAAGGCGCTGACGATGATCTGACCGCGCTCGGCGACGCTCGGCGGCACTGCGAGCGCCAAAGCCAGAGCGAGCGCTCCTCGCAGGCCGCCCCAGAAGAGCGTGTGCTGGTAGGCCGCGGGGAGCCGCCAGCGCGAACGGCCGAACAGAAGCGAAAGCGGATAGATCGAAAGCGCTCGTCCGGCGAGCACGAGAAGAACGGCAGCGACGGCCGCGACGGAACCGAGATCCCGCAGCGGCTGATTGGCGACGTTCATGCCGATCAGGATGAAGACGAAGCTGTTGGCGAGGAACGCGAAATATTCCCATGCGCCGCGCAGCCGCTCGCGGCCCTCGTCGGAGACGAAGCGGTTCCAGCCGAAGCTGCCGACCATCAGGCCCGCGGCGAGCGCGCTGATGACCCCGGACGCATGGAACTGCTCGGCGAGTAGAAACGAGCCGTAGGCGATGATCGTCGTCAGCGTGATCTCGACCAGCGGGTCGTTCGTGCGACCGACGATGAACAGGATGGCTGTACTGACGCCGACGCCGATCGCGACGCCGCCGCCGAGCGTCCATAGAAAGGACGGGATGACGCTTGCCGCCGTCGGCGAAGCTCCGGCCGCGACCGCTGAGATCACGGCGAAGCCGACCGCCGCAACGCCGTCGTTGAGCAGGCTTTCGGATTCGACGACGGTCGAGACGCGCGGCTGGCAGCCCATTTCGCGGAACGAAGCGATCACCGATACCGGGTCGGTGGCGGCGATCAGGACGCCGAAGAGCGATGCGCCGATCCAGCTCCAGCCGACGATCCCGTGCATCCCGCCCGCAACGACTGCGGCTGCAATCGCCACGCCAGCGAAAGCCAGTATCAAGGTCAGCGGAAGCTCGTCGCGGAAACGCCGCCAGTCGAGCTGCATCGCGGCCTCGAACACCAGCGGCGGGAGCAGGATGTTGAAGATGAGCTCGCGCGACAGCGGGAGGTCGGGGCTGTTCGGCAGAAGCGCGACGAGAAAGCCGGCAACCACCAGCCCGACGATGTAGGGCAAGCCCAGCCGCCGCGTCAGCATCGCGATCAGGCACGCGACGAGCAGCAAGACGCCGATGGGGGCGAGCGAGAAGCCGGACATGCGGGGGGCATATCAGGCGATTTGGATGAGGTCTGCCCTGCTGCTGAAGCTGCCTAGCCAAGCTTAGCGGATCGGTTATCGTGGAGGATATGGCGAAAGTGAAATCGCGTTACGTCTGTCAGGCGTGCGGGTCCGTCTCGACCCGCTGGCAGGGGCAGTGCCCGGACTGCGCCGAGTGGAACACGCTCGTCCAGGAAGCCGCTGGGGTATCGAGCATCTTTGCGGCCAAGCACAATCTCCAGGGCGGCGGGCGGGTGATCCCGCTGGTCGGGCTGGAGACGCCCGCGGCGTTGCCCGACCGGCTGCCCAGCGGGCTGGCCGAGTTCGACCGGGCGATCGGCGGCGGCATTGTCGCCGGTTCCGCCATGCTCGTCGGCGGCGACCCGGGGATCGGCAAGTCGACGCTTCTGCTTCAGGTCGCCGCGCGGCTTGCGAGCGAAGGGCGCAAGGTCGTCTACGTCTCCGGCGAGGAATCGGCGGAGCAGGTCCGGCTTCGGGCGGTACGGCTCGGGCTCGGCGGCGCGCCAGTGCGGCTCGCCGCGGCGACGTCCGTGCGCGACATCCTGACCACCGTCGGAGACGGAGAGCCGCCTGCGCTCCTCATTATCGATTCGATCCAGACCATGCACTCCGACCTGATGGAAGGCGCGCCGGGCACGGTCAGCCAGGTCCGCGCCTCCGCGCAGGAGCTGGTGCGGTTCGCCAAGGAGCATGGCACCGCGGTTGTCCTCGTCGGCCATGTCACCAAGGACGGGACGATCGCCGGCCCGCGCGTGCTCGAGCATATGGTCGACACGGTGCTGAGCTTCGAAGGCGAGCGCAGCCACCAGTATCGCATCCTCCGCGCGATGAAGAACCGCTTCGGTGGCACCGATGAGATCGGCGTGTTCGCGATGGAAGGCGCCGGGCTGACCGAGGTGCCGAACCCCTCGGCTTTGTTCCTCACCCATCGCGGTGAGCCGGTGAGCGGCACCAGCGTCTTCCCGGCGATCGAGGGCTCGCG
>DATMHG010000058.1:0-5085 GCA_035555035.1 Sphingomicrobium sp.
TCTCGACGAAATCGTCGTTAGCATCGAGATTGAAGAAACGGCCTTTCTGGTCGAGCGAATTGAACGCGCGCTCGAGCGAAATCTGCCAATCGTTCTTGCCGGACTTCCAGTGATATTCGCCCCGCCCAATGGTCTCGCCGATGTGCGTGTCGCGGTCGAAGCGTGAACCGATGCTGTCAGCGCCGCTGCTGTCGAAGCGCAGGATCTGCGTGGTGACGAGCGGTTCATGCTCCCAGTGGCGGACGCCAATGAGCTTGAGGCGACCGGGCCCGAGTGCGAATTCATAATCGGCGTTGATGTCGGCGTAATAGCCGGCGACCGTGGTGCGGTTGGTGCGGCTGCGCAATTCGCCGGTGACCAGCTCACGGGAGTCGCGGCCGCGCGCCGGGTTCCAATAGGGTACATAGCCGAGAGTGAGGTTGCCGACTGACGAGCCCGGCCCGTCGAAGCCGAGCTTGAGGCGCGTGTTCAGCTCTTCGAATTCGGAGCTGTACACCTCGTGACGAGTCTCTCGCAGAGTGCCGTCGGCATTGTTGATCCAGATCGGCCCGCCGAACGCCCCCCGACCGGGCGAATTCCTGACCGAGAGTGTGTAGTCGACCGGGCCCCATTTGTCCGAATAGCTGACCGAACCCGCCAGCACTGAGGGCTTCGCGTAATGAGCGCGGAAGCTCGGGTTATATTCGAATTGGCCCGAGCCAGGGGCTGCGGCTTTTAGAATGACGTTGGCGACTGGACCGGAAAGCCCCGCGATACCGAGGCTGGCGGCATCGACGATCTCGACCCGGTCGACGCTTGCCGAGGATGTGCGCTGCAGCTGCGCGATCGCACCGCCGGATTTGTCGGCAATCCGCTGGCCATTGATGATGATGTTCTCGGACGCCTGGCCGAGGCCGCGCTCCTGGTCGGCGCTGCGGATGGTAAAGCTCGGAATCTGGACGAGCATGTCGTACGCCGTCTTGGGCGCGAAGCGCGCGAAGAAGGCCGCATCGAAGGTGCGCTTGGACACGGCAGGCCCCGCAACCCGCGTTTGCGCGAGTAGCGGCGAAACCGCGGTCAAGCCGGTCCCCGCAAACAGCGACATTCGACAAAACGCTCGCGCGAGCATCCACTTCTCCCCGTTACGCAACACGCACATGCTCGTGCTACATTTGTAGCGTGCTACATATGTAGCGCATTAGCAAGCCCCTCTTCGACCAATCGACGAACAACCGCTGGTCACTTGCCGAATAGTGACGGCTTGCTAGGTCTTCGGCCATGCCGCCTATCGACCCCGTCACCCTGTCTGCCGAACTTATTCGCTGTCCGAGCGTCACGCCGGCGAGCGGCGAAGTATTCGACGTGCTTGAGCGAGCGCTGACTCCGCTCGGCTTCACCTGCCATCGTTGGGTGATGGGCGAAGCGCCGGACGGGCCGACCGAGAATATGGTCGCGATCCGCGGACAAGGAGCACCGCACTTCGGCTTTGCCGGGCACCTCGACGTCGTCCCGCCCGGCGAGGACTGGCCGGTCGATCCGTTCGCAGCAGATGTCAGCGACGGCATTCTTGTCGGCCGCGGCGCCAACGACATGAAAAGCGCGATCGCCGCTTATGTCGCGGCGATCTCACGGCTTGATACGGACGGCGGCACCCTGTCGCTCCTGATCACGGGTGATGAGGAAGGATACGCGACCTATGGAACGCCGCGCATCATCGACTGGCTGAACGAGCGGCAGATCCGCCCGGACATGATCCTGATCGGTGAGCCGACTTCGGTCGACCGGCTGGGCGATACGGTGAAGATCGGGCGCCGCGGATCCGTCAACATGTGGATCGAGGTGCCGGGCGTTCAGGGTCATGTCGCGTACCCGCATCGTGCCACCAACCCAATCCCTCCCCTCGCGCGAGTCATTGCGGCGCTCGACGCCGTCCACCTCGATGACGGCACCGATCAGTTCCCGCCGTCCAACCTGGAATTCACGGCAGTTTCGACGCCTACGAACGCGAGCAACGTCATCCCCGGGAGCGCGACGGCGCAGCTCAACATTCGCTTCAACAATCTTCAGCGCGGCGCCGACCTCGTGAAGATGGTCGAAGAGATCGCCGAGCGTGAAGCACCCGGATCCACGGTCAAGGCGCGCATTTCAGGCGAGGCGTTCCTGACGCCGCCAGGACAGTTGTTCGACGTCATCGTCGAGGCGATCGAGGAAGAGACGGGTACGGAGCCGGAATTGTCGACGAGCGGCGGCACTTCGGATGGCCGCTTCCTGATCCAGCTGTGCCCGGTCGTCGATTTCGGCCTGCCCAATGCGACGATGCACAAGGTTGGCGAATGCGCCGCGGTCGAGGATATCCGGGCCCTGTCGCGCATTTACGAGCGCATCGTCAGGAAGGTTTTCGTCAGCCCGAGAGCGACAGTAGATTTCTGAAAGCCGATTCAGATAACGGGTAATAAAGCTTTCAAACAGCAGTTCGGCCTTTAAGGCCGGCAGCGAGATTCGTGTAAGCGTTTCTCCGGCCCGACCTCTGCATTGCCCCGCATGTCGGGCCGTTAAGGGGCTCTATATCAGGCGACGGACTTTGCGTCTCGCCCGCGGCCGCTGCTAGTCCAGGCGAGGAAGTCGTCTTCAAACATCGGTTCGGCAAACACGAAGCCCTGGACAGTGTCGCAGCCCATGGCACGCAGGATATCCGCCTGGGCAACCGTTTCGACAGCCTCGGCGACAATTTCGCAGCCGACGCCCTTGATCAGATGAATGACGGCCTGGACGATCACGCGGGCTTTTTCGCTAGTCTCGATGTCAGCAATCAGTGACGGATCGAGCTTCACCCGATCGAGGGGCATCGAGCGCAGACGTGCAATATTCGAATAGCCGGTACCGAAGTCGTCGATCGCCACGTGGGCGCCGTCCTTACGGAGCGCGGCGATGTCTTCGAGCACGGTCGCGCTGACTTCCATTGCGGCGCTCTCGGTGAATTCGAGCTCGATCATGTTGAGCGGCACGCCGGCATCGATGAAGGCATGGCGGAGCCGCATGAAGAAATCCGGGCGTTCGACCTGGCGAGGACTGATGTTGAAGGCCACGCGGCCGCTGAATCCGTCGCGCTGCCAGCTCGCGAGAGTTTCGGCGACTTCGTTGAACACCCACTCGCCGATTTCGGAAATGAGACCCGTGCGCTCGGCGACTGGAATGAAGGTTGCCGGCATCCGAAGGCCCTCGCGCGGATGGTTCCAGCGCAGCAGTGCCTCGGCGCCAGCGACTTCTCCAGTCACCAGGCTCATCTGCGGCTGGAACACCAGCACGAACTCGTCGCGCTGCACCGCATCGGTCAGCGCTTTCTCGGTATCGATCTTGCCCTGGTGCTCCGAAGCCAGCTCAGCATCGAACAGGCAATGCTGACCACCGCCGCTAGATTTGGCGCGGTACATGGCGATGTCGGCCGCCCGCATCAGCGCTTCGATGCTCGTTCCATGCTCTGGCGACACCGCGACGCCGATCGACGCACCAATGTCGACGCTGTGCGAGCAAAGCTCGAACGGCTCCGAAATGGCGAGGACGATCCGGCGGGCGACGCGCTCGACCTCGGCAACGGAGTCAATCTCCGGAAAGAAGATCGTGAATTCATCGCCAGCCAGCCGCGCGAGTAGCGGCCTGGCTTTCGTGCTGACCAAATTTTCGGCGTTCACGACGACGCGGAGGCGGTTGGCGACCATGATCAACAGCTGGTCGCCGCGAGCGTGGCCAAGGCTGTCGTTGACCATCTTGAAGGGATCCAGGTCGACGAACAGCATCGCAGCGGTGCCCCCCTCGCTCGCCTCGCCGAGCAGCTTGTCGGCTTCGGAGCGGAAATGGAGTCGGTTGGGCAGCGAGGTAACCGGGTCGTACATGCCGAGCGCATGCGCGTTTTCGATCGACGCGCGCACCTCTGCGAACAGGCTGTCTACCGCGGCGGCCAGCTTGGGCATGTTGTTCTTCACCGAAGCGGGCGCCGGAGAGACGAGATCACCGTCTTCGACCGCAAGCAGCCGCTCGCTCAATGCCGACAAAGCCCGGGCGCTTTCGCTATTCGGCCGCTCGGCCGCGACGTAGCTGACCAGCAGGCAGAACACGCCGGCAGCGAGCGCTGCGACGATCTTCTGGTCGAACTCGGTGAGATAGAGCAGCGCGGTCAGCGAGAAGAGGAAAGAAGCCAAGCCTGCGGCGCACGACAGGATCGCGTTGCTGACCTTCTGTGCGGTTCCTGCAGTCATCGACCTGGTTGCGCCTCGCGCGGCGAGAAAATCTACGCCTACGCACTCGCGGTAATGAATCGAGGTTAAGAAACCGTCATCGCGACGTGCGTCTCAAAACGAGATAGAGGCTGCCCCCGCCCCCGTGCCGGCGATGCGCGCCGCGAACCGCGGCGATGTCATCGGCATGGCGCGATGCCGCGAGCCAATCGTGCACAGCGGCGCGAATGCGGCCACGCTGGATCGGCGGTTCGCCGGGCCGATGATGGCCGGTGATCAGGAGCAGTAGCCGGTCGCCGCGCGCGATTGCCTGATCGAGCCCTCGATCAATCGCCGCCCAGGCGGTGTCGAGGTTCATGCCATGCAGGTCGAGGACGCGATCCGGCTCGACCGAGCCACTACGCAGTCTTTTGTCCCAGCTTCCGTCGAGCGTGCGGTTACCGATAGGAACCGGCCGGGAGCGATGCGGTGGCGCGGGTTTTACGGCCGGCTTGGCTGGGGAGCGGACCGCATTCGGCTTCGGCGAAGGCTCAACGGTTTTGGGAGCTAGCTTTTCGCGAGACAGCGGCCGGATGGTGTCGGCGACGCGCGACCAGAGCGCGGCTTCCTCAGGGCTGAGGGAGCGCACGGGCGGCCACGCCCTTGGGGATCAGGATCAACGCCTCGCCATTGGCCGACATGCCGCCAGCGGTTGCGACCGCCTCCGGCCCCGCGCCCCAGAAGGTATCGAAGCGGTTCGCGCCCTTGATCGCGCCACCGGTGTCCTGCGCGACCCATATGCCGACAATCTCGGGCCGGTCGGCTTTCACGATGAAGATCGGCGCACCTAGCGGCACGTAGTTGGGATCGGTCGCCACGGTGCCGCGGGGAGTGA
>DATMHG010000059.1:0-9748 GCA_035555035.1 Sphingomicrobium sp.
CGGGCCGAACGTGCCCTTGTCGTGCTTCTGGAAGAAGCATTCGCCGGTGCGGCCGCCGGGGCAGCGGATGACCGTCATCGGGCGATCGGCGGCGTCGACCATGATCAGCGGCTCGATCGTCGCGTAATAATCGGCGAGGTCGTTCTTGGTGAGGCCGAGCTCGGGAAAGATCACGCGTTCCGGGCTGCTGATCTCGATCCCGAAATCCTCGGCGGTGGCACCTTTCGCCTTCTTCGCTTTCGACGCCTTGGGCTTGGCCTTCTTCGTCACGTCCTCCGTATGCTTCACCGTCTCCACGATCACCTGCGACGCCGGCTTGTCCTCGCGCAGGCCCATGAAGCTCGGGTGCCTGAGGATGCCGTCCTCGGTAAACTCGCTGAAGGCGATTTCGGCAACGAGCTTCGGCTTGATCCAGTGCGCGCCCTTGCGGTCAGCCCGCGGGACCTCGACCGGCGCCTAGTCGACCGCGAGCGGCTCCATGCGCTTCATCAGGTCCTGGATCGACCTGGCGTTGAAGCCCGTGCCGACCTTGCCGACATAGGTGAGCTTGCGATTTTCCTTTGCGGCGAGGAGCAGCGACCGGAAGCCGATGCGCTTGTCGCTTTCCGACCAGCCGACGATGACGAACTCCTGGCGCTGGATGCATTTGATCTTGAGCCAGTTGCCGCTGCGCGTCCCGCTGTAGGTCGCGCTGGCCTTCTTCGAGATGATGCCCTCGCCGCCCTGCTTGCAAACGGCCTCGAACATCTCTTCGCCGCGGCCGACAATATGGTCGCCGTAGAGGATCGGCGGTGAAACGCCCGCGAGAAGTGAGGCGAGCCGGTCCTTGCGGACAATATTGGGAAACTTTCGGATGTCCTCGCCGCGATCGATCAGCAGGTCGAAGGCGTAGAAGACGAGGTTCGCGCCTTTTTGGTCCTTCAGTGTCGATTGGAGCAGCTGGAAGCTCGGCTTGCCCTCGTCGTCGATGGCGACCGCCTCGCCGTCGATAAGGCAGCCAGCGGGAAGCTTGGCCGCCGCCTTGACCAACGCCTTGAACTTGTCGCTCCAGTCCTTGCCGTTGCGGGTCCAGGCGGTCGCGACGCCATCGCCCACCGCCAGCTCGAGGCGGTAACCGTCATATTTGATTTCGTGGATCCACGAACTGCCAGCAGGAACCTCGTCGACCAGGATCGCGAGCTGCGGCTCCTCAAATGGCGGGGGTGCCTTTGACGCCTTGCGCTTCCCTCGCCCGCCCTTCTGCCCGCCCCGGTTGGAGCGCCACACGTCCTCGCCGACAGCAATCTCCGCCATCGTCCGGCCGGTGGTGACGCTGGTCACGCAATTGTCGACCAACGCGTCCCCATCATCAGGGTCGGCGTAATCGTCAGTGACCTTTTTCAGCATCCACGGCTCGGCCTTTTCGCCGGGTTTGGGCTTCAGGCGGAACATCACCCATTCGCCCTTCATCCGGTCGCCTTCGAGCGTGAAGTGCAGGTGGCCTTCCTCGATCGTCTTGCTGGGGTCCTTTCGGGGGTCGGGAATCCAGCGTCCCTGATCCCACAGCATCACAGTGCCGCCGCCATATTCGCCCTTGGGGATGGTTCCTTCGAACCCGCCGTAATCGAGCGGGTGGTCCTCCGTGCGCATGGCGAGGCGCTTCTCGTCGGGGTCGAGGCTCGGCCCCTTCGGCACCGCCCAGCTTTTCAGGACCCCATCGAGCTCGAGGCGGAAATCCCAGTGCAGGCGCGAAGCTTCGTGCTTCTGGACGACGAAGCTGTCGCCCTTGCCCTTGAGCTTGCGCCCGCGCGGCTCCTTCGTCTTCGAGAAGTCGCGCTTCTTGTTGTAGGTCTCGATGTCGAGCGGCACGCGTCGGGACATGGCGGGAGCCCTCAATCCGTTCGTCCCGATCCTGTCGAGGACATGAAAGACAGCCCTTCGACAAGCTCAGGGTGAAAGGTTGTGAGTGACCGGGACATTAGGCCCGTTTACGTGCGGGCGCCTTCGCAGGTTCCTTCTTCGCGCTCGCCTTCTTGGCCGAAGCTTTCTTGGGCTTGTCTTCGCTTGCCTTGCCCTTCTTATCATCGCCGAGGCTCTTCTTCAGCGCGGCCATCAGGTCGATGACGTTCGAGCCCTTCGGCGGGCCGGCGTCGGCGTCCGGGTCCTCGATGATCTTTTCGCCCTTCTTCTTTTGCTTCTCCTCGATCAGACGATGCAGCGCGTCGACGTAGCGGTTGTGGAACTCGTTGGGGTCGAACTCGCCGGCTTTGCGCTCGATGAGCATAGAAGCCATGTCGAGCAGGTCGGGATCGGGCTTGTGATCGCCGATGTCGCGGAAGAAGCCCGTCGCCTTGTTGACCTCGTCGGCATAGCGCAGAGTCTCGATCATCAGCCCACGGTCGAACGGCTTTAACGCGACGACATATTCCTGGCCGCGCATTGCGAGCTGGCCGACGCCGACCTTGTGCGCCGCCTTCAGCGCATCGCGCAGCACGACATAAGCTTCCTCGGCGAGGTCGTCGGCCGGGACGACATAATAGGGCTTGTCGAAATACATCGGGTCGATGCCGTCGTCGTCGACGAACTCGACGAGGTCGAGTGTCTTCCGGCTCTCGAGCTTGACGCTCTCGATTTCCTCGGGGTCGAGAAGGACGTAATGGCCCTTCGAGACCTCATAGCCCTTGACTATCTCGTCCTTGTCGACCGGGCCGACGCCGGGAACCACCTTCTCGTACTTGATCCTCTTGCCGGTCGGCTCGTGGACCTGGTGGAATTGGATTTGGGCGCCGCTTCGGGTCGCGGGATAGAGCTCGACGGGGATCGACACCAGCGCCAGCCGGATTTGCCCTCGCCAGATCGGACGCGCAGCCATCGAACACTCTCCTTGACCGAAGCCGATTCAATTCATTGCGGCCCCGAGTCGTTCCCGTGTCGCCGCTTTCAAAGATCGTACCAGCTCCGTAACGTCTTCGCCACGCGCAGCAGCATCGACGATCGCGGACCCGCAAATGACGCCTTTCGCGCCCGCTGAGAGAGCAGCGCGGACATGCTCGGGCCTGGAAATCCCAAAACCGAACACCGGAGACGGCGCCCCGGCTGCTTCAAGTCGGCGAATTAACTGCGAATCGAACTGGCCGCCGGCGTGAGTCCCCGTGATTCCGGCGCGGCTCACGCAATAGGTGTAAGCCTTGGACAAGCCGGCGATGCGCTGGAGCGCTGTGTCGGGTGTGTTCGCCGCAGCGATCAGCACCGCCTCGACGCCGGCCTGCTCCATCGCCCGGGTGAAGGGCTCGGCCTCGAGCGAAGGGACGTCGGCGATCAGCAGGCTGTCGACGCCCGCTTCCGCGGCATCGCGCATGAACCCCGGCCTCGCCACGACAATATTGGCGTAAGTGAGCACGCCGACCGGCAGGTCGGGATGGCGTCGCCGAAACTCGGCGAGCAGATCGAAGCAGTCGCTGACCTTCACGCCTGCCGCCAGGGCGCGCTGGGCTGCGGCCTGGATCACCGGCCCGTCGGCAACCGGATCAGAGAAGGGAATGCCGACTTCGATCATGTCGGCGCCCCCTTCGACCAGCGCATCGAGCAGCCGCGCACTCGTTTGCAGATCGGGATCGCCGAGGATCAGGAAGGCGCCGAATGCTCCCTCCTCTCGCGCGGCGAGGCGCTCGAACATCGCTTGGTACCGGCTCATGCAAGCAGCGCCTGCGCCTGTGCGACGTCCTTGTCGCCGCGTCCCGAGAGGCCGACAAGGATCGCGCTGTCGGGCTCCCCTTCGGCCAGCTTGAGCGCGTGGGCCAGCGCGTGAGCCGATTCGAACGCACACAAGATCCCTTCGCCCTCCGCGAGCGCCTTGAACGCCTGCAACGCTTCCGCGTCCGTCGCGCCGACATATTCGGCACGGCCGCTGTCCTTGAGGTGCGCGTGCTCCGGTCCGACCGCCGGATAATCGAGACCGGCCGAGACCGACCAGGTGTCGGCGATCTGCCCGTCGCTGTCCTGGAGGACGTAAGTCTCGGCGCCGTGCAATATGCCTGCGGAACCGCGCAGCAGCGTTGCGCCATGCTCGGCTCCGTTGAGGCCCTTTCCAGCCGCTTCAACGCCGATCAGCCGCACGTCATCTTTGATGAAGTCGGCGAACAGCCCGATCGCGTTCGATCCGCCGCCGACGCAGGCGACGACCGCGTCCGGCAGTCGGCCCAGCTGTTCCATCATCTGAGCACGCGCCTCACGGCCAATGATGCGCTGGAATTCGCGGACCATGGTCGGAAACGGATGCGGACCCGCGGCGGTACCGAGCAGGTAATGCGTGGTCTCGAAACTCGCCGACCAGTCGCGTAGCGCTTCGTTGATCGCGTCCTTGAGCGTACGCCCGCCGCTTTCGACGGGCACCACGCGCGCGCCCATCAGCTCCATGCGGAAGACGTTGAGCTTCTGCCGCTCGACGTCCTCGGCGCCCATGTAAATCACGGTCTCGAACCCGAGCAGGGCACCCACAATCGCCGTCGCAACCCCGTGCTGCCCGGCGCCCGTCTCGGCGAGCAGGCGCGTCTTGCCCATGCGTTTCGCCAGCAGCCCCTGACCCAGCACCTGGTTGGTCTTGTGCGCACCGCCGTGGAGCAGGTCCTCGCGCTTCAAGTAGATGTTGGCGGGCAGGTTCCGGCAACGCGTCAACGGCGTCGGCCGGCCCGCATAGTTCGCAAGCAGGCCATTGAGCTCCGAGGCGAATGCCGGATCCTCCTGCGCGTCGAGGAACGCGGCCTCGAGCTGTTCGAGCGCCGGAACCAGGATCTCGGGAACATAAGCGCCGCCGAACCGGCCGAAACGGCAGTTCAGGCGCATGCACGCAATTGCTGTCGGCACCCCGGGCGGAGCGTCTCGAAAAAGGCGGCGATCTTCTCGGACGACTTGCGCCCTGGCCGCTCATCGAGCGCCGAGCCGACGTCGATGGCATGCGCGCCGAGCCGCTGCGCGGCGCGGGCGTTCTGCGGTCCGATTCCGCCCGCGACGATCGCCCGACGGAGCTCGGGATGGCGTTCGATCAGCCGCCAGTCGAATGCGCGGCCGCTTCCACCGTCGGCGTTGTCGAACACCAGCCGGTCGCCGCCGCGGCTCGTCAGCGGCTCGCGGCCGACACTGAGCGCAGTCCAGATCTCGCATGAGCCGTGAAGCTCTCGCCGAAGGGCACGGACATATTCGACATCCTCATGACCGTGCAGCTGCACCGCGTGCAGGTTGAGCAGCGTCGCGATGTCGGCGACCACGCGCAGCGGCGCATCGCGGAACACGCCGACCGGCAGGACGCCATATTGCCGTGCAGTTCCGGCCAGCGGCGCCGCCTGCTCCGCCGTGACATGGCGAGGGCTGCCAGGCACGAACACGAAACCTGCGAATGCCGCTGGCCGGGCGGCGCGTACATCTGCACCGCGATTGAGACCGCATAATTTGGTGCGCCCGAAGACCAGCTCTCGCGCCGCTTGCGCCGGATCGCCCGAGGCCATCAGCGAGGAACCGACCAGGAAAGCGTCGACCTGACCCGCCAGCCGGTCGACGTCCCTCCGGCTGATGATTCCGGATTCGGAGACGAGCAGGCGGTCGGGGGCGAGTCTCGCGAGCCGCTCGGTCGTGGAGAGATCGATCGAGAAGTCCCGCAGGTCGCGGTTATTGATGCCGATCAGCGGCGCGCTGAGGGCGAGGGCACGCCGCATTTCGCCTTCGTCATGCACCTCGACGAGTACGTCCATGCCGAAACGCCGCGCCTCTTCGATGATCGTCCGCGCGGCATCGTCCTCGAGCAGCGACAGCATGACCAGTACCGCATCCGCCCCGGCAATCCGCGCCTCGACCACCTGCCGGGGGTCGATGAAAAAATCCTTGGCGAGGATCGGCCCGTCGAAATGCCTTCGCGCCGCCGCAAGATCGTCGAGCGAGCCGTGGAAGAAGTTGGCGTCGGTAAGGACGCTGAGCGCATCTGCCACGCCTGCATAGCCCCGCGCGATGGCCGCGGCATCGGCGTTTGAGTTGATCGCTCCGGCCGAGGGCGAGGCCTTCTTGATTTCGAGGATGAACCTTGCGCCCGGATGCGCGAGCGTCGCCGCCAGGCTACGCGAGGTCGGGGACGCGGCCGCTCTCAGCGCCGCAATCGAAACGCCTTCGAAGCGGCCGCGAAGCTCGTGGTGCTTGGACGCTGCGATCTCACGGAGAACTCCGACGGGTTCAGCCACGGCTCACCTCGATGAACCGGCGCAGGACTTCGCCGGCCCTGCCGGACCGGATGGCATCGAGCGCCATCACGGTGCCAAGCCGCAAAGTCTCCGCCTTGCCGGCCGTCACGAGAAGCGCGCCGGTGTTGAGCGCGACTATGGTTTCGTCGGCCTCACCGCCCCGGCCCGACAGGAGGGCACGAATTCGACGTGCATTCCGGTCGGGCGTCCCTCCCGCAATCTGCTCGAGCGGCAGGCGGCGAAGACCGGCCTCCTCCGGCGTGATCTCAAGCTCCTCCAGCTCGCCGTCGACCAGCCGCACCGCCTGCGTGAAACCGTGAATCGCGACTTCGTCGAGCCCGGAGCCATGGACGACCAGCGCCCGCTCGACACCGAGCGCGCGAAGCGTCTCGGCGATCGGCCGGAGCAGCCGGGGATCGGGGACGCCAAGCAGCTGGACCTTCGGGTGCGCCGGATTGAGGCACGGCCCCAGCAGGTTCATGATCGTCCGGACCTTGAGTGCTCTCCGCACCGGACCCGCATGCGCAATGCCGGGATGATATTGCGGCGCGAGCAGGAAGCAGAAGCCCATGTGGTCGAGGATCTCTCGCGATTCGAGCGGCGTCAGGTCCAGCCGGGCGCCGAGCGCCTCGAGCACGTCGGCCGAGCCGCATTTCGACGTGAACGACCGGTTGCCGTGCTTGACGACGGGTAGGCCACACGCAGCGGCGACGAGCCCCGCCGCGGTCGATACGTTGATCGAACCGGAAAAGTCGCCGCCGGTGCCGCAGCTGTCGGCAAACAGATAGCCAGGCGACGGAAATGGCCGTGCGGCGTCGCGCAAGGCGAGCGCTGCGCCGATCAGCTCGTCGGAGCTCTCGCCCTTGATCCGCAAGGCGACGAACGCCGCGGCCATCAAAGGTTCGCTCAGCGATCCCTCGACGAGGCGGCTGAAAAGGTCGCGCGCGGATTCGCGATCGAGATCGTTGCCATCGAGAAGTCGGGCAATGGATGCCTCGGCTTCCCCGCCTGAGTCACTTGGGGCGGCGACGCATTCGCGAGGGAAAGTCAGAATCTGGCTCATGAAACTCACCTGAAACAAAAAAGCCCGCCGGTGGCGGGCGGGCAGTCGATGATCGGATGCTAGTCGATCAGTCGCGCCATCGCGCCGCAAAGGTCGAGCCGCGCCACCAGAGGTGAGCAGCCGAGGATGCAGCGATGGCGTTCAGGTGCATCATACGAGTCGCTAGGTAATGTAAGCACTTGGTGGCGGTCAAGCGTTGCGACGCGGTTGACGCGGCGGAACGGCCAATGGCATGGAGCACGTCGCTTCGGCCGAGCGGGTGTAGCTCAATGGTAGAGCAGAAGCCTTCCAAGCTTACGACGAGGGTTCGATTCCCTTCACCCGCTCCAGCCTAGCCGGTCCGGGGGACTGGCGTATGGCTGGAGCGCACGAGCGAAGCGAGGGGCGACAAACCGTCGTCCTTACCTGCGTTGACACAACAATGCCGCGCCGCCACATGGCGCGCCTGCCTTCACCTGGAGAGGTGGCCGAGTGGTTAAAGGCAGCAGACTGTAAATCTGCCCGCGCAAGCGTACGCTGGTTCGAATCCAGCCCTCTCCACCATTGCTGCAGCCATGAAATTAGGGGAAGCGCGCCTTCCGCCGGCACCGGCTCGCTCCGCCTCTCGCGCTCTAATTCAGATTAAAGCTTCGGACAGCTACTGACATCCCTGCAATTCGAATTCGCGGAAATCTGCAGAAAACTGGTCAAACGGCGGGATATGACATAATGTCGTCCCGGACTCGTTGCTCGGGGAGTGCCACAATGTCGCGCGGGGTGGGTTTTGCTTTAAAGGAGACGGGGCGTTTGCCTGACGCCGCCGATGGATATGAGGGCCCTGCGAACGATGATCCCATGGTCCAGAAAGTCGCCCGTCTGACGGCCGGACAGCTCGACTGTCTGCGACTCGTCGACCAGCATCTATCGTCCAAGGAAATCGCCGCCGAGCTCCATATTTCTCCCCACACGGTGGACCAGCGCATTCGCCAGGCGCTGCAGATCCTCGGCGTCGAGCGGCGAACGCAGGCGGCGCGCATCGTCGCCCAGTACAGAGGCCCATATCAGCGATTGATACATCAATCGCCGTACATTCCCGCCGACGAACAAACCGGCCAATCCGAAGCCGCGGTCAGTCATCAGATTCGGCACGCTGATCGCGTAGGGAAGGCCGGGGGAGCGAGTTTCCTAACCGAGCAGAGGCCCGCATCGCTTTGGCCTTCCCTGCAACCGCCGTTCGCAACGAGGAGTAACCCCCGGAATGAGATGAGTGTCGGCCAGAGGCTGTTCTGGATCGCGGCGATCGCGATCGGAGCCGCGTTTTCGGCGGGCATGTACCTCGCCGGACTCGAAAGCCTCGCCAGGCTGCTCAAGAGCTAGCCAACCACATCTCCTTTCATTTCGGCAACCATGTCCGCGCGATGCTCGTCGCGCGGAAAGGAGCAGTCATGCGCAAACAGCAGATTGAAAACGCCGCTTATGAAGTTGCCACGCAGATCCGCGCGGTCGAGGATTCGATCGATATCACGCTCAGCGAAATCGCCGAGCTGCAGAGCCGGATGATGCGCGTCAACGCCGTCGCCCATGTTGGGCCCGCGCCAATTCACGCCGCTCTTGAAGAGCTTTCGGCCGCCTTCAGCAGCCTGATCATCGCCCGCGGGTCGATCGTCGGCTGCCACACGCAGCTTGTCGAGGCCAAGGGCAAGGTGCCGGGCCTTCGGACCACCGCCTTCGGCGACAACGAATGTCCACCGTCGGCGCAGACCACTCTTCGGATCGTCGCATAAGGCGGTTATTGAGGAGCTTCGTGAGACCGTAGTGGGGTTAGGAACAGCAGATGGCTCCGACGGTCTTTAGAATCCTTCTGGCGCTCGTCGTCCTCTACGCACTGATCCGCGGGAGCCGCGACGAGCGCCATGTCGCGATCATTTGCTTGATCGGAGCCGCTGTCACCACCCTCGTCCTATCGCCGCTCGCGGAGCGATTCCATGGCGTCGAGCTTTCGGTGTTCGCCGTCGACATCGCAGTGTTCGGCGGCTTTTTGGCGGTCGCCCTGCGCTCCGATCGATTTTGGCCGCTGTGGGTCGCGGGGCTGCAGCTGACGACCATCATGGGTCATCTGATGAAGGGCGTCGATACCGCCCTGCTGCCTCGCGCTTACGCTGCGTCGCTCAATTTCTGGGCATATCCAATCATACTGATACTCGCCATCGGCACTTGGCGTCACCAGCGGCGCAGCCGGGCGCAATCGGTCCGCACGGCGTTTTGACGCCATAAGGTAACCCTGCTTGCGCGGTTGGCGCTGCATGCCCATTGGGGCGGCATGTCGCGGCGGAAGAAATCTCACCAAAGCCATGGGAAACCTAGCCGGCCCCGCCTCTGGGGCAGGCACGCGGTCGCAGCGGCGCTCGACAATCCCGAGCGCAAGGTGCTCAAGGCCTGGGCGACGCGCGAGGCGGCGAGCTTCATGCAATTTCCGAAGGACGTTGCAGTGACGCTCGCGGAC
>DATMHG010000060.1:0-30774 GCA_035555035.1 Sphingomicrobium sp.
GCCCCCCCCACCACGCTAGGCGTCCCTAGCGAACGACGTAGCGCTTCAATTCCTCGGCTGGAACAGACCAGTGTGGGTCGAGGTCGCGCGCCCGCTGCAGGTCTTCATAGGCCTGCCGGACATTGCCGGCATCCTCATTGATGATCGCTTTCCCGTAATAAGCGAGTGCCGGTCGGACAGTCTTCAGCTCGAGCGCTCTATCGAACATCGCGTCGGCCGTCCGGGCGTCGCCAAGCTTGAGCTCAAGCATCGCTTTGTTGAGCCAGGCTTCGGCCTGCGTCGGATCGAGCGCGAGCGCTTTATCGTAATCGTATCTGGCTGAAGCGAAATTGCCGCGCAGATAATAAAGGATCCCACGGTTCACGTGCGTTGCGACTTCGTCGTGACGATCGAGGGCCTGCTCGGTGAAGGCGCGATCGCACGCATCGAAGCTCGACTGCGACAGATCGCGCGCCTCGGACGCTTCGTAGCAGGAACGAGCCAGACCCGATCCAACGGTGATAATGGCGGCTTGAGCAGCAGAAAGGGGCAAAACCACAGCTGCGATGCCCGCAGCGAAAACAAGGCCCTTCATGACAGCCTCCTTCCACAAACGCGCCAATCATAGGCTCTTTGGGTCGTTGTTTCACGTGCGATTCGATGAAACGCCGAGCTATTAAGCTGCTGTATCCTGCAGTTTATGGCGCTTTAGGGCGTGGCGAAGCTGATCGTAGCTGAGGCCGAGCGCCGCCGCCGTCGCGCGCTGGTTGAAACGGTTGCGCCGCAGCGCATCCTCCAGGATCTGCCGCTCGTACGCAGCAACCGCGCCGCGGAAGTCATTCGTGGGAGGCGGCGGTTCGGCAGATGCGACGAGGTGCAGCGGAGCGATCGGCTCCTCGGACGGCGCGACAGCCGCGGCGGCATGGGTCTGGACCGTGTCGGCGCTCGCCGGCGCCCACGGAGAGCGGAACGGATCGAATACGATATCATCAATCGCGCGTTCCGGATCCTCGTGGCGATAGACCGCTCGCTCGACGCTGTTGCGGAGCTCGCGTACGTTGCCGGGCCAATGGTAGACCTCGAGTTCGGCCATGGCCCGAGGCGTGAAGCCGGGCCAGTTGGGCCAATCGAGCTCGACCGCCATGCGCCGCCCGAAATGTTCGGCGAGCAGCGGCACGTCGCCCTGCCGGGCGCGAAGCGGCGGAAGGGTAATCACTTCGAACGACAAGCGGTCGAGCAAATCGGCGCGGAACTTGCCCCTGTCGACTTGCGCTGGAAGATTCTCGTTCGTGGCCGCGACGATCCGGACATCCACCGAGATCGGCTTCGACGCACCGATTCGCGTGACCTCGCCATATTCGACGGCGCGCAGCAGCCGATCCTGCGCCGGCATTGACAAGGTGCCGAGCTCGTCGAGGAAGAGCGTTCCGCCATCCGCTTCCTCGAACCGACCGTGGCGCGTCTTAGCGGCCCCCGTGAAGCTCCCGGCCTCATGACCGAACAGCTCCGCCTCGATGAGGTTCTCGGGGAGCGCCGCGCAGTTCATGATAATCAGCGGGCCGGCCCAACGGGAAGAAAGGTGATGCAGACGCTCGGCGATCAACTCCTTGCCGGTGCCACGTTCGCCGATTACCAGGACGGGCCGGTTGAGCGGCGCAGCGCGGCTCGCCCGCTCGACCGCGTCGAGGAACGCCAGGCTTTGACCGATGAATTGCTCTGCCCGCTCCATGTTTCCTTTGATCAAAATGTGGCCGACTGTTGGTGGCAAATCCCACCATTTGGCAAGGATTTTCACGGCTTTGGGACAGCTAAAATCACCGGATTCCCTGCACTTGGCCGATTCCGACGTTCTGGCACAGCTCTTGTATAGTTAGGGGGAGGTTTAGGGCGCTAATTTTGGAATACGGAGTGCTGTGATGGGAATTTTCTCTCGTTCGCGAGATATTTTCGCGGCGAACATCACGGAGCTTCTCGACCGGTCGGAAGACCCGGCGAAGATGATCCGGATGGTAATCCTCGAAATGGAGGAGACATTGGTCGAAGTGCGCGCTTCGGCTGCACGCTGCATCGCCGACGGCAAGGAGATGCGCCGGGCACTGACCCGCCTCGACGAGCTTCAAAAGAGCTGGACCGAGAAGGCCGAGCTCGCGCTGAGCAAGGAGCGCGAGGACCTCGCCAAGGCTGCGCTGATCGAACGACAGAAGGCCGCTGACATGGGCGAGGGTCTGCGCGAGGAGATCAAGGTCATCGACGAGACGCTCAAGAGCTATGAGGCGGACATCGCCAAGCTGCAGGGCAAGTTGCGCGAGGCTCGTGCCCGCCAGAATGCGATCCAGACCCGGTTCGAGAGCGCGGTCACCCGCGCTCGTGCGCGCGAAATCATGAACGGCAACCGCACCGAGGACGCGTTCAGCCGCTTCGAGATCCTGGAGCGCCGCGCCGATTTCGCGGAAGGGCGCGCCGACGCGCTTGGAATGACGGGGCCCAAGAGCCTCGAGGAAGAAATTGCGGATCTGAAGGCAGCCGAAACGGTCGATGCCGAGCTTCAAGCGATGAAAGCTGCCCTTAAAGCCAAGGGGAAATAAGGAATGGAAGATGTTGCTGGAATGATGGTCGGCGCCCTCGCGATCGTCTCAATTTTCGTCGGCCTGCCGTGGCTGATCTTTCATTACGTGACCAAGTGGAAGACCGCGGCGACGCTGACTACGGGCGACGAGAAGTTGCTCGACGAGCTTCACGATGCCGCGCGCCGACTCGATGATCGGCTGTGCACGATCGAAAGGATCATGACCGCCGAGAACCCGAACTGGCGCCAGCAGTGCTTGCCGGACCGTGACGAGAGCCGCCGTCTGCTCGCGGACGGACAATAACATGGCTGACGACCGTTACCCTGTCCCCGAGCGCCGGTACGACCCTGCTCGTGATCGCTATGCAACCGAGCAGCCGGCGAGCCGGACACGCTTCTACCGCGACAAACGCAACGGAAAGGTCATGGGGGTGTGTGCCGGCATTGCCGACTACACCGGCTTCGACGTTGCACTTGTACGGATCTGCTTCCTTGCCGCAGTCTTCATGAGCGGCGGCTCGGTCCTGCCGTTTTATTTCATTGCCGGCTGGGTCGCTCCAACGAGGCCGAGCGAGCTCGATTACACAGATAAGGAAGATCGCCAGTTCTGGCAGCGCGTCCGCGCATCGCCGGCGCGGAGTGCGCGGGACATCCGCTCGCGCCTTCGCGACATCGATCGGCGTCTCGCCGATATCGAGAGCTATGTGACGACCGAGAACCGCTCGCTCGCGCGTGAGATCGATGCGCTTGCACTGGACAAGGGAGGACACGCCTGATGAACGGCCCCACGTCCGTATTGCTGGCGATGATCATCATCGGCCTGCCGACGATCATGATCATGCTGATCGCCAACCGGTTCTTCAAATTCCGCGAAAAGAAGCTCGAGGTCGAAGCGCTGAACGCAGCTGAGAAGGCCGCACAATATGCCGCCCGAAGCCATGAACTCGAGGAACGAGTCCGAGTGCTCGAGCAGATCGTGACAGACCCTGGGGCCGAAACGGCCGCTCAGATCGAGGCGCTGCGCAAACCCACACGCCGGGTCACTCGCAAGGCCGAGGCCGGCGACGCCACGGCTTGATGTCGGATCGTTTCGTCACGACATTCGCGAGCTAACGCGGGAAAAAGGGGGCACAAGTTACGATGAACGCTCCGGAGTTTGTTCTTGCACTTGTTTTCTTGGTGTTCGCGTTCACCATCATCCGGCATAGGCTCGGCATTCCCATCCGCTCGATGCGCGAGATGCGGGGCGACCATCCAGTTGATAATCAAGTGAACGAGCGCCTCACCGCCCAGGTCCAGCAACTGCAGGAGCGCATCCGCGTGCTCGAAAGGATTGTGACGGACCGCGGCGCCGAAACCGCGGCGCAGATCGAAGCCCTGCGTGAGCACGACCGCATTGCAGAAGAGGACAAAGCCTGATGGACGGCGGCCAGATTACCGCGATCGTGATTGTTGCGCTCGTCATGCTCGGCTCCATCATTCGAGCCGGGATCAGGGGCCCGCGCCACGCGCCGCTCTTCTCAAACCCCCAAGGAGAAGCGGAAAACCAGCGTCTCCGGGACGAAGTCCGAGAGCTCAAGGAGCGCATCAAAGTGATCGAGCGGATCACCGTCGAGAAAGAGAACAGCCTCGCTAAGGAAATCGAGTCGCTCCGCGACCGGTGAAAATGCTAGGGGCTGCGCGATGGCCGGCCTGCCCGCACTCAGCGAGATCCTCGAAGAATATGAACTGGTCGATGCCGAGGACCGGTATCGCCTGCTGATCGACCTGGGCCGCCAGCTGGAGCCGATGCCCGACGCGCTCAAAACCGAGGCGACGAAGGTCCGCGGCTGCTCGGCTTCAGTGTGGGTGTATCCGACCATCAGCGACGGGCGGCTGCACTTCCTTGCCGACAGCAATGCCGCGATCACCAAGGGCATCGTCGCGCTCATCCTGGCAGCCGTGCAAGACAAACCTGCCGCCGAGGTCGCATGCCTCGACGTCCACGAGGCGCTCGAGCCGTTCGAACTGAGAAAGCATCTCAGTGCCAACCGGACGCAGGGCGTTCCCAACATGATCGCGCTCGTGAAAAGCACCGCGGAGCGCTACGCGGCGGCGGCTTAGAGATCTCCGGAAATGGCACTGCCGCCTGAACAGCTTTCCGCGGTGCGGCAACCGTTGGAAAGAGAGTTGGCAGCCGCCCGAGAGGTGGCCGCAAGGGCCGGCCTCGGTCAGACTGAACCCAAGATTCTGAATCTCGCACACCACACGACGGTCCACCTGAGTCCAACGCCGATCGCCGCGCGCATCTGCGGCGCATCGATTGGCTCCGACGCAAAGCTGAGGCGTGAATTGCAGGTTGCCCGCCATCTTGCTTCGCGAGGAGCGCCCACGGTGCGGCCGGCTTCGACGATCAGCGCAGGTCCGTATTTCGAGAATGGGTGCGCCATCACCTTGTGGGAATTCGTCAGCGGCCGGCCGCCGGAGACTGCCGCGGACACGATGAGAGCCGCGCAAGCCCTGCAACGGGTCCACACGGCGTTACAGGGCGCTCCTCGTCCGTTGCCATCCTTCACCGTTGCGTTCGATTCGTGCGAACGCATTCTCTCCAACCCACCGCAATCGGAGCTGCTGGACTCAAGTGACCGCGTCTTCCTGCAAACAATCTATACGGAACTGCGCGAGCAGCTGAGTCGGCGGGAGCTGGACCTCCGTCCGCTCCACGGGGATGCTCATCTGGGAAACGTGCTCCTGACCAACCCGGGTGCCGTCTGGATGGACCTGGACGATGTCTGCACCGGTCCGCTCGAATGGGATGTCGCCTGCCTGCCTGGCGAAGCCTGGGCAGAATTCCCTGGTATTGACCGCGAGCTCGTCCAGCTCCTGAACGCTCTTCGCAGAGTTTGCGTGACCGTCTGGTGCTGGGCCGACTCGGATAGGAGCAGCGAAACTCGCGAAGCGGCAATCGACCACCTTCAACAACTGAAGACCCGCTTCGCCAGTCAGGAGTCCACATGAAGCTCGTCTCTATGCGGTCCCGCCGTTCTTTCGCTCTTCCGCCTTCTTCAGCACATCATAAGCCGCCTGGACTTGCTTGAACCGTCTGGCGGCCGCCTCGTCTCCGGCGTTTGCGTCGGGATGAGTCTCCTTCACCAGGCGGCGATGGGCCGCCTTGATCGCCCTGAAGTCGGCATCGCCGTCTAATTCGAGCGCCTCGAGCGCCCGCATCTCGTCGCGGCTGCGGCTGCCGTCGCCCGGGCCTGCCCACTTCCACTGGGCGGACTTGCGGAAAGCCTTGGCCCCCCGCTCCTCCTCCGCGGCTCGTTTGGCGGCTTCTTCGGCGCTGAGGCCGGCGAAATAGTTCCAGTTCTTATTGTACTCTGCCGCGTGCGCCTCACAGAAATACCAGCGCTCGCGACTGTGGGGTGCCTTCGGCGCCGGCCTGTCGCCGATCTCACCGCAGCCTTCGCGATCGCACAAGCGGACCCGAGCCGCATGCCGGCCCTTGTCGCCGTATGAGCGCCAGCGCGGGAATCCCCAATCGTCCGATCTCTTCTGCCGAGGCATCAACGCTCCCGATAAAGGCTGTATGTGCTCCTGCGAAGGCAGGAGCCCGGTCCAAGGAAGAAAATCTGGACCCCTGCCTTCGCAGGGGAACAGAAGCCAGAGGGCCTGTAAGCCGGGTTCTGTCCATCGCGCTTTCGCAAGCGTGACTGTGCGGCCATTCCTCTAGGAGACGGGTTACCCCGCCCCTCAAGCAACCAACCCGGGCGGCGAGCCGGAACCAGGCCCATATGCCGCCCCTATTCGGTCTTGCACCCGGTGGGGTTTACCGCGCCAGCTCTGTCGCCAGAGCCGCGGTGCGCTCTTGCCGCACCCTTTCGACCTTACCGGGCCGAAGCCCGGCGGTGTCCTTTCTGTGGCACTATCCCTGACCGCCGCCTGCGCGGGGGCCGCCGGGCGTTACCCGGCACCGTGAGTTCCGTGGAGCCCGGACTTTCCTCGCCCCCGGATCAAGTCCGGGGCCGCGGCCGCCCGGCCCTCTGGCTCTCTTAATATGAGCTATTGCGGCCGGGGCAGCAACAAGGCGAGCAGTTTCGCCCGGCATTCTCCGTCGATGATCCCGTCGATCGCGTCGGGCCGGAAGCGTCGCTGGAACGCGATCACCGCCTTCTGTGGTTCGGTGACGTCGTAGCCGAACCGCTCCAGCGCGAGCAGGAAGCCCGCGTCCGTCCAGTAAGGATCCACGAGATCGCGTGTCGGGCTCGGGAGCGCCAGCCGGCGCTTCGCAAGCGCATCCCATGGAAACAGCTCGCCGGGATCCTCCTTGCGCGCAGGAGCGACGTCTGAGTGACCGACGACGTCGCCGCGGCCGATCCCGTGCCGTTCCTTGATGTCGGCGACGAGCGGGATGACCGAGGCCATCTGCTCGTCGGGAAACGGCCGATAGCCGAACTCGTGGCCCGGATTGACGATCTCGATCCCCAGGCTCGCGGAATTGACGTCGGTGATGCCGCGCCACCGCGATTTTCCGGCGTGCCACGCCCGCTTCGCTTCATCGACAAGCCGGTAGATCGATCCGTCCTCATCCACGAGATAGTGGCACGACACCTTCGCTTCTGGCGAGGTGAGGCGGTCCAACGCCCCCTCAGCATCCGGCATGCCCGTATAGTGCAGCACGATCATCGAGACCGGCAGTTGCCGCTCGTCGAAGTTGGGCGATGGGCGCTCGATGAAGTCGAAATCCACGTGCGCAATGGCGCACAGCTACGGCCGTTGGGTCAACCCCCCGAAGCGGCCCGCCGGTCGCTTTGGCGCTTCTCGATTCGCCCACCATCGCCGACGAGGCGGTAGAGACCACGCGCGTTGATATCCGCGCCGAGCTTGCTCGTCTGGCCGATCACCGTCTCGCCGGCGCCGAGCATGAGCCACCCGTCCTCGGCCATCGACCCGGCAATGCGCTCGAACGCGAGCGCCTTCTTGTCAGGATTCAGGTACAGCAGCACGTTACGGCAAAGCACGATGTCGAAACCACCCGGATGCGGCGCAGGCTCGAGCAAGTTGTGGACCTGGAACCGCACAGGCTTGCGTAGCGTCTCGACAGCGCGCCAGCCATCGGGACACTCCTCAAACCATTTGATCATTTGGTTGATGCCGAGGCCTCGCTGCACCTCGAATTGGCTAAAGATACCGTGCCGTGCGCGATCGATGCATGCGGTCGACACGTCGGTGCCAAGGACATCGATGGTCCAGCCGGCCCAGTTCCGCGGGTCTTCCGCGAACAGCATCGCGAGCGAATAGGTCTCCTGCCCGGTCGAGCACCCCGCCGACCAAATTCTCAGGCGCTTGCTTGCGTGCCGCGCTTTAGCGAGCTCCGGCAGCGCATACCGTTGCAGCAGGTCGAAAGGCGAGCGGTCGCGGAAAAAATAGGTTTCGTTGTTGAGCAACGCTTCGACGACCTTCTGCGACAAGCTCGGTTCCTTACCCATGACAAGTATGGTGATCAGTTCATCCAAAGTGGCGATCCCGCGCTCGCGCAGCAGCGAGGACAAAGCGGTTTCAATCCGCCAGCGGCGGCTCAAGGTCAGTTGCTGTCCGGTACGCGCCTCGAGCAACCCGGCGAGGATGCGACTCGAGCTGTCACTGATCTGCAAGTCGCTGCTCCTCGGTACGCCCACTGATGCGGCGTGCGATCTTGTCCGGCGGAAGCACCGCGCAAGCGAGTCCCGCCTCGAGCACCGCGCGCGGCATGCCCCATACGGCGCAGGTCGCCTCATCCTGAGCAATGACAGCGCCGCCGCACGCGACCATCCGCTCCGCGCCCTCGACTCCATCGCGGCCCATGCCGGTCAGGACGACACCCAGCGCTCCGGTGCCGTAGACCGCGCCGATCGATGCGAACATCGGGTCGAGCGAGGGCATGCAACCGCTGAGGCTGCGGCCGCGGGTCAGGCGCACCACAATTCCTCGCTCCATCGGCTCGACGGTAAGGTGCGCATCGCCCGGCGCGACCATGATCCGGTCGGACTGCAGCAGCATTCCGTCCTCCGCGACGACGCACTCGCGCTGAGCGACAGCGCCAAGCTGCCGCGCGAACACGGGCATGAACAAAGTCGGCAGGTGCTGGGTGACGAGGATCGGCACTCCGATGCGCCGCGGAAGCGCATGGAACAGCACTCCCAGTGCATGAATGCCTCCGGTCGAAGCGCCGACTGCGAGGACGTCGATCGGATCGGCCGGCATGCCGCGCAGCGGCGGCTGCGATCCCGACATGGGCTTCGCCGGCTCCACCGGCGGCGCCGAGGCGTGGCCGAGCGCTTTGAGCTTGGCGAGCAGGATCTCGGAAAAGCGGCCGTAGAAGCGCCCCGCGCCCGGTTTCGGCAACGTGTCCGCAGCACCGAGCGCGAGTGCAGCGACGGTCTGTTCCGCACCTTCCTCGGCAAGCGAGGAGACGATCATCACTTTGGCACCTGCGGCGGCGGCGATGATGCGCGGAATGGACTTGAGCCCGCCCGCCCCAGGCATCTCAAGATCAAGGATGACGATGTCGACGCGGACCTGGTCGAGCGCTTCGATCGCGTCCTCGGCGGTACCGGCCACGGCGCAGATCTCGAACGTCGGATCGCTTTCGATCATGCGCGAAAGCACCGCCCGGGCGACCGTCGAATCGTCGACGATCATCAGCCGGATGCGTCTCTTTGAAGGGCGCGGGTCCCGGAAGCGGTCCCGCGATCTGGCGAGCGCCCGCTCCATGCCTGGAAACTCAGGCGACGCCGACGAGCTGAAGCTTGATGTGCAGCGTCTCGCGATCGAAAGGTTTCATCACATATTCGTCTGCGCCGGCCTCGAGCGCGGCCCGGATATGCGCCATGTCGTTCTCGGTGGTGCAGAATACGACTTTGGGCTGATCGCTGTGTCCGCGCTGCCGAAGCATCTTCAGGAATTCCATTCCGCTCATGACCGGCATGTTCCAGTCGAGCAGCACCACATCGGGCATCTTGGCTTCGCAGCGCGACAGCGCTTCCTGTCCGTCGCCGGCCTCTTCGACCTCGAACTCCAGCGTCTCCAGAATGTGTCGCGCAACCTTGCGGATCACCTTGGAATCATCGACGATCAAACAGCTCTTCATGCCCTGGCTTCCCGCTACAGTGACGATGTCATTAAACGCTAAGGGTAACGAATAACTTAAGCTGCCGCCCTGGACTCGGCGCCAGCGATCAGCGCGGCGACGTCGATCAGGAGCAGCGGACCGGTCTCGGTTTCGACCATGCCTTGAGAGACGCGTTCCCACCCGTTGCCCATCGCGGCGCGCACAGGCTGCGGGTCCGAAGCGGCTTCCACGACGTCTTCGACGAGATCCACGATCAGCGCGTAATGATGGCCGTCGAGTTCAACCACCGCCGCTTCCCGGATTCCGTCGGAGCAATCGGTCTGCCCGAGCTCGAGCGAGCACATACAGTCGACGACCGTGAGGACTCGGCTCCGCAGGGCCGAGAGACCGGCGATATGCGGCGCTGCGCGGGGCACCGAAATCAGGGTGTCGAGCTCGACGACAGATTCGACCGCGGCGGCGGGAAGCGCGACGCGCTCAGCCGCAATCGTCACGACAAGCAGGAGCTCGTTCACTTGTCCCTCCCCATACCGCTCGATTTCAATGCGAGCAGAAGGCCCGCGCGATCGTATCGATAAATGCTGTCGTCCTTCTTGCCGGTGACTTCCGGTTCGGACCGCAGCCAGATGGTCTTGCGGCTCGCTTCGTCAGGTAATTCTTCGCCGACGCAGGCGATGACCACGTCGGCCTTCTCGTCCTCGGTGTCGTCGATCACTCGGTATCCGGCAGCTTCGACAAGTGGGCGCAGCATGTTCTGCATCCAGGGATCCCACCCGGGAACCAGGCAAACGAGCTGCTCCGTCTTACGCGCGGCAACGCCGACATGGTTCGAGAAGAGCCAGTGCGCGTCGACCAGTTCGGCGGGTTCGCCATTGATGAGCGAAACGCCGCTTATCTCGCCGGGTCGGTCGGCGTGAATGACGTCGTGCTCGATGGCTGCGAAGTCGAGGACCTCGGCGAAAGCGTAGCCGATCTCGTGCTGGCCGTCGTTGAGTCGGAACAGGCGCACCTTGTCTTGCGGCACATCTGCGACCTGCGCGCCGGCCAGCGGCAAAATCGCCTCGCCGACCTGGACCCGCAATTGCCCGGCGGTTTCGCGGATCGCAATGGCGGGCACTTCCTCGATCCGGTCGACGACGGCGAGGCGGAGCGCTCTGCGGCCACCATCGAGACCGCGGAAGAGGAGCACGGGAGTCGCCTGCGACACGGCGGCTGCCGGGCCCTCGGCGATCCGGGCGGCACGGTCGAGCGTCTCCAACCTGACACCACCGACTTCGGCTAGTCCCGCAGGATCGAACAGCAGGATGGGGCTGCCATCGTCAGCGAGCGTCGTGCCGGCATAAAGGCCCGTCGCCATCACCGCCGGGGCGGCCGGCTTCACCACCAACTCCTCATGATCGTGGATGCGATCGACCGAAAGCGCATAAACATCGCCCCCCGCCGGACGAAGGACGATCAGCGTGCGGTCCTTCGGATCGACCTTGCTTTCGAGGCCCAGGATGTTCGCAAGCGAGACTTCGGGGACACGACGGCCGCGGATGGTCGCCACGCCTGCGCCGCCCAACTGCTCGAGCATCACCGATTCGCCGTTGGCGCGGACGATCTCATCGATTGCCGAACGTGGGATGGCGAAATGCTGGGTACCGATCGACACGGTCAGCGCCGGAATGATCGTCAGGGTCAACGGGACACGGAGCGTCATGCTCGTGCCCTCGCCAAGCCGGCTATCGACCTCGACGATGCCGCCGATTCGCTCGACGTTGGATCGCACCACGTCCATGCCGACGCCACGACCGGAGATGGCGGTCACCTCTTTCGCGGTGGAGAGGCCCGGCTCGAAAATCAGCGCCAGCTGCTCGCGCGGCGACAGCTGCGCCCCCTCGGATTTGTCGACCACTCCATTGGCGATCGCTTTCTCGACGAGCTTCTTGCCGTCGATCCCGCGTCCGTCGTCGTGGATGTCGATGAGGATCTGATTGCCTGACTGGCGAGCGGATACAGACAGAAGCCCGATCTCGCGCTTGCCGACCTTGAGCCGATCCGCCGGCTTTTCGATTCCGTGGTCCACCGCATTGCGGATGATGTGAGTCAAGGGATCGCGGATCATTTCGATCATCTCGCGATCGAGCTCGACGTCGCCGCCTTCGATATCGACCAGAACCTGCTTGCCAAGCTCGGCCGAGAGGTCGCGGACCATTCGGGGAAGCCCAAGGAACAGATTTTCGATGCGCTGCATCCGCGTCCGGGTGATGGCGTCGCGCATTTCAGCGATGATCGCCGAGAGCCGCTCGAAGGCTCCGTCGACAGAGACGTCCGTCGGCGATTCGCGAAGGCGTCGCGCAAGCTCGTTCCGCGCCAGCACCATATCGGAGACGGTGCTCATCACCCGGTCGAGAAGCTCGACCGAAAGGCGGATGGTCCGCGGGGCGGATGCCTTGCCGTGTGCTTCGGTAAGTGCAGTCACGACAGGAGCTGAAATACCCTCGGCGCCGGGAGCCAGCGCGTCGATCAGTGCGCTGTCGTCGCCGGCAGGCATTTCTTCGCCCGCCTCGATGGCTGAGATCATCTCGGCGATACGGTCGATGATGCCTAGAACTGCACTGACCAGCGGCCCATCGGGTACCCGTCGTCCGGCGCGAACGTCGGCGAGCGCGTCCTCGGCGGCGTGGCTCAGCGCCTCCAGGCGCGGGAATTCGAAAAATCCGCAATTGCCCTTCACCGTGTGGACGAAGCGGAAAATGCTGTCGAGCCGTGCGCGGTCGTCGGGCTCGGCCTCCCACGCCACGATCTCGCCGCCAAGGGCTTCGAGCATTTCGCGGCATTCGGCTACGAAATCTGCAATCAGGTCGTCCATCGGCTTGGAAAGTCCCCAGCGCTGCAATGGGAGGGCCTTACGCGCCGATGAGTTAAAGCCGCGTTATCCCTGTCCTGAGCAATTCGAAGGACCTGTCCTGAGGCAAGCCGACGGACTTGTTCCCCGCTAAGCCGAGACGGCGTGTCGAGGGAGCGTTGCACCAACAAGGAGCGCCGGATTCGAAGGATCGGAGAGCTGGATCGAGCCGCCCGCCTCCGCCGCCAGATTGTGTGCCAACCATGCCCCGGCGGCGCGCGGCTCGATGCCCCCCTGGTTTCCGCCTCGCGTGAGCGTCTCGCGCAGCACCGGATCCAAGAGGATACGTGGGCCATCGGCGCGGATTACGAGCTCGATCACGCCGTCGCGGCTCTCGGCGCCGACATCGAGACGGCCGCCGCGCACCAGAGCGTCGCCGGCGAGCAGCGCAAGATTGAGCAGCAGCTTGACCGCGCCCTTGGGCAGTTTGCCCTCGCTGACCACCCAGCCAAGCTCGATTCGGCGCTCCGGACCGAATACGCCTTCGAGCGCCGCCTGCGCCTCGAGCGTATCGATCTCCTCGCCAAACCCTCCCGCGGCACCGAACGCCAGCCGGAAGAACTTGAGCTTATTGGCCGAAGCCCGAGCGCTGTCCGCGAGCAGCTCGAGGCATTTCTCGCGCATCTCCGGGTCAGTCTCGTCGGCGAGCAGCTCGATGCCGTTATTGAGCGCACCGACCGGCGACATGAGGTCGTGGCAAAGGCGCGAGCAAAGCAGGCTGGCAAGATCCACCGGGTTCATGACGTCAGTGTCCATGAAGGCATCTTAGACATCACACAAGGTTAAGAGGTGTTTACCAACTACGGCATTGAAACGCCGCCGTTCCAACCCATATTTCCATCCGTGGGGGGTAGTCAGACGATCGACATTCGCCTGCAGCCCGCCCACGCGGGTTGGCGCCTCGACCGTGCGCTCGCCTCCGCCGTTCCGACGCTGTCGCGCGAGCGGCTGAAGGCGCTGATCAGAAGCGGCGCTGTCGAGACTTCAGGAAAGGCATTGCGAGATCCTGCGGCTAAGGTTCGCGGCGACGAGAATTTCCGTGTTGCTGTCCCTGAGCCTCAGCCCGCCCATAACGAGGCGCAGGACATTCCGCTCAACGTCGTGTTCGAGGACGAGCATCTGCTGGTCGTCGACAAGCCGGCAGGGCTGGTCGTCCACCCTGCCGCCGGCAACCTCGATGGCACGCTCGTCAATGCCTTGCTCCACCATTGCGCCGGCAAATTGTCCGGGATCGGCGGTGTAGCTCGGCCGGGGATCGTGCATCGGATAGACAAAGACACCTCGGGACTTTTGGTCGTTGCCAAGACCGACGTGTCGCACGAAGGGCTCGCCAGGCAGTTCGCCGCTCATTCGATCGATCGGCGATATCTTGCGATCGTTTCCGGCGTTCCGAAGGCGAGCGAAGGGAAGGTCGACGCGCCGCTCGCCCGTTCGGCGACGAACCGCAAGAAGATCGCGATCGTCGAGGGCAGCCGCGGAAAGCGAGCGGTGACTCATTGGACGCGGCTGGACGTGCTCAGGGGTGCGGCTCTGGTCGAATGTCGCCTCGAAACGGGCCGGACCCATCAGGTGCGGGTGCATATGGCCTCGATCGGTCATCCGCTCGTCGGTGACCCGGTTTACGGGCGGTTTGGAAAGACCCATGGCAAACTGTTGAAGGAACTGCAGTTTTGCCGGCAGGCTTTGCACGCGGCCCAGCTCGGCTTTACGCATCCCGTGACCAAGCACAGGCTGTCGTTCTCAAGTCCCATGCCGCCGGACATGGAGGAACTGTTCAACGCGCTTGGTGTATAAGTGTTAACTCGCTAGGGCAGCGCGAGCGGCCCTAAAAAGGGAGAAAGACGAAGAGAATGGCTACGCAAAAAAGGATCGTCTCGCTCCCCGCGTCCGGTGGGGAGGCCGGACTCAACCGCTATTTGTCGGAGATCAAGAAATTCCCGATCCTTTCTCCGGAGGAGGAGTACATGCTCGCCAAGCGCTGGCGCGAGCACGGGGACACAGAAGCCGCGGCCAAGCTCGTCAACTCGCACCTGCGCCTCGTCGCCAAGATCGCGATGGGGTACCGCGGCTATGGCCTTCCGGTCAGCGAGCTGATCAGCGAAGGCAATATCGGCCTGATGCAGGGCGTGAAGAAGTTCGAGCCCGACCGCGGCTTCCGCCTCGCGACCTACGCGATGTGGTGGATCCGCGCTTCGATCCAGGAATTCATCCTGCGCTCGTGGAGCCTAGTGAAGATGGGCACCACCGCAGCGCAGAAGAAACTGTTCTTCAATCTTCGCCGCATGAAGAACCAGATCGACGCGTTCGTAGAGGGCGACCTCAAGCCCCAGGACGTGACCAAGATCGCAACCGATCTCGGGGTTACCGAGGACGAGGTCGTGTCCATGAACCGCCGCATGGCGATGGGCGGCGACACTAGCCTCAACGCCCCTCTCAGGGACAGCGAGGGTGAGAACCAGTGGCAGGATTTCCTCGTCGACACCGGTCCGCTCCAGGACGAACAGATCGCCGAGGACGAGGAGACGCGCGTCCGCCACGACCTGCTGATGAACGCGCTCGAAAGCCTCAACGACCGCGAGAAGCACATATTGATGGAGCGGCGTCTCGCCGACGAGCCGAAGACTCTCGAGGAGCTGAGCCAGGTCTACGGCGTCAGCCGAGAGCGCATCCGCCAGATCGAAGTGCGAGCGTTCGAGAAGCTCCAGGCGGCCCTGCTGCGGCTGGCCGGCGAACGGCGACTGCTTCCGGCGGCGTAAGCTATTTTTCTGGCGGCTCGACCACGCAGTTCCCGTACCGTTCCCTCAGAGCGCCGACGACCTGGTTTCGGGCGGCCTCGAATGTCATCGTGCGCGGTCCGATCGAGATCTGCCGAAGCGCCAGACGGTGCGATCGCGCGATGCGGAGCATCTGGCTCAATGACTGTGCTTGCATGGCATTGAGATAGTCGAGCCTCGACAGCGGCCGCGATCGAGTACGCCGCTCGACTATTTGCCGGCGCTCAAAGGCGATTATTTCCCGCTAACCTCACCCGAGACCGGCACGCGCTATCACATCTACATCCGCTACCCGGAAGGGTATGCCGAGCATCCGGACGAGCGATATCCGACCGTCTATCTGCTCGACGGGGATTCCGCCTTCCCGCTGCTCGCGCCCGAGCACCTCTTCATCCACTACGACGATCAGGTCCCGGAGGCGATCATCGTCGGCATCGCTTACGGCTCATTCGACAACAAGCGACATTTCGATTTCTCTCCCGCTTCGCGCAAAACGGACGAAGGGGGTGCCCCCGCATTCGAGCGGTTCCTTCGCGACCGGCTGATCCCTGCTGTTGAGGCCCGCACGCGCGCGGACCCCACGCGCCGCATCCTGGTCGGACAATCGAGAGGCGGCGGATTCGTGTTCTACTCCGCCTTCACCGACCCCGATCTCTTCTGGGCGCGGATCGCGAGCAGCCCAACGCTGACGCCGGGCCGCGAGATCTACTTCGGAGCTCCGGCAGCCGCCCACCGCACCGATCTGCGGTTCGTGGTTGCCGACGGAACCAGGGATCAACCGGATTTGCGCAAGAATACGGTCGCGTGGGAAGTGGAATGGGCGCATCGCACGGGCCCCTGGCGGCTGAAGATGATCACGATCGAAGGGGGCACGCACGCCGCCAACCTGCCCGAAGTGTATCGCCAAGCGATGGACTGGCTGTTCGACAGGACGACACCCTAGCCCTTCTCGTCGGCGATCTTCGGCGCCGCTTCGGTAAGTTTCTCCCCTTCCCTCTGCTCCTCGGGCCGATCCTGCACCGTGTCGTCGGTGGCGACATTGTCCGCCGCCCACGCTCCGCGCTCGCCCATCGGCTCCGGAGCACCTGTCGTGCTGTCCTTTGCCGTCTGATGCTCGATCTCACTGTTGAGCTCAGCCCCGAAGACGAAGGCGTAAGCCGACAGGTACATCCAGGTCAGGAGCGCGACGACGGCGCCTAGCGACCCGTAGCTCGCGCGATAGTTGGTAAAGCGCGTCACGTAGATCCCGAACGCCCAGGTCAAAACCAGCCATGTGAGGGCGGCAAACAGGCTGCCTGGCGTGATCCATTTCCATTTCGCGTCCTCGCGCGACGGGCCGAAACGGTAGAGCGTGGAGGCAATCCCTGCCGCAACCAGGGTCAGCAGCACATAGCCAAGCAGCTTGCCAAGGATGACGAGAGGGTGAGCCGCTTTAGGCAGCAGATGCTGCAAGTAAGCAAGAGCGGCGGTCGCCGCCAGAGCGCACAGAGCCCCCACTAGCGCTGAGAGCGTCATCGTCACCGCGAGCAGGTAGAAGCGCACCAGCGATCTTTTCTCTTTCTCTTCATAGGCGATGTTGAGCGCCGTGATCACGGAAGCAGCGCCGTTCGTGCCGCCGTAGGTCGCCACGAGAAATGCAATCAGGATGCCGATCCCCTTGGTCTTTTGCGATGATTCGACTGCGGTGAGCAGTTGATCGCCGATCAGCCGAGCGACATCCGTGGGAAGTATGCCGGTCAGCGCATTCATATGATCGAGAACCGTGTGCGGATCGGCCACGAAGCCATAGACCAGGACGATCAGCCCGAGGAGCGAGAGCAAGGCGAAGAAGCCGTAGAAAGCGACCCCGGCAGCGACGAGCGCGACGTTATCGTCCCACGTGCGCTTGTAAGTGCGCTTGCCAATGTCCTTCCATGCTCCCCTCGGCATCTGCCATGGAGACGTCGCCTGGTGTCCTCTCGAATCAACCATGGGGCCCACAACCTCGCTCCGCTGAGCGCGTTCCGCGGCGGGCCGCGTCGCAACCGTAACGAGCCCTCTTGCCAATGCTGAAAAACAGGCGGACGGTGGGCGTTTCCAGACGGGCGCCCGAGCGCCTTCGAAAGAGCGACTCGCGCGCCCGTGAACCGGACGAAGGGAGAGTCGCATGGCCGGACAACCATCCAAAGGCACCCGAGTGATCGCGCTGGTGGGACCCGCCGGCGCAGGAAAGACCAGTCTTGCCGAGGCCATGCTGTTCGCAGCCGGCGCCACCGATCGATTGGGATCGACGGCCAACGGCTCCAGCATCGGCGACTCGAGCCCTGAAAGCCGCCAACGAGGCGGCTCGACGGAACTCAACCTCTATAATTTCGAATATCTCGGCGATCAGTTCGCCATAATCGACGTGCCGGGCTCAATTGGTTTCGCCGCCGACGGAACGAGAGCGCTTGCGATTGCCGACGTCGCCATTGTCGTCGTCGATCCGGATCCTGCGCGCGCGCCTCTCGCCGCGCCTGCACTGCGAGCGCTCGACGAGCTCGGCATTCCGCACCTCATCTTCGTCAACCGCATCGACCAGGCGCACGGCCGCGTCCGCGACCTGCTGTCGGCGCTCCAGCCGATGAGCGTTTCGCCCATCATTGCCCGGCAGATTCCGATCTGGGACGGGGAGAAGATCAACGGTTTCGTCGATCTCGCCCTCGAACGCGCCTTCAAATATCGCGCCGGTCAGTCGTCCGAACGAATCGAGATTCCGTCGGAGCTGCAGGAGCGCGAGATCGAAGCGCGCACGCACATGCTCGAACAGCTCGCCGACCATGATGATGAACTGCTCGAGCAGCTGTTGATGGATCAGGCGCCAACTCCCCAGAAGATCTTTCAGGACCTCGCTCGTGAGACGGGTGAGAGCTTGGGAGTCTCCGTCCTGTTCGGATCGGCGAGCAGCTCATGGGGCGTTCGACGCTTGCTCAAGGCTCTCCGTCACGAAGCGCCCGGACCGCAGGTCACTGCGGACCGCCTCGGCGTGGCTGACCCGTCGCTCTATGTCTTCAAGGTCCTCCACGGTTCGATCGGCCGGCTTGCCCTCTCTCGAGTGCTCGGCGGCAACATCCACGAAGGATCGGACCTCAAGACCGAGAGCGGCGACCATTCGCGCGTCGGTTCGCTGTTCAAGATCCAGGGCGAGAAGACGCAGAAGATCAGCGAAGGCGAAATCGGCGACGTCGTCGCAGTCGCCAAGATCGACACGGTCAAAGCGGGCGAGTGGCTCGGCTCAGGCAAACTTCCGCCGCCGGTTGTGGTGGAATATCCGGCACGCAACTGCGCGATCGCCATCGAGCCGGCGGATCGCAAGGACGACGTGAAGCTGTCCGGCGCGCTCCACCGCCTCACCGAGGAAGACGGCGGCCTCATCGTCGAGCATGACGAGGCGAATCACGAGATTCGACTGAGGGGGGTGAACGAGGAGCATCTCAACACCGTCATCGGACGGCTCAAAAGGCGTTACGGTGTCGAGGTGAAGAGCCATTCGCCGACGGTCGGCTACCGGGAATCGATCCGCAAACCGGTGACCCAGAAGGGCCGCCACAAGAAGCAGTCGGGCGGTCACGGCCAGTTCGGCGACGTGATCATCGAGGTGAAGCCGCTGCCGCGCGGTGCCGGGTTCGTCTTCGAAGAAAAGATCCATGGCGGGTCCGTGCCGAAGCAGTGGATTCCCGCGGTCGAGGACGGCGTCCGCGAAGCCATGATCAAGGGCCCGCTGGGCTTCCAGGTTGTGGACTGTGCGGTGACCCTGATCGACGGTAGCTATCACAGCGTCGACAGCTCCGAGTTGGCGTTCCGCCTCGCGGGTCGCATCGCAATGCAGGAGGCTCTCGCAGCCGCGCACCCGCATTTGCTCGAACCGATGCACAAATTGACCGTTGTCTGTCCATCCAATGCGACGAGCAGGATCACGTCGGCGGTCGCGGGACGGCGCGGGCAGATGCTTGGCATGGGACCCCGCGACGGCTGGACCGGATGGGACCGGATCGACGCCTTGATCCCGGAGGCTGAGCTCAGCGGGCTGGAGGCGGAATTGCGGTCTCAAAGCCAGGGCTTGGCGACCTACGAGGCCCAGTTCGACCATCTCGCCGAGCTCAATGGCCCGCTCGCCGACAAGGTGATCCAGCAAAGCGTGCCCGAGCCCGCCTGAACCGAGGCAATTTGACTGACAGCCGTTGTCGTCTGGGCTAGGCCCGATGGCAATGAAACACTGGTTCAAAGACCAGCATTTCCGCTCGCTGCTCAGGAACAGCAGCTATCTCGCCGCGTCCCGGATCGTTGCGGCAATCGCCGCCGTGGCAACGCTGTCCCTGGCAGCGCACGCGCTCGGCCTGCTGCTGTTGGGTGCGCTGGTCCTGATCGACAGTTACGCGCGGGCGGTGAGCGGAATTGCCAAGTTCCAGTCATGGCAGCTGATCGTCCGCTACGGCGGCAGGGTGCTTCACGGCGAGCATCAGGATTTCAAGGCGTCAACAGGGTTTGCCTTCGCCCTCGACGCGATCAGCGGCGTCGGCGGCATGCTCGTGGGCGTCGTCCTGCTGCCGTTCATCGGTCCATTGGTGGGAATCGCTCCGGACCAAATCTGGCTAGCCATGATCTACTGCACGCTTCTCCCCACGATGGCGGCGGCCACGCCAACGGGCGTTCTTCGCGCGCTCGACCGCTTCGACCAGATCAGCTGGGCCGACACGGTGACCCCGATCAGCCGGCTCTTCGTCGTGCTTGCCGCCTATCTCCTCCATGCCGGGTTCATCGCTTATGTCGCCGCCTGGTACGCCACCACGCTCGCCGGTGATCTGTACGATTGGTTCCTTGCATGGCGCGAGCTTCGTCGCCGCGGGCTGCTCGAAGGCATCCGGCCGACCCTGAAGCCCAACACGCTCCCCGGCGCATGGCGTTTCGCGATCCAGGTGAACCTCACCGCCAGCGTGCAGTCGGTCTGGGGACCGATCGCCCGCCTGGCCGTCGGGGGCCTGCTCGGCGCGGCGGGGGCGGCACTGTTTCGCATCGCGACTCTGCTGTCCGACAGCGCGTCGAAGCCGGCGGACCTCCTCGCCAAGGCTTTCTACCCCGAGGTCGTCCGCATGGATCTCAGCAGCAAGAAGCCATGGAAGCTGATGCTTCGCGGCACTGTGCTTGCGAGCGGCATCGCGCTCACCGCCATCCTCGTCCTCTTGCTCGCGGGAAAGCCGCTCGTGTCCTTCCTCTTCGGCACGGATTTTCTCGAGGCGTACGATGCGATGGTCATCCTGATGGTTCTTCCCTTCCTGGGCGTCTTCAGCTTCCCTCTGCCGCCCATGCTCTATGCACTCGACAGGCCCGACGGTCCGCTCAAAGCCCGGGTCGTCGGCACCATCCTCTTCTTCGCGATCATCGCGCCCTTATCGTTGACGTTCGGCATCAATGGCGCCGCAGTAGCGCTGGTGATCGGCAATCTCGGCACGGTCGGAACGATGATGTGGCACCTGCGCGGGGAGCACCGGCGCGTGCGCCCGCCCAAAGCCGCCTAGAACGCCCTCTCCTCGAAGCCGCGATCCTTCACCAGACGGTCGAGTTCGACCAAGGTCATCAGCAAGCTTTCCATTCGATCGAGCGGCCAGGCGTTTGGGCCATCCGACCTGGCATTGGCCGGATCCGGGTGGGTTTCCATGAAGAGCCCGGCGACCCCGGTCGCGACGGCCGCTCGAGCGAGGACCGGAACGAACTCGCGCTGGCCGCCCGAGCTGGTCCCCTGCCCTCCCGGCAGCTGGACGGAGTGGGTCGCATCGAAGACCACCGGGCATCCGGTCTCGCGCATGATCGCAAGGCTGCGCATGTCCGACACCAAATTGTTGTAGCCGAACGATGCGCCCCGCTCGCAGACCATAATTGTCTCATCGTTGATGCCCGCAGCCTGAGCGGCGTTGCGGGCCTTCTCGACGACATTCTTCATGTCGTGCGGCGCCATGAACTGCGCCTTCTTGATGTTCACCGGCTTTCCTGAAGCCGCGACCGCGTGGATGAAATCGGTCTGCCGGGCGAGGAAAGCCGGTGTCTGAAGCACGTCCACTATTTCGGATACGGGCGCGATCTGCGGGATGTCGTGAACGTCTGTGAGAACCGGCACCTCAAGCTCGTTCCTCACCTTTTCGAGAATCCTTAGGCCTTCATCGATCCCCGGGCCGCGGTAGCTCTTGTCCGAAGAGCGATTGGCTTTGTCGAAGCTCGACTTGAAGATGAAAAGGATCCCAAGTCTGTCCGTGATGCGCTTGAGGCTGTCAGCGGTGCGTAACTGTAGCTCCTCGCCTTCAACCACGCACGGGCCCGCAATCAGGAATAGCGGCTCGTCGAGCCCGATCTCGCGTCCAAGCAATTGCATCGCGGCTATCTAAGCGAGACCGTCGACAACCGCCACCGGCTGCCATCCTGGAAGGCCGTTCCGCTCTCCGAAGCCCTCCGGGAACGGCTCGCCAGCGTGAATACCACCAGACACGAACACGGTATCAAACCCCATTCGCGCGGCACCAAGAATATCGGTCTGAAGTCCGTCCCCGACGGCGAGCACTTCATCCGTCGGCGGATCGCCGGCGAGGTGCAGCGCGTGGCGGTAGATCGTCGGGAACGGCTTGCCATACCAGGTCACGCGTCCTCCCAGCATCTGATAGATGTCCGCAATCGCCCCGGCGCACGCTTCGGGAATGCCGCCGCGCACCACCAGCCGATCGGGGTTGAGGCAGTGCATGTGCACATCGCGTTCCACCCAGCGCTGAAGGTCCGCCGAATAATCTTCCGGCCGCGGCCGCAGCTCGGTAACGCCGGTACAGGCAAGGTCGGTGAAATCCTCATCCTCGGCGATGCGGACCCCTCGCCCTTCGAGGATCTCGCGATCTTCCTCCGTCCCGACAAAGCCGACCGGCTTGCCGAGCGTCAGCAGCGCTTCAATGCCTGCTTCTCCACTTGTCGCGACCGCATCGTACGCCTGCCGCGGCAGTCCGAGACGCGCGAGCTGTTCCTCGACCGCATCAGCAGTTCGCGGCGCATTCGTGATCAAGATGACGCAGCGGCCCTGCTCACGCCATTGTCGCAGCCGCTCCGGCGCACCTGGGTAGAGGTTCACGCCGTCATGCACGACGCCCCAGATGTCGCACAGGATCAGCCGGTATTTGGGATCGAGCGTCTCCCAGAAGCTCATTCGAGGCCCGCCTCCGCGAGCGCCTGCTCGACCGGCGCGACGTCCTCGGGATTGTTGAGTTCGCGCAAAGTGAAAGGCGGAGGCTCCACGTCGACAACCGCGACCGGAACGCCCGCGACGAGAAACCGCAGCTGCTCGAGGCCTTCGAGCGCTTCCAGTTCGCTCACCTGCGTCGAAACATACCTCTCCAGGGATTCCGGCCGATAGGCGTAGACGCCTACGTGTAGCCTGACTGGCGACATTTCGACATCCAATGCGTTCGCCGGCAGATGCGGGATCAGGCGCTTGGAGAAATAGAGAGCGTGGCCTCGGGCGTCAGTCACTACGCTCGTGCCGCCTACGCGACCGGCTGCTTCCTCCGCCTGTAGATTCCGCACCTCATCACTGCGCAGCCTCAAAGCTGGGGTCGCAACCAGAGCATCGGAATCGCTTTGCATCCGGTCGATCAAGGCTTCGACGAACCCCGGCGGGGTCAGGAGCGCGTCGCCCTGAAAGTTAATCACGAGGTCCGGCTCGTAAAGCTGCGGAAGCGCCTCTGCGCAGCGCTCGGTGCCGTTGCGGCATTCGGGCGAGGTCATGATCACTCCGACGCCGTGACCCGTACATACGTCCGCGATGCGATCGTCGTCGGTGACCACGAACACACCCGAGACTCCGCGAACCCGCCGCGCCGCTTCGACGCTGCGCAGGATCAGCGGCTTGGCCGCTCCGCCCGTACCCTTCAATTCGACGAGCGGCTTCCCCGGATAACGCGTGGAGGCGTAGCGGGCGGGGATCAGGATGACATTGTTCATCTCGGCGGCGGGCAGTCGTGGATGTGGAGCACTCCCACCGGCCTCTTGCCCTGCCCGTCCTCGTCGACCACGAACAGCGCCGTGATCTTGTTCTCTTCGAAGAGGGTCAGGGCCTCGTCGATTAGAGCGTCGGCGGCGATGGTCTTGGGATCGCTGGTCATGAATTCGGCTGCGCTATGGTCGAGCCCCCTCTCGATATTGCGCCTGAGGTCGCCGTCGGTGATCACCCCGAGGAGATAGCCATGCTCGTCGGTCACACCGATCACGCCGAGCCTTTTTGCTGACATCTCGACGACCGTGTCATGCATGTTGCTGTCGGCGCGGGTCAGCGGCAGCGACTTGCCCTTGTGCATGAGGCGACTGACGGGCTTGAGCCGGGCGCCCAGCGCGCCGCCGGGATGAAGCCGGCCGAAATCGGCGCGAGTGAAACCCTTCTGGCGCATCACCGTCATGGCCAGCGCATCGCCGAGCGCGAGGGTCATCGTCGTCGAGCTCGTCGGCGCGACGGCTTCCGGTCCAGCCTCATGCCAGTGCGGCAGCACGAGCGGCGCCGCCGCGGCGCCCGCCAGCATCGACCCCGAGTTGCCCGTGATTGCAACAATCGGGATTCCAATGCGCGCAAAATGATCGATGACCGGCTCGAGCTCGGCGGTCTCGCCGCTCTGGGAAATGAGCATGGCGACATCGCCCCGCGCGGCCATGCCGAGATCGCCGTGGATCGCCTCGGCAAGGTGGAGGAAGGTGGCGGTCGTGCCCGTCGAAGCGAAAGTCGCCGCAATCTTGCGCGCGACATGGCCCGATTTGCCGAGCCCACTGACGATTAGCTTGCCCTTACAGTCGATGATGACCTCGACCGCCTGCTCAAATTCGCCGGCGAGGCTATCGGCGAGCGCATCGAGAGCCCGCGCCTCATCGTGCAAAATCCCACGTCCGAACTCGATTACGCTCGGCATCTCTTCACTGTCGGCTGCCATGGCGCGGCCCCTAGCCCACGGAGTTGGCGCCTGTGAAGCTTGACGGCGGCCGCATGCGCGTCTTCACGTCTCGCCCGGAGGGAAATTCAATTGGCCAAACGACTGACGCGGTACATCCTCATTGCGCTTGTGCTGGGCATCATCGCCGGCTGGGCGATCAACGCCGCCATCGATGACGGCACGCCCGCGGCGACCGCGCACCTCAAGTCGATCGCGGATTATCTCAGCATCGTCACCACGCTGTTCCTGCGTCTCATCAAGATGATCATCGCGCCGCTCGTCTTCTCGACCCTGGTCGCGGGGATCGCCCACATGGGCGATATCGCGGCGCTCGGGCGCGTCGGCGTGCGCTCGATCGGCTGGTTCATCGGGGCAAGCCTCGTCTCGCTGACGCTCGGCCTGATCCTGGTGACCCTGCTGCACCCGGGCGTGGGCCTCAATCTGCCGATCCCGCCTTCAACCGCCGCGAGCGGCGTCGCGACGGCGGGGTTCAACCTCAAGGACTTCGTCAATCACGTCGTCCCGCAGTCGATCTTCGAGGCGATGAGCACGAACGAGATCCTGCCGATCGTCGTTTTTTCGCTGTTTTTTGGAGTAGCGCTGACCGCGGTGGGCGAACGTGGGGCGCCGATCGTCCACGGAGTCGAAGCGCTGGTCCGCGTCATGCTCCAGGTCACCAATTATGTGATGCGGTTCGCGCCTTTCGCGGTGTTCACGGCGGTGACCGGCGCGCTTGCCGAGCGCGGGCCCAAGATCCTCGCGACCCTGGGCGCTTTCGTCGGCAGCTTCTACCTCGGGCTTATCATCCTCTGGGGCGTGCTGGTTGCGGTCTGCTTCGTGATCGTCGGCCCCCGAACGCGCCACCTCGTCCGCTACATCCGCGATCCAGTGGTGCTCGCTTTCTCAACCGCCTCGTCGGAGGCGGCGTACCCGCGGACTCTCGAAGAGCTGGAGCGCTTCGGAGTGCCGCCGCGCATCGCAAGCTTTGTCCTTCCGCTCGGCTATTCGTTCAATCTCGACGGGTCGATGATGTACATGACCTTTGCGACGATCTTCATCGCGCAGGCCTACGGCATCCATCTGACGCTGGGCCAGGAGATCACCATGCTGCTGGTGCTGATGGTGACCTCGAAAGGCATGGCGGGCGTGCCGCGCGCGAGCCTGGTCGTCATCGCCGCCATCATGCCGATGTTCAGGATCCCGGAAGCGGGGCTGCTGCTCATTTTGGCTGTCGACCATTTCCTCGACATGGGCCGATCGGGCACGAACGTCGTGGGCAACGCCGTTGCTTCGGCCGTTGTCGCACGGTGGGAAGGCGACTTGGCGCCGGAACTCTCGCCCGATATCGAGCCGTTGCATGCGCCAGCGCACCATCAGCAGGGGCATGGCTCAGGATAGATTTAGCCGAACGGCCGGTCGATGCTCGGCGGCGGCTGAGTAAAGAATTTCGGTCCGCTTTCCGTCATGTGCCAGCAGTCCTCGAGGCGGATGCCGAAGCTGCCTGGAATGTAAATGCCGGGCTCGTCCGAGAAGCACATTCCTGGCGCAAGCGGCGTGGCGTCGCCGTGGACGAGATAAGCCGGCTCATGGCCGTCCATGCCGATCCCGTGGCCGGTGCGGTGCGGCAGGCCCGGCAGCTTGTATCCAGGCCCGTAACCCCAAGCCGTGTAAGCGGCGCGCACCGCATCGTCGATGCTTCCGCATGGAGCCCCGATCTTCGCCGCGCGAATCGCGATCTGCTGCCCCTCGTGGACCTGATTCCAGACCTTCCGCTGTTCAGAGCTTGGATCGGCACCGAAAACGAAGGTGCGAGAGATGTCGGACTGGTAGCCATGGACGGTGCAGCCGCAGTCGAACAGGACCGTGCTCCCGCGCCTGGCGATTTGCGGCTTCTTCGAGCCGTGTGGGAGCGCCGAAGCTTCGTCGATCAGCACCAGCGAGAATTCCGGGTTTCCGCCGAGCGCGGCCGTCGCAGCGTCGATCGCGGTTCCGAAGTCGGCGGGAGTCATGCCGGCGCGTGCCGCTTCGCCCGCGTGGCGCATCGCTTTGAGCGTGATGTCGTTGGCGGCCTGCATCAGCCCCAGCTCGGCCGGTGACTTGATCAGGCGCAGCGCACGGACGACGGGATTCGCGCTGACGGACTTGAGGCCGGGGAGCTGGTGCTCAAGACGATCGACGATGAAGTAGCGATCGGTCTCTTCGAAGCCGACCGGCGCTGCGGCTACGCCTTTCTCGCGCAGGAAATCGGCGACGAGCTTGAGCGGATCCTCGTCCTCGTTCCAAGTGCGAATTTCGGCGGGAATGGCGAGCGTCTCGGCGACTGACGGCCGCTCGAAGAAGGGCGTGACGATGATCGGATCGCCCTCAGCCGGAATGACGGCCGCCGTGAGCCGTTCGGACCGGTGCCACTGGACGCCGGTCAGATAATCGAGGCTGGAGCCGGACTCGACGATGACCGAGCCAATCCCGTCCTGCCGCATCAGCTGGCGCGCCTTCGCGAGCCGCTGAAGGCGTTCGGCTTGCGAGATCGGCGGAGGAAGCGGCATCGGCTTCAGTGCTTCGGCCGCGGCAGCCATCACCCGGCTCATCGGCACGGTCATCGCGGCTGCCAATGCGGCGGTGCCAACCAGTAAGCTGCGACGCTCAATCATTCCCGAGGCCTCCTGTCGAGAGCCACTGTTGCACGGCTCGCCTCAATCGGCCAGCAGGCGCGGCTCCCATGTTCGATTCGGCTTTCCAGGACGGCGTGAAGCGCCCCGGCACGCGCGAGATGACCGCGATGCTCGCCGCGCTCATGGGACTGAATTCGTTCGCGATCGACGCGATGATTCCCGCACTGCCGGCGATCGGGCGCTCGCTCCACGTGCTCAACGAGAACGACCGGCAGCTGGTGGTCGTCGCATATTTCGTCGGCTTCGCGTCGACGCAGCTGGTGTGGGGTCCCTTGGCGGACCGGTTCGGGCGCAAGCCGGTGCTCGCCGCCGGCGTGATCCTTTATGGCCTGTTCGCGCTGGCATGCGCGTTCGCGAATAGCTTTCCGCTGCTGATCGCAGCGCGGTTCGCGATGGGCGCATCGGCCGCGGTCACTCGCGTGCTGGTCGTGGCGATGGTCCGCGATCTGTTCGAGCGCGAAGCGATGGCGCGAGTCATGAGCCTGGTGTTCATGGTCTTCATGCTGATGCCGGTGCTGGCGCCCAACATCGGCCTGGCGATTCTGCTCTTCGCTCCGTGGCAGGCGATCTTCTGGGCGCTCGCCCTTTATGCGGTTGCAATGCTGATCTGGTCGACGACGCGGCTGCCCGAGACTCTGCACCCGGAATATCGCCGCAGCCTCAAGGCGCGCGACATGGCGGCGGCGATCTGGGAAACCATCCGCGAGCCGCAGTCGCGGGGATACACGGCGGCGCTGACGATCAGCTTCGGAGCGCTGGTCGCGTACATCGCCTCGATCCAGCAGATCGTGTTCGAGGCGTTCCACCAGCCGCATCTCATCGGACTCGTGTTCGCCGCGATTGCGGCGCCGATGGCGGTGGCCTCGTGGACCAATTCGCGCGTCGTCGGCCGCTTCGGATTGCGCCGGGTCGGGCACACGGCAGCAGCGGCGTTCATGGCGATCGCTTTGGTGCATGCGGCGGTGGCGCTCACGGGCCGCGAGACGCTGGTGAGCTTCGTCGTGCTGCAGGCGCTGACGATGTGCGCCTTCGCATTCACATCGTCGAACCTCAGCACTCTGGCGATGGAGCATATGGCGCCGATCGCGGGCACCGCCTCTTCGGTCCAGGGGATGATCGGGACCACCGGCGGAGCGGTCCTCGGATTCATCATCGGACAGCATTTCGATGGAACCGTCGGGCCCTACCTGATCGGCACCGCGCTGTGCGCGATTGGAGGGTTCGTGGTGCTCCTCCTCACCGAGCCGAGGCGGCTGTTCGCGCCGATGGAGGCGGACCCGGAGGAGCAGGAGGCGGCGCGGGAGTCGACGGCTGTACCGGAAGACCTCGCTTAGCTCACCAACAGGCGCTCCCCTCCGCGGACATTCCATCGATCCGTTAGGATCGATGGAGCCTTTAGGTCCTCTTCGCCCGGCCCTCTCCCGCAAGCGGGAGAGGGAGAGGAGAAGAGCTATTCGGCCGCGAGCTCGTCTTCGGCGTCGGCGCCGACCATCAGCGCCTCGCCGACTTCCTCGGTCTTCCCGCGGATCGCATTCTCGATCCGCTGCGCGACATCGGGATTTTCCTTGAGGTAGAGCTTGGCGTTCTCGCGGCCCTGGCCGATGCGCACCGAGTCATAGCTGAACCAGGCGCCGGATTTCTCGATCAGCCCGGCCTTGACCCCGAGGTCGAGCACTTCGCCGACCTTCGACACGCCCTCGCCGTACATGATGTCGAACTCGACCTGCTTGAACGGTGGAGCGACCTTGTTCTTGACGACTTTCACCCGCGTGGTGTTGCCGACGATGTCGTCGCGGTCCTTGATCTGGCCGGTGCGGCGGATGTCGAGCCGAACCGAGGCGTAGAATTTCAGGGCATTGCCGCCGGTCGTCGTCTCGGGATTGCCGTACATCACGCCGATCTTCATGCGCACCTGGTTGATGAAGATGACGGTGCAGCGCGAGCGGCTGATCGAGCCGGTGAGCTTGCGCAACGCCTGGCTCATCAGCCGCGCCTGGAGGCCGACATGGCTGTCGCCCATCTCGCCCTCGATCTCCGCCCGGGGCACCAGCGCGGCGACCGAGTCCACGACCAGCACGTCGATCGCATTCGAGCGCACGAGCGTGTCGACGATCTCCAGCGCCTGCTCGCCGGTGTCCGGCTGCGACACGATCAGCTCGTCGATGTCGACGCCCAGCTTCTTGGCATAGACCGGGTCGAGCGCATGCTCGGCATCGACGAAGGCGGCCGTGCCGCCGCCGCGCTGGGCTTCGGCGATCGCGTGAAGCGCGAGGGTCGTCTTGCCCGAGCTCTCCGGCCCGTAAATCTCGATCACGCGGCCGCGCGGGAGGCCGCCGACGCCGAGCGCGATATCGAGCCCGAGGCTGCCGGTGGAGATCGTCTCGACCTCCATCTTCTCGCGGCTGCCGAGCTTCATCGCCGAGCCCTTGCCGAACGCGCGATCGATCTGGGCGAGCGCCGCTTCCAAGGCCTTCTGCCGGTCCATGCCCGAGTTTTGCAATTTGGGGGATTCCATTCCGCTACCGATGACTTTCAACTGCACAGTCATGTCCCCTGTCTCCCTCGTCTTTGCAAGCGCCATTCGCTTGCGCCTCGGCGGCCGAGCTTCCGCCATGGAGAGACTGACGTATCTTATTTGTTCTATGAGAACAAGAAGGGAACATTCTGGACGTCGAAACGTCGGCTGGCGGACACAGGAACGCTATCTCCATTCAAAGGTTGAGCGGGCCGGAAGGAGAGCAAGCGATGGCCAAGGCAGCGTCCAAGTCCGGCGGTTCGAAGAAAAGCGCGAGCTCCGGTTCGAAGAGCAGCTCCAGCAAGAGCAGTTCGAGCAAGAGCGGGTCAGCCAAGAAGAAATAAGCCTCGAGCCATCGAGCGCAGCGACGCCGACAGCTCGTCGGGTTGGCTTGGAGGGAACGAGCCACCCAAGCGCGTCGCCGGAGCGGCGCGCAGAGATCGCAAGAGCCGGCCAGCGTGCGCGCAGCCCGACAGGACTGACCCCCGCCCTTCGCGGGGGGCAGGCTGCGTTTCATCGCGCGTGACGGCCTCCCCTCTCGTTCCCCTGCTCATACTCGAAATCGCCAATGTTCACGAGGTCGAGCGCGTTTTGTGAAGATTCGCGGACGAGTGAATGAGTGAAAACCGCGGTCCTTCTCCTTCCTTCGCTCCGCAGGATTTGACCAGCATCCGGCCGAGGAGCTGGTTCGAGCGGGTACTGCGTTTGGCCGTGCGGCTCATCCGGGAGGATAGGCCACAAAATGGGAGGTGTAGGAAAGCAAATTCCGTCGAACGCAGAGATGGAAATTGCCCGGCCGGCGGGGCGCGACCCCCGATCACGTCGGGGGGAGCGACCCTCCGCTCGTCCGACGTCACGGGATTTACTCCCGTGACGGCTTTCCATTACGAGCTCGGCGTCCCGCGTCGTTCGGGTTGGGCGAGGCGGCGGCCGCAAGAGCAGCTCCGGCAAGAGCAGCATTTCGAAAAAGAAGGAAGCGCTATCGTCCGAACGGGAGCGCAGTTCGACTGCATGTGGAAGCCAACTAAAGGCCTGTTGCTAAAGGAGATCAGGCGATCCTAGGATGTCCTCCTGACGTGGGGGAGTATCATGGGACGGTTTCGTGTGTTGTTGTTCGCCGGCGTGGCGTTGCTCCCATTCGCGCCGGCCGTTGCCGCCGATCAGCTTAAGTTCGGGCCTCCGCCGTCCTGGGTGCATCCGCAGCGGATTCCGGCCGCTAATCCGACCACCGCGCCCGTCGCGTTGCTGCTTCAGAACCAGCAGACCGCTCTCCAGCCCGGCAAGATCTTGGTTTACAGTGAGGTTGCGTTCAAAATGCAGAACCC
>DATMHG010000061.1:0-8529 GCA_035555035.1 Sphingomicrobium sp.
CCTTTGCTGATGCTCGCGAACCGCGATCGTCTGTGCGGCCTGCAGGAACCCGCGCGCGCGGTCGGTGAGCTTTTCGAAATCCATTCATTACCCCTCTTTCTCGGGGTCGATATGGTGTGGCAATTCAGCAACACAAGGTCCACGCGGAGCTCGTCCGGAGGACGAATGAGCATCGGTCTCTGACCGAAGTCAAGATTTGGGTGGTTGCTCCGGCAGAGGCGAAACGGGGGATGGCGCCGCAGGCGCGGGCTCCGGCGTCGCAATCACCTCCTGCGCGTGAGAGAGCTGGTGGCTGCGCTCGCACGCGATCTTGCCTTCGTCGTTTACGCCCCACGTGCGGAACTTGCGTGAGTCGATGTGGAAGCGAAGGCCGACATAGAAGCCGAGACCGACGTCGTAAGTCTCGCCGCTGACGGCATGGACGGCGCAAAGCCGGCGGATCATGGCATCGCGCGTGACGGGACGGAGCGGCACAAGGTCGACGGCCTGCATGAAGCGATGGGCGCTTTCCGGCGCCCCCGCGGCGCACTGGTTGAGCAAGGCATTGCGATAGACGGACACCGGTTCGACGGGCCCGATCGTCGGAATGACCTTGTCGCGGATGTATCGCAGCGTCTGGACGACGTTGGGCCAATCCTGGGTCGGTGGGACCTCGAAGGCCGGCGACCCGCATTTCTGCCAGTCGCTCGCGGTCCTCAAGAGCTGCCACGTCGGCACGATCCCGCTGACGCCCCAGGTCGCCAGATAATCGTTGAACGCCTTGACCGAGACCGCGTTCGCGGGAGTCGCCAAATACCAGTTCCGATATCCCGGTTCGTCCTGCCCGACCGTGATGTAAGGGGCGGTCGGCTCCCACGGCATCCCTGGCACCCACGTCGGCGGCTGTGCCGCCGCGGTGGACGCAAGTGCAACCAAGAGGAAAAGCGCGCGCATTCGGGAACGATAATGTCCTGGCGGAGCTTGAAAAGCTCTGAATGCGATGCCAGGTGTGTTAGTCATATGTCACAGCCGATCGAAGTCGACTTGCCCCACAACCTCGGCAAGGACGAGGCGCGCCGGCGCATCGCCAACAACATCCACCGCCTGCAGGACCATATTCCGGGCGGAGCGCAGGTCGAATCTGGCTGGACCGGCGACCAGCTGAACTTGCGCGTCCAGGCGCTCGGCGAAGCCGTCCAGTCCAGCATCGATGTCGAGGACAGGAAAGTCCGGGTGAGGGTGCTTCTTCCCGGCATGCTCGGCGTGTTCTCGGGGCTGATTCAGGGCGCGCTGCAGAAGAAGGGCAGCGTGCTGCTGGAGGATCATCACAAGTAAATCCTCCCTGCCGCGAAGCGGTGGGGAGGGGGACCATTCACCGCAGAGTGAATGGTGGAGGGGCCGGCCCCTCCATCAGCGCTTTGCGCTGCCACCTCCCCATTGCTAGGCAACAGGGAGGAGAAGGGAGCGGCGAATGCGGCATTTCGCGGTGGTCGGTTCGGGTCCGGCGGGCTTCTACACTGCCGAAGCGCTGGAAAAGGCCTACGCCGACAAGGCGCGGGTCGACATCCTCGATCGCTACCCGGTTCCGTACGGTCTGATCCGCTTCGGCGTCGCGCCAGACCACCAGTCGCTGAAAGCCGTCAGCAAGCGCTACGACAAGGTCGCGGACAGCGCGGGTGTCGACTTCATCGGCAATGTCACGGTGGGCCGCGATATCTCAATCGCCGAGCTGCTGGACCTCTACGATGCGGTGATCCTCGCGACGGGCGCGCCGCACGACCGCAAGCTCGGCATTCCCGGAGAGGAGCTGGCGGGCGTCGTCGGCTCGGCCGAGTTTGTGGGGTGGTACAATGGCCACCCGGACTTCGCCGACCTCGACCCGCCGCTCGACGGCACGCACGCCGCGGTCATCGGCAACGGCAATGTCGCGCTCGATTGCGCGCGCATCCTTTCCAAGACGCGCCACGAATTCGAAGGATCGGATATCGTCGGCCACGCACTCGACGCGCTCGATCATTCGGCGATCCGCACGATCACGATCCTCGGTCGCCGCGGCCCGCACCAGATCGCGATGACGCCCAAGGAGCTCGGCGAGCTCGGCCATCTCGAAGCCGCCTCGCCGGTGATCGATGCTGCCGACTTTCCGCCGGTCGAAGCCGACGACGCGCTCGAGCCCGGCCATCGCAAGTCGATCACGATCCTCAGGGGCTTCGCTGCCACGCCACCCGATCCCGCCAAGCCCAAGCGCATGGTCTTCGATTTCTTCGCCAAGCCGGTTGCGATCGAAAGGCAGGGCAAGGCGGAGAAGATCGTTGTCGAACGGACCGAGCTCGACGAACGCGGCGCCGCTCGCGGCACTGGCGAAACCTATGAGGTGCCTGCCTCACTCGTTGTCACCGCCATCGGCTATTCCAGCTCACCGATCCCCCACGTTCCGTTTGAAGGCGGGAAGTTCGTCAACGAGAATGGCAGGATCGCAGACCGCCTCTACGCCGTCGGCTGGGCGCGGCGCGGCCCCACCGGAACCATCGGCACCAACCGGCCCGACGGCTATGAAGTCGCCGACCAGATCGTCGCCGCCATTCCGCCCGGCAGCTCGCAGGAGCGGCCGGGCGCCGAAGGCCTCAAGCGACTGCTCGAAAGCCGCGGCGTGTTGCCCACCGACTATGACGATTGGCGCAAGATCGAGGAGACCGAGACCGCGAATGCGCGTCCCGGCTCTCCCAGGGAAAAGTTCGTTCGGGTGAAGCACTGGATGGAAACGCTGGGCCGCTGACGATTTGGACCTTGCCCGCACCGCAACCCCCCTCTATTTAGCCGCAGCCTTGGCTCCCGCCGCGATCGGCGATCGCAATTCAAGCGGGTTCCGGTCGGGGAGTAGCTCAGCCTGGTAGAGCACTGTCTTCGGGAGGCAGGGGCCGGAGGTTCGAATCCTCTCTCCCCGACCATCATCTTATCTTGGGCGCGTCGATGACCATTGCACCTACTCAGGCAGAACTCGATGCGATGCATGCATCGGCGGGGGATCCGGACATCGACCGCGCAGCCCAGGCTATGCTCGCGGACGACTTCGTGACGGCCGAAGCGATCCTCCGGTCAGTGCTCGGGCGGCGTCCCGACGACTTCGTTGCACTCCGGATGCTCGGCGAAATTGCCGCCTCGGCCGGATTCCTCAGCGATGCCGAAGCGCTGTTTCGGCGCTCCCTCAATGTTGCGCCCGGGTTCGCATATGCTCGTCTCCACCTCGCGACGACGCTCCATGACCAGGAGCGTTCGGGCGAAGCCGTGGCCGAATTTCAAGAGATCGACGGGGACCTTCTCGCGTATGCGGAGGTCAAGGAAGTTCATGCCGATGCGCTCGGCCGCGTCGGCGAATATGAGCAGGCGATCCGCCTCTACCGCGAGATCCTCGCTGAAAATCCGGCGAATCTCGAGATGTGGACGCGTCTCGCCTTCCTTCTAAAGACCGTCGGCCGGCCGGATGAGGCGCTGGAAGCATGTCGGAAGGCGCTGGGGATCCGGCCCGATTACGGCGAGGCGTGGTGGCTGCTCGCCGACATGAAGACATTCAAGTTCAGCGACGAAGACATCGAGACGCTCCGCGGCTTCGTGGCAACGCCCGGCCGCCCGGCGGAAGATCAGCTGCGGCTTTACTTCACCCTCGGCAAGGCACTGGAAGATCGCAAGGAATCCGGCGAGAGCTTCGAGCAATATCGTGCCGGCAATGCGCTCCGCGCCGCTCAACTGATGCATGACCCGGCTCGAATCACGCGTTTCGTGGATCGCAGCGAGCGGCTCTTCACGCCTGAGTTTTTCGCCGAGCGCGCCGGCAGCGGCGACACGGCGCCGGATCCAATCTTGATCATCGGTCTGCCGCGTTCGGGTTCGACTCTGGTCGAGCAGATCCTCGCCAGCCATCCGATGATCGAGGGCACCTCGGAATTGCCGGACATCTATGTGCTCGTGAAGAGTCTCGAGCCGGATCCTCGGGTTGCGCCTGGCGCGACGCCTTATCCGGAGCTGCTCGCCGACCTGCCAGTTCAGCGCTTTGGCGAGCTCGGCGCCCTCTACCTCGAGCGCACGCGGATTCAGCGCAAGACCGATCGGCCCTTCTTCATCGACAAGATGCCGAACAACTGGATGCACGTCGGCTTCATCCGGCTGATTCTGCCCAACGCGAAGATTATCGACACCCGCCGGCACCCGCTGGCCTGCGGCTTCTCCAACTTCAGGCAGCTTTACGCCACCGGTCAAGAATTTTCGTACGATCTCAAATACTTCGGTCAACATTATGCCGATTACATAAGGCTTATGAGCCATTTCGACCGGGTGCTGCCCGGACGCATCCATCGCGTCATTCATGAGCGGCTGGTGGAGGAGCCTGAGGCGGAAATTCGGCGGCTTCTCGACTATCTCGGCGTGCCGTTCGACGAGGCCTGCCTCAATTTCCACGAGACCAAGAGAGCGGTTCGAACCGCGAGCGCCGAACAGGTGCGCCAGCCGATCCGCAAGGAAGCAGCGGACGAGTGGCGAGCGTTCGAGGCGGAACTTGGCTCGATGAAGGAAGCACTCGGCCCAGCACTCGATCACTGGGACGATCCGCAGCCCGATTGATCAGCCGGGTTCGAAAATTCCCTTATTGCCGCTCACGTCAGGGATTTGGGCGTCGATCTCACTGATGCTTGTGCAGCCGGTGAGCGCCATCGCGACCCTGATTTCGGCCTCGATCAACTTCAGCACGTGAGCAACTCCGGCCTGCCCGCGCGCCGCGAGCGCATAAGCCCAGGCGCGTCCCATCAGCACGAAATCCGCACCGAGCGCGAGCATCCGCACGACGTCGAGGCCCGAGCGTACGCCGCCATCGACAAGCACCGGCATTCGCCCGGCAATCGTGTCGGCAATGCGGGGAAGGGCGCGGGCGCTGGACAATGCTCCGTCGAGCTGGCGGCCGCCGTGGTTCGAGACCACCAATGCGTCAGCCCCGCTATCCAGCGCCGCGCTCGCATCTTCGGGATCGAGGATGCCCTTGATGATCAATGGTCCCTCCCACTGCGAGCGCACCCATTCGACATCTTTCCAGCTGACCGACGGATCGAAGTTGCGGTGAATCCAGGTCTGGAAGTCGCTCAGCGGCGCGCGCTTGCCGACGATCGGCTCGAGATTGCCGAGGCTGATCGGCCGCCCGCGAATCCCGACGTCCCAAAGCCATTCGGGGTGTGCCAGCAGCTGCGCCAGCCGCCGAAGTCCGGTTCCGGCGGCGCGTGCGTCGCGATAGCGCGAACCTGGGACCGCCAGGTCCACCGTGAGGATCAGGGCGCCGCAGCCTGTCTCCTTCGCGGTCGCGATCATGTCCGCGACGAAGCCGCGGTCCTTGACGAAATAGAGCTGGTACCAAGGCACATGACCGGAGGCCGCGATCTCGCGCAGCGAACAGGCGCCGACGGTCGACAGTGCGAAAGGAACGTTCGCCGCCGTCGCAGCCCGCGCGGCCTGCACCTCTCCCCGGCGCGCGTACAATCCCGCGAGCCCGACCGGTCCGAGCCCCACCGGCAACGACCAGCGGTGGCCGAACAGCTCGGTCGAAAGATCGATGGCGGAGACATCGCGCAGCACGCGCTGCCGCAGGGCGACCGTCCGCAAATCCTCGACGTTCCGCCGCAGAGTCTCTTCGTCATACGAACCGCCGTCGAGATATTCGAACAGGAAGTGCGGCAGCCGCGCCTTGGCGAGCGCGCGATAATCGGAAACGGACGCCGCCTTCCGCGCCAACTCAGCTCGCGAAGCTGGGATCGAGCCGGTAAGCCTTGCGCTTGAGCGCCGGCCACGCGAGCAAATTCGCCGCGAGCGGAAGCCCGACCGCGCCCTGCTGCGCCGTGATTTCCGGCGACCCTTGGGGCGGGCTGTTGATCCTTTCGCCCGCGGACAGCGCCATGATCTGCGCCTGGCAGGCGCGCTCGAGGTAATAGAGGCGGATGAAGCATTCGCCGACATTCTTGCCGACGGCGAGCGTGCCGTGGTTGCGCAGGATCATCGCACTCTTAGTCCCGAGGTCCGCGACCAGCCGCTCGCGCTCGTCGAGATCGACCGCGACCCCTTCGTAATCGTGAAAGGCGACGTCGTCGCGGATCAGCATCGCGGTCTGCGTCAGCGGCAGAAGCCCATGCTCCTGCGCCGACACGGCCTGTCCCGCAGGCGTGTGGAGATGCATGACGGCATGGGCATCCTCGCGCGCCATGTGGATCGCCGAGTGGATCGTGAAGCCCGCCGGGTTGGTGATGAACGGCGTCGGCTCGACCGGATTGCCGTTCACGTCGACCTTGACCAGCGACGAGGCGGTCCCCTCCTCGAACATCAAATTGTACGGGTTGAGCAGGAAATGGTGCTCGGGGCCGGGAATTCTCGCGCTGAGGTGCGTGAAGATCAGATCGTCCCAGCCATAGTAAGCGACCATGCGGTACGCGCAGGCGAGGTCGATGCGGATCTGCCATTCGGCCTCGCTGACCTTGCCCTCCATGGACGGGATCTCGACCAACTCGAGCGGCTTCAGGTCGGCGCTCATGCCGCGGTTGATGCTGTCGACACGGTTCATGCTGGCACCCTTTAGCGATCCGGATGCGCGGCCGCGAACGCCTCGAGCCTGTTCGCATTCTCCTCGGCGCGGAGCAACGTCGGATAGACGTCGAGCGGCACGTCGTACCGCCGCGCGTTGTAGAGCTGCGGCACCAGGCAGACATCGGCGCCCGTCGGAGCATCGCCGAACAGGAACTTGCCCGCCTGTGGCGCGGCCATGGTTTCCATCGCCGGAAGCCGTTCGCTGATCCAGTGTCGGTACCAGGCGTCCACCTCGTCCTGCGAATGGCCGAGCTCGCTCTTCAGATATTTGAGCACCCGCAGGTTGTTGAGCGGATGGATGTCGCAAGCGACGATCATCGCGAGAGCAACGACATGGCCGCGCTCGGCCGCCGATGCCGGCAGCAGCGGCTGGTTGGGATAACGCAGGTCGAGATAGTTGATGATTGCAAGGCTCTGCGTGAGCTTGTGCCCGTCGATCTCGAGCATGGGCACGAAGCCCTGCGGGTTCAGCGCGCGATACTCTTCGGAATTCTGCTCGCCGGTCAGGAGGTCGACGGGGCGGCTCTCATATTCGACGTTCTTGAGGTTGAGGGCGATGCGGACGCGGTAGGAGGCGGACGAACGCCAATATTCGTAGAGGATCGGGCGGGCCATGGCTCCGGCTGTTACTCTGCCGCGAGGAACGGCGCCACTACCTCGGGCGGCACCCGGATGGGCTTTCCGGAGGCTTTGTCGATGATTGCCCAGCTGGTCTTGGCGCGAACGCAGACCTTCCCGTCAGCTCCCGTGAACTCGACGAAGCGATCGAACCGCGCCCCTTTGGGTGCATCGCCGACCCAGGTCCGCGCCGTGATCCGATCGCCCTGGTGTGCCGCGCGCAGATAATCGATCTCGTGCCGCACCACGACCCAAAAGTATGCGTCTTTATGCGCATCATCGGCGACCGCCTGCCAGTGCGCCACCGCGACCTGCTGGATCCACTGTACCCATACCGCATTATTGACGTGCCCGAGCTCGTCGATGTGCCCGGAACCGGCCGTCAGGATGAGTTCGAAGACCGGGCGGCTCAATTCCCCTCTCCCGCGCGCGGGAGAGGGCAGGGTGAGGGTTTACCTTTCCGACGCTCATCACAGGTCCGAAGAATGACGTTGAGCACGCCCTCGGTCTGCTGGAGAATTTCGTTGTTCCAGAAGCGAAGGACATGCCAGCCAAGACCGTTAAGGTAAGCGGTCCGCCGATCGTCTTGCTCGGGTCCGTGCTGGCCGCCGTCGGCTTCGACGATCAGTCTGCATTCAACACAGGCGAAGTCGGCGACGAAGGGTCCAATCGTTTCCTGTTGCTTGAATTTGAAGCCGCCCAGACGACGGCCACGAAGATGGAACCACAGCCGGCGTTCTGCGTCGGTGGCTTCGCGTCGAAGTCGACGCGCATGCGGAATGATCTTGCCGATCGTCGCCACGGCAACTCCTCAAGGAAAAATCCTCACCCGCTCGCCTATCGGCGAGTCGACCTCTCCCGCAAGCGGGCGAGGTGATTTGGATGGGTCCGCTAGCCCTCTCCCGCCTGCGGGAGAGGGTTGGGTGAGGGTCTTGTTCTTCCTGTTGTTCCTGTTTCCTACCCCACCTGCGTCAGCACGAACGCGTAGGTCTCGGCCACCTCGTGCAGCTTGTCCCAGCGTCCCGACTTTCCGCCATGCCCCGCGCCCATGTTGATCTTCAGAAGCAGAATATTCCCGTCGGTCTTGGTCGCGCGCAGCTTCGCGGCCCATTTCGCGGGTTCCCAATAGGTCACGCGCGGGTCTGTGAGGCCGCCGGTGATCAGCATCGGCGGATAATCCTGTGCCTTCACATTGTCGTAGGGCGAATAGGACCGGATCGTCTCGAAGGCTGCCGGGTCGGTGATCGGGTTGCCCCACTCCGGCCATTCGCCGGGCGTGAGCGGAAGCGTGTCGTCGAGCATCGTGTTGAGCACGTCGAC
>DATMHG010000062.1:0-6765 GCA_035555035.1 Sphingomicrobium sp.
GATCACCGGAGAACTCGCTTCGACGCTACGGCCCGAAGCGTCGGTGACCGCCACTCCGCTGAACACCGGCTCCAGTTGTTCGGTGAAGCTGAGCGCGATCTTAACCGGCGATTGGCGCAGCGTCGCCCCGGCGCCGGGATCGGCATGCTGCAGGAACGCATGGGCGAAAGCCGGATTCGCCAAACAGGCGACCGCGAGGCCCGCTAGGACACGCAGCTTCATCTCTTAGCTCCAAATATCGGCCGTCCGAGCGAATGCGGGAACAGGTCGTCGATGTAGAAGTGCAGCTGGGCAATGAACCCCACGCCGTGACCGCTGTCCCGATTGACCGGAACTACGGCTTCGGCCGCGATCTGGATATGCTGACCCGACCATATCAGGCCGGGATTGATTGTGCCGGTCGTTCTGCCTCCTCCTCTCCTCGTCGGCGATGAGAGATTGAATTCGACGACCGGCGTCAAGTGCGCAACAAAGTTGCCAAAGCCCTGATCGCGCACGTTGTTCTGAAGATAGAGCAGGCTGTACTCGATCGCGCCGCCCCATTCGATCGACTTCGGTTCGTCGCCGCCGCCGGGAATCGCGTAGCCTACGGTGCCGGTGACCGCGAGCGGACGCAGATACTTCATGCTGTCGGGAAGGTCGCCGAAGCCCTTCCCGAACTTGATCGTGGGCGTGTAGGTCGAGGATCGCTCGGCGACCGCTTTGCTCCCGGTACCGCCAATCTCCCATTCGAGCCCCGCGCTCAGGACGAATTCGTGAGCGGGGTTCCGGGTGAGTTCGACTGCCGGGGCAATTGAGAGATTGCCGAACCCGCGCTGGCGCGGCTCGCCCGCCTCCTTTGCGTTGACATGCCCCATTCCCATCTCGATTGCGAACCCGGGCAAGATCGTCTTCGAATAATCGAAATCGATGTCGGTCTCATGATCGAACGAGGTGATCGTCGGCAGCGCCAGCTCATCGGCCGCGAACGGGTCGTCGGTCGTGATGGTCGCCGGAAAGAAGCGCTGCCCGATGACTCCATGAGCCAATGCGGGCGCGCCGCAACAGGCAAGCAGCACGCCGACTGGCGCGCTTAAGACTATATTCTTCATGAAATTCCCGATTCTGAGTGAAGCTGAATCAATACTCAGGCGGGAATCGGCGGCCCTCTCAGCGGCGGACGTTCGTGAGTCCGGCTGCGTTCCAGGAACAGGTACGTACGGCCGAGCAGCAGCGCGGCGGTGAGGATCAGGACGGCGAGGAACGCGCCGAACTCCGGCCCGAGCGCCCCCAGCGCCGATGCCGACGCATAGGGACACAGCCCGCCATGTTTGTGCTTGGAATGGCCGTGATGGTGATGCGTGAGGTCGAGTGCGAGCGGAGCGTCCGTGTCTGCGTCGGGGCAGGCGACGATCGTCACCGCGCCATGGTCGAAGCCGGGCATGTACCCGGCCGTCCCGAGCAGGCGCAGCCCAAGGAGTAGCGCGAATAGAAGCGCACAGATCGAACGCTTCAGGGCTGGAGCGGTCCTCATGCGAGTCTTAGATGCTGGCTAGCCGCAGTTCATTCCCGAGCCAGCAACTCACGCGCTCGCCCGATTCTTGCGGAAGATCGCGAACAGGATGATCACGAAGGCGAGCAAGCGGAACAGGTAGATCGGCGCCCGCTCCTCGGTCGGAATGTCGGACAGCGCGAGGGCCGCCTGCACGGCCCCGAGCAATGCAAATGCGAGCGCAAAGGCGACGAACAGCTCGTCGCGCGTGCGCCGCCAGAACTTGAGGAAGAACAGTCCGCAGACCAGGAACCCGCAAGCCACCGCTCCGGACAGGAAGTCGTACAAGCTCACATGCTCAGGCATCTTCGACCTCCCACACGAACCCCCAGATCAGCGAGGCGACGGCAGCGAACGCAAGCACCAGGCGAGCGAGCCGCAAGTCGCTTTCCGGCCACACGACGAGATCGAAGATCACCGCCAGATTGTTGAGCGCCAGGAAGCCGAAGCAAATGCTGCTCCACAGCAGCAGGCGCTGCCCGCCCCGCGCATAGCTTCGCCCGAGCAGCCATGCACAAGCCGCGCTCGTGAGCAAGCACAACACGTAAACGATCGTTGGAAAGAATGCCCCCATCCCTAGTCCTTCCGCAGCTTGAACGCGTCGGCGAAGGCCGTTGCGCTGCTCGAACCCGCCGCAATGATTGTCCGGCGAACTGAATTCGGCCGTGAACGATAGAGCTCCTCGACCCGGTCCACACATCCGCTCATCTGCGCATTGGCTGGCGCATAGCGTGCTCCGTCGCCGTCGATCGACGCCAAACCCGCCGCAACCAGGCCGTCGAGCGCATGGCTGACCACGAGGTCGCTCGCGCGCAGCGCCGTCACCAGCTCCGCGCGCGGCCAGACTCGCGGCTGCGTCTTGAGCAGCAGCAAGAGCTCCAGCGCCCAGACCGAACGGAAGCTCGAGGCGATGAAGGAAAGTAGCTCTTCGTCAGGACCGGACACGGCCGCCGCTCGGCAACGCTTCACGCACGAGGACCGCTCTAGCGAGGCGAAACCCGGAAGCGCAACCCGCTAGCCACCTGTTGCGCCGCGGCAAATCCACAGGATTTTTGCTTCACAACGAATTTACCGGCTTGCGTCTTATTCTGGTTGAGGCACTATACATAGTAGCGCGGGAGGGGAAACACCCAAGTACTGGTATTCGGTGCCGGAATCACTATATTCCGGTGACGGGACCGTTCGTCCCCGGTTTCCACAGGGACGAGGAGTGAAAAAGCCCCGGACTGCGCCAAAAAAGGCTAGGATGTCCCGTCATGGCTCCGAGTCGAACAATAGGAGAACAAACGGTCGTCGAGACCGTTGAGGAACGGGGAAGCGCGATGGATTTCAGTACGGGTAGCGAAGTTCCGGTCGATGATGTCGCCACTGCGTCGAGCAGCACGAAATCGGTTCATGCGCCGCGCTTCGACGTAAAGACCGACGCCAGGCGTGATGAGCTCCTGACCGAGTTCGGCAAGGACACGCTGCGTGACCGCTACCTGCTTCCGGGCGAGAGCTATCAGGACCTGTTCGCGCGCGTCGCCGCGGCCTATTCCGACGACGCCGAACATGCGCAGCGCGTCTACGATTACATCTCCAGGCTATGGTTCATGCCGGCGACGCCGGTGCTGTCGAACGGCGGCACTGGGCGCGGGCTTCCGATCAGTTGCTATTTGAACAGCGTCTCCGACAGCCTCGACGGCATCGTCGGGACCTGGAACGAGAATGTCTGGCTCGCTTCGCGCGGCGGTGGCATCGGCACCTACTGGGGCCGGGTGCGCGGCATCGGCGAGCCGGTCGGCCTCAACGGCAAGACCAGCGGCATCATCCCGTTCGTCCGAGTGATGGACAGCCTGACGCTGGCGATCAGCCAGGGCTCGCTACGCCGCGGCTCGGCCGCCTGCTATCTCGATATCTCGCATCCGGAGATCGAGGAGTTCCTCGAAATCCGCAAACCCTCGGGCGATTTCAACCGCAAGGCCTTGAACCTTCACCACGGCGTGCTCGTCACCGACGAGTTCATGGCCGCGGTTCGCGAGGGCGCGGAGTTCGAATTGAAGTCGCCAAAGGACGGCAGCGTCCGCGCCAAGGTCGACGCGCGCTCGCTGTTCCAGAAGCTGGTCGAGACCCGCCTCGCGACCGGCGAGCCCTACATCATCTTCATCGACGCGGTGAACAAGGCGATGCCGAAGCATCACCGCGACCTCGGGCTCAAGGTGTCGACCTCGAACCTGTGTTCGGAAATCACGCTGCCGACGGGCCGCGACCACCTCGGCGCGGACCGCACCGCGGTGTGCTGCCTCAGCTCGCTCAACCTCGAAACCTGGGACGAGTGGAACAAGGACAAGCAGTTCATCGAGGACGTGATGCGCTTCCTCGACAACGTGCTCAGCGACTACATCGCCCGCGCGCCCGACGAGATGGCGCGAGCCAAGTACAGCGCCGAGCGCGAGCGCAGCGTCGGCCTCGGCGTGATGGGCTTCCACTCCTTCCTCCAGGCGCGCGGACTGCCGTTCGAAGGCGCGATGGCGAAGAGCTGGAACCTCAAGATCTTCAAACACATCCGGAGCCAGGTCGACCAGGCGTCGATGATGCTGGCGAAGGAACGCGGCCCCTGCCCCGACGCCGCCGACATGGGCGTGATGGAGCGCTTCAGCTGCAAGATGGCGATCGCGCCGACCGCGTCGATCTCGATCATCTGCGGCGGCACCAGCGCCTGCATCGAGCCGATCCCGGCCAACATCTATACCCACAAGACCTTGTCGGGCTCCTTCTCGATCAAGAACCCGTACCTCGAGCGCATGCTGAAGGAGAAGGCCAAGGACTCACCCACGGTCTGGAACTCGATCCTCGAGAATGGCGGGTCGGTGCAGCACCTCGACTTCCTCAGCCAAGAAGAAAAGGACGTGTTCAAGACCAGCTTCGAGATCGCCCAGCGCTGGCTCTTGGAGCTCGCCGCCGACCGCACGCCCTTCATCGACCAGGCGCAGTCCTTGAACCTCTTCATCCCGGCCGACGTCGACAAGTGGGACCTGATGATGCTCCATTTCCGCGCGTGGGAGCTCGGCATCAAGTCGCTCTATTACCTGCGCAGCAAGTCCGTGCAGCGCGCTGGTTTCGCCGGCGGCGTCGAGGCCGACAACACGCCCGAGCTCAAGGAAATCCAGCTCGCCAGCACCACCGATTATGACGAGTGCCTGGCATGCCAGTGAACGAAAAGCCTCACCCTCCGGCGCTGCGCGCCTCCGCCCTCTCCCGCGCGCGGGAGAGGGCTGGGGTGAGGGCCCTTTCCTTCAAGAGCTTCGCCAAAGGCGCGGGCGCCGTCGTGCTCGGCCTCGTCGCGCTCGACCTCGTCGCGACCGTCGCGACGCTTGCGCTCGGCGCCACGTGGTTCAGGCGATGACCACGCCCCGAATGATCGAGCTCGCCGCAGCGGTCGCGATTCTCGGCGCGAGCGTCTGGCTCTACCGCCGCAACCGCGCGGTCGATCGCGGCTACGGCAGCCAGGGCGCGGTGCTGCTGCTCGTGGTCGGCGCGATTCTGGCGATCCACGCGCTCGGCTTCATGGAATACCGCCCGAGCGCATCCGAGCTCGACGCGATGAAGGAGCGCGCGCGATGATGGCCCTCCACCTCCCCCCCTGCCTGCACGTCGCCTGCGCGGCGGCTCAGCAGGCGAGCGCAGTCGCCCCGAACGCGCCGGGCTTCTTCATGGGCCTGTGGCACGGCCTCATCTTCCCGCTCGCCTGGATCGTCTCGTTGTTCGCGCCGAACATCGCGATCTACGCGGTGCCCAACAACGGCGGCTGGTACGATTTCGGCTATTTCCTCGGCATCGTCGTCTTCGGCGTCGGCGCGAAGCGCGGCCACCGCCGCGTGGTGAGGAGCCGATGATGGGAAACCCTCGCCTTCCTTCGAGCCGCGCAGCGGCTCAACCGTGCTTTTCCACACGAAGACACGAAGGAAAAATCAAGACGCGAAGCCGTCGCTTCGAATCTTCGTGGCTTCCCTTCTTCTTCGTGCCTTCGTGTGAATCCCATTCGATGGCCGCTTTCGCGGCGCTGACGAACTAAAGGAGCCTGAGTCATGCCCCTCCTCGAAGCCCGCAAGCAGTACAAGCCCTTCGAATATCCCTGGGCGTTCGAGTACTGGAAGCGCCAGCAGCAGATCCACTGGATGCCCGAGGAAGTGCCGCTCGGCGAGGACTGCCGCGACTGGGCGCAGAAGCTCACGCCGCACGAGCGCAACCTCCTCACCCAGATCTTCCGCTTCTTCACCCAGGCCGACGTCGAGGTGCAGGACTGCTATCACGACAAATACGGCCGCGTGTTCAAGCCGACCGAGATCAAGATGATGCTGACCGCCTTCTCCAACATGGAGACGGTGCACATCGCGGCCTACAGCCACCTCCTCGATACCATCGGCATGCCGGAGAGCGAGTACAGCGCCTTCCTCCAGTACAAGGAGATGAAGGACAAGCACGATTACCTGCAGCAGTTCGGCGTCGACAGCGACGAGGACATCGCCAAGACGCTCGCCATGTTCGGCGGCTTCACCGAGGGGCTGCAGCTCTTCGCCAGCTTCGCCATGCTGATGAACTTCCCGCGCTTCAACAAGATGAAGGGCATGGGCCAGATCATCAGCTGGTCGATCCGCGACGAAAGCCTTCACTGCGAAGGCATCATCCGCCTGTTCCACGCCTTCGTGAAGGAACGGAACTGCCTAACCCCCGCGGTCAAGGACGCGATCATCGACGCCTGCCAGAAAACGGTGCGGCTGGAGGATGCGTTCATCGACCTCGCGTTCGAGATGGGGCCGGTCAACGGCATGGATGCGAAGGGCATCAAGAAGTACATCCGCTACATCGCCGACTGGCGCCTCGGCCAATTGGGCTTCGCGCCCATCTACATGGTCGACGAGCACCCCCTCCCCTGGCTCGCCCCGCTGCTCAATGGCGTCGAGCACGCCAACTTCTTCGAGACGAGGGCGACCGAATATTCAAAGGCCGCGACCCGCGGAAACTGGAACGAGGTGTGGGACAATTTCGACCGCCGGCAGAAGGCCAAGGCGGAAGCCGCGGCGAACGACGCAGCGACGCCCGAGGGGCCGGACATGTTCGAGGCGAGCGGAGTCGCGGCCGAATGACGGCTTCCTTTGGCGATCAGGGCGTAGCGGACCTCAAGGCTCCGACGATGCGCAGCGCCGTTGGAATATCTGCGGAGGGAGCGGCGGAGTAGGAATTGAACACCTGTA
>DATMHG010000063.1:0-2441 GCA_035555035.1 Sphingomicrobium sp.
GGCGCGGCGGCGCCGCATGGGATCGCCGGGCCCGGACCCGCATCGCGCGGAACCCAGTTATGCCAGGCTCGCGGCGATGATTTCGCCACCCACAGGCTGACGGAAGCGTCGCCCAGGATCTGGAGGCCATCAATCATGGAACGTCCGAAAGTGGTTGCCTTCGACGTCATCGAAACGCTCTTCAGCCTCGATGCAGTCAAGGCGGAATTCGATGCCGCCGGCCTGGTCTCCCCGGCTCTCAACCTGTGGTTCGCGACAGGCCTCAGGGACACTTTCGCGCTTGCAGCTTCGGAGGCTTATGCGCCCTTCCGGGATGTGCTTGCCGCGGCCCTCGATGAAGTCAGCGCCATTCTCGGCCAGCCGCTTGACGAGGCGCAGAAGGAGAAGATCCTCGACGCCGTTTCCGCAATGACTCCGCATGCCGATGTCGAACCTGCCCTGGCGCAGCTCGGCCGCGCCGGCATTCGCGTCATCGCGCTCAGCAACGGCAGCACGGCCATCGCCACGCGGCTCATCGAAGGTGCGGGCCTTGAAGCCACTTTTGAGCGAATTCTTTCGGCAGACGGGGTAGGGCGCTCAAAGCCCCACCCCGATGTCTACCGGCACGCGGCGGATTCGGCCGGCGTGAAGCCGGGCGAGACGATGCTCATCGCCGCGCATCCGTGGGACGTCCACGGAGCGAAGTCGGCGGGGCTGTTGGCGGGCTATGTCGATCGCGGCAGGCCTTATCCCGGCTTCATGCAGGTTCCCAATTTCGCGGAGCATTCGCTCGACAGGCTGGTCGAACTTGTCCTGGTATCCTGAATGGCGCCTCGGCGGCCTTGTTTAGCAGGGCTCGTCTCGCCCGACGAAACGCAGGTCGGCGAAGGCCGCTCTCGCCGTGCTTCGTGTATTATCCGTGTCCGTCGCAATCGCGACTTGAATCGGCGTCCCCGGCTTGCCGGCGAACGCCCGAGTGAAATCCCGCGCGACATCGACGCGCTCGGCAACCCACCGCCTGGCCGCGGCGCTTCCGCTTTCCTGGACGATCAGCTGCGCCCGGTCGGTGTAGGGACTCTTTCGCCAGGTGCCGACAGCGTGGCGATTGTCCCAGACATAGTTGAGCGCCGCATCCGGCACCTCATTCCCGAAGATGCGCCGCGCCAGGGCCAGTTTCACGCGTGTGCCGAGGCTCAGTGCGCTGTCCGGCATGTCGAACGCGACATAGACGCGTGCCGCATAATCATCGCCGCTTCTGCGCGTCATATCCGCCCCACCAACGGGGGCCTCAATCCACCATTTCCAGCACAGGATGGGGGTGCGGCCCAAGTCGACTGCTACGGGTCGCGCGAGCAATGCCACGCTCGAATTCGCGACGGCTTCGACGGCGGGCACCCCGTCGATCGTCGTGAGGCGATAGCGCGTCGGCGGGATCGTCCGTTTGAGCGGAACGACACGCCAGGGTGGAGGCAATGGGCCTTCTGCCCCGAACTTGCCGATCCAGATGCTCTGGGCTGCTGCAACGAGCGAAGCGCCGATCCCGATCACGTGCACTTTCACACCTGAAGATTCGCATGATCGAGGTCTTTAGGCACGTCGATGTCGCGTAAAGTCTCGCGGATGCGAAGCTTCCAGCCCAGTTCCTTCACGCGCTGAATCGTTTCCTCGGCGACCGAGCTGCTGCTCCACTCAATGCCGCTGAAGAGCGATGCATCATATTTCCTGAGTCCGAGCGCAACGTATCCGCCGTCCGCCGCGGGATGGATGACCGCGTCAAAGTCCCCAAGGTCGCGAGCAGCCCGCCACAGGCGGAACCGGTCGAGCGCCGGGCAATCGGTGCCGATCAGCAGGACGGCACCATCCTCCCGAAGCGCTCGGTCGGCGGCGCGGGCGAGCCTGTCGCCGAGCTCTCCCTCACCCTGGGCCGACAGGCGAAAGCCCGCCGGAAGCAGGTCCTGCCAGACCGGGTCGGATGGATCCGGCTCTGCGCAGATCTCCGGCTTGCCGACACCGGCCAGCCTGGCTTCCTCAATAGTATGCAGCAGCATGGCGCGCGCAAGCTTTGCCGCCCCTCCTTCACCCACGGCTGGAATGAGGCGCGTCTTCACTTTGCCGGGGACCGGCGCCTTGGCGAAAATGATGATCCGGGTGGCCGTCATCTGCGCCGCCATGCGTGATAGCGTTCGGCCAGCCGCAGCAGGCGTTCGGGCTTGTGCGACTTGCGCCACTCGCCTGCGGCGTAGCGATTGGCTTCGGCCATGGTCGGGTAGGCGTGAATGGTCGAAAGAATCTTCTTGAGGCCGATCCTGTGCCTCATCGCCAGGACGAGCTCGGCGAGCAGCTCTCCGCCTTCGCTCGCAACAATCGTCACGCCGAGGATACGGTCGCTGCCGGGTTTCACGAGAATTTTGACGAAACCACGGTTCGCCTCGTCCGTGATCGCGCGGTCAAGGTGAGCAAGA
>DATMHG010000064.1:0-20888 GCA_035555035.1 Sphingomicrobium sp.
GTTCGGAATGGGTCCGGGCGGCGGCACGCGCAAGTTCGGCCTCCCCGAGCCGCATACCGACTATATCTTCTCGGTGATCGGAGAGGAATTCGGCCTGATCGCCTGCCTCGCCATTGCCGCGCTCTACCTCGGCATCGTCGCACGGGTGCTGATCAAGCTCCTCGACGAGGATAACAGCTTCGCGATCCTCGCTGCGGCCGGTCTCGCCATCCAGTTCGGCTTCCAAGCGATGATCAACATCATGGTCAACGTCCAGCTTGCGCCGTCGAAGGGCATGACGCTGCCGTTCATCAGCTACGGCGGCAGCTCGATGCTCGCGCTTTCCATTGGAATGGGCTTGCTACTCGCATTCACGCGCCGGAACCCGTATCTCACGCGCTCGCCCTATGTCGTGAAGTGGAGCGGGGAGAGCCTGACGGCATGAACTTTGTTTTGGCGGCCGGAGGAACCGGGGGTCACTTGGTCCCGGCCCACGCGCTCGCGGCGGAGCTCAAGAGCCGCGGGCATGGCGTGCTTCTGATCACCGACGAACGCGGCGCGCGCTTTCCCGGCCTGTTCAAAGACGTGCCGGTGCATATCCTTCCGGCGGGACGCCTGGGCGGCGGACCGGTCGGCTGGCTGAAGGCGGCAGGTTCGGTGCTGAAGGGCAGGGGCGAGGCCAAGCGCCTCTACCGCGAGCACAGGCCGGACGCGGTCGTGGGCTTCGGTGGCTATCCCGCCTTTCCATCGCTGCTCGCTGCGAGCGCGATGCGCATCCCGACGGTCCTCCACGAGCAGAATGCGGTGCTCGGCCGCGTCAACCGGCTGCTTGCGGGAGAAGCCGAGGCGATCGCCATCGCCTACGACCGGGTCGATCGGCTCAAGAGCAAGCACCAGGACAAGACCGTCGTCGTCGGCAATCCCGTTCGCGACGAGATCGCCAAGCTGGGCGAGCTTCCCTATCCGCCGTTCGATACTGTTGCGCCGCTGAAGCTTCTCGTCACCGGCGGAAGCCAGGGTGCCACCGTGCTCGGCGAAGTCGTGCCAGAGGGCCTTGGCCTGCTCCAGTCATCGCTGCGGCATCGCCTGCAGATCGTGCAGCAGTGCCGTCCGGACGATATTGAGCGCGTGCGCAACGAATATGCAGCGCTGCGCATTCCCGCCGAGCTGCTGACCTACATCGAGGACATGCCGGCCAAGCTCGCCGACGCGCACCTCGTGATCGGGCGTGCAGGGGCTTCGACGATCGCGGAGTTGACGGCCGCTGGACGTCCCGCGATCCTCATCCCATTTGCGTCGGCCACCGACGACCACCAGACCGCAAATGCCCGCGAGATGACAAAGGCGGGGGGTGCTCGCACCATCAGCCAAGAGAATTTCACGCCCGAGGTGCTTGCGCGACAGATCGAGGCGATGGCAGCGGACCCGATCGCCTTGAACAATGCCGCCGCGCGGGCTCTCACCGTCGGCCGCCCTCACGCGGCGCGCGACCTCGCCGATCTCGTCGAGCGCGTCGGCGGCGGCCTTGCGCCAGTGGCGGTTGGACCAACGCTGACCCCGCGCGTTCGCGGCGCGGTTCCGGCCGGAGGCATGCCGGCATGATGAAGGCTTTGGGCACCGACATCGGCACGATCCACTTCGTCGGCATCGGCGGCATCGGCATGTCCGGCTTCGCCGAGGTGATGCTCATCCTCGGCTACAAGGTGCAGGGTTCGGATGCCTCGGACAGCTACGTTGTGGAAAAGCTCCGCAAGGCCGGTATTCCGGTGACCATCGGCCATTCGCCCGACAATCTCGGCGATGCCGCCGTCGTCGTCTGCTCGACCGCGATCAAGGAGAACAATCCCGAGCTCCAGGCGGCCGCCGAACGCCGCCTGCCACGCGTCCGCCGGGCCGAGATGCTCGCCGAGCTGATGCGGATGCAGAAGACGGTCGCGGTCGCGGGCACGCACGGCAAGACCACGACTACCTCGATGGTCGCTGCACTGCTCGATAGCGGCGGGATGGATCCCACGGTGATCAATGGCGGGATCATCAACCGCTACGGGTCCAATGCCAGGCTGGGGAAAAGCGACTGGTGGGTGATCGAGGCCGACGAGAGCGACGGCAGCTTCCTCCGCCTCGACGGTACGATCGCAGTCGTCACCAACATCGATCCCGAGCATCTCGAACATTACGGCAGCTTCGACGCCGTGAAGGACGCCTTCATCGAGTTCGTCGAGAACGTGCCTTTCTATGGTCTCGCCGTGCTGTGCGTCGATCATCCGGAGGTGCAGAACATCATCGGGCGCATCCGCGACCGACGGATCGTCACCTATGGCTTCTCGGCGCTCGCCGACGTCCGCGCCGACAATGTCACGCCGATCGCCGGCGGCACGCGCTTCGATGCGCTGATCCTCGATAAGGACGGAGAACGCCGGGCCATCGAAGGCGTGCACGTGCCAATCCCGGGACGGCACAATGTCCAGGACGCGCTTGCGGCGATCGCCGTGGCGCTGGAGCTCGGGATTTCCGACGACGCAATCCTTGCGGGTTTCGAACGTTTCGAAGGCGTCAAGCGCCGCTTCACCAGGGTCGGTGAAGCGGACGGCGCGATCATCATCGACGATTATGCGCACCATCCGACCGAGATCCGCGCGGTGCTCGCGGCTGCGCGCGAGGGTGCGGAGGGGCGCGTGATCGCGGTCATGCAGCCGCATCGTTTCACTCGGCTGCAGTCTCTGATGGATGAGTTCCAGAACTGCTTCAACGACGCCGATGTGGTGTTTGTCACGCCGGTCTACGCCGCCGGAGAGGAGCCGATTGAGGGCGTCGATTCGAACGTGCTGGTCGATGGACTCCGCGCGCATGGCCATCGCATGGTTCGCGGAGTCGAGAACCTCGACCAGCTCTGCCGCGAGCTGCGCGATCTGGCCGCCGAAGGCGACATGGTCAGCTGCATGGGCGCCGGCGACATCACCAAGTGGGCCGCCGCGCTCGCCGAAGGCATTTGCACGGCGAGGGCCGAGAAATCGCCGCGGGCGGTCGCATGAGCAGTGTCGCGACGATGCCCAAGGTCCGCGGTCGGCTGACGCCCAACGCGGCGCTCGCGCCGCTCGTCTGGTTCAAAAGCGGCGGCAATGCGGAATGGCTGTTCGAACCGGCCGATAGCGAGGATCTCGAGCAGTTCCTGGCTGAGCTCGACCTGCACGTTCCCGTGATGGCGCTCGGTCTCGGTTCAAATCTGATCGTGCGCGATGGCGGCGTTCCCGGCGTGGTGGTCCGTCTCGGCAAGGCTTTTGCCGGGATCGAGCAGATTGACGAGACGACTTTGCGCTGCGGCGGCGGGGCAAGCGGGATCCTCGTCTCGTCGACCGCCCGCGATCACGGCATTGCCGGTCTCGAATTCCTGCGCGGCATTCCGGGCACTGTGGGCGGCTTCGTCCGGATGAACGGCGGCGCCTACGGCCGCGAGGTCAAGGACATTCTCGTTTCGGCCCGGCTGGTGCTGCGCTCGGGCGAGCTGGTCGAATGGCCCCGCCAGAAGCTCGGCTACACGTACCGCCACAGCGAAGTTCCGCCAGGCGCGGTCGTGATCGAAGCCGTGTTCCGGGGCGAACCGGGCGATCCGGAAGCGATCGGAGCGGAGATGGACGCGATCGCCCGCGCGCGTGAAGAATCGCAGCCGCTGCGCAGCCGCACCGGCGGATCGACCTTCAAGAATCCGCCGGGTCACAAGGCCTGGGCGCTGATCGACGCCGCGGGTTGCCGTGGCCTCACGATGGGCGATGCCCAAGTCTCGGAAAAACATTGCAATTTCCTGCTCAATCTCGATAGCGCGACGAGCGCCGAGATCGAAGCGCTGGGCGAGGAAGTCCGCCGCCGCGTCGAGGCGAAAAGCCGCATCAGCCTCGAGTGGGAAATCCAGCGCGTGGGGGTCGAGTGTTGAGCGCTTCAGTTAATCGGGATCTTCACGTCGTCGTGCTGATGGGCGGTTGGTCGAGTGAGCGCGAGGTGTCGCTCACCAGCGGCAAGGGCGTCGCCGACGCCCTGCGCGAGCGCGGCTGGTCCAATGTCAGCGAGCTCGACATGGATCGGAACGTCGCGAGCCGTCTCGCCGAACTGAAGCCGGACGTCGTCTTCAACGCGCTCCACGGCACGCCCGGCGAGGACGGGACGGTTCAGGGCATGATGGACCTGATGGGCCTCAAGTACACGCACAGCGGCCTCGAAACGTCGGTCATCGCAATCGACAAGGAGCTCACCAAGATGGTGCTCGTGCCCCACGGCATCCGCATGCCGGCGGGCCGCGTGGTCACCAGCGAAAGCCTCTACCAGGAAGATCCCATGCCGCGCCCTTATGTCGTGAAGCCGGTCAACGAAGGCTCGTCCGTAGGCGTGGCGATCGTCACTCATGACGGCAATTACGGCAACCCGATCGGCCGCGACGTCGAAGGGCCCTGGCATGACTTCGATGAGCTTCTGGCCGAGCCATTCGTCAAGGGCCGCGAGCTGACGGTCGCGGTGCTCCGCAACGAGCCGCTTGCTGTCACCGAGCTGAGGCCCAAGGCCGGCTTTTACGACTATGACGCCAAGTATACCGACGGCCTGACGCAGCACATCTGCCCCGCCGAGGTGCCCTACGAGATCGCCACGGCCATGATGGACATGGCTGCGCGGGCGCATGTGCTGCTCGGCTGCAAGGGCGCGTCGCGTTCCGATTTCCGCTGGGACGACGAGCAGGGCGAAGCCGGGCTCTACCTGCTAGAGGTCAACACCCAGCCTGGAATGACGCCATTGAGCCTCGTGCCTGAGCAGGCAAAGGTCAAAGGCATCGCTTACGGCGAGCTGGTCGAGCGCTTGATCGAGGAGGCGCTTCAATGAGCGCAGCGCATGTGCGGAGGGGCGGAGGGGCGCGATCCAAGCCCCGCAAGCAAGCGAAAGTCTCGGTCCCCAGGAAGATCGTCAAGAAGTTGCCCGTCGACCAGAAGCGCGCGAACAAGGTCGCAGGGATCGTCTTCGGAGGGTTTCTGCTCGCCATCGGCCTCGTGGTGCTCCTCGCGCTCGACATTCCCGCGAAAGCCGAACGCGCCGCCGGCACGGCGATCGGCGAGGCGGGCTTCACCGTCAGCGGCTACCAGATCGTCGGCCTCCACCACATGAATCGCGCGCTCGTGGATGACGTGGTCACCGACGAACTTCACCGCGCCGCCGAACTCGCCGGCAAGGACAAGGCCCCGCAGGCGCTGGTCAACGTGTCCGGGATCCGCAGGCGTCTGCTGCAGTTCGGCTGGGTCAAGGACGCGCGCGTGTCGCGCCGCCTGCCGGACGCGCTGGTGATCGACATCGTCGAGCGGACACCCGCGGCGCTTTGGCAGAACCAGGGACAGCTCGCACTGATCGACAATGAAGGAGTCGTGCTCGACCGAGTACCAATCGAAAAGATGCCCGATTTGCCACTCGTCATCGGCCCGGGAGCAAACGCGCAGGAACGCGGGCTCGACGGGTTGATGGCGGCCGTGCCAACGCTAAAGCCCCAGCTCGCTTCGGCCACTTGGGTCGGCGGCCGCCGCTGGGACCTCAACTTCCAGTCCGGCGAAATCGTCGCGCTTCCCGAGGGACAGGACGACGCCAAGACTGCACTGTCCAAATTCGCGCGGCTCGATAAATCTTCGGGCCTGCTCGGGCGCGGGATCGTCCGTTTCGACCTGCGCGTTCCGGGGAAGATGATCGTGCGTCTGCCGCGTGCTCCTGGCGAGCCGATCGTCCCGGACCAGCCGCAACAGCAGGGGTAAGCCGGAGCAAGTGGCCGCGCCAGCCGAACAGAATCTGATTGCCGCTCTCGATATCGGCTCCTCCAAGGTCAGCGCGATGATCGCGAAGGCCGACGAGGAGGGCCGGCTGACCGTGCTCGGCACCGGCCAGCGCGAGAGCCGCGGCGTCAAACGCGGCTACATCACCGACATGGCGGCATCCGAGTTCGCGGTCCGCGAGGCGGTCGAGCTCGCCGAACGCATGTCGGACTATACCGTCGAGGATGTGTGGGCGAGCTATGGTGCGGGTGAGCTGGTCAGCGACGTCGCCAATGTCGAGGTCGAGCTCGGCGGCCATCCGGTCGAGCAGTCGGACATCGATGAGCTTCTGAACGCAGGCAAGAGCGCGATCGACCGCAATGGCCAAGTCGTTCTCCACGCTCATCCCGCCCTTTATACCATAGACCGGGCGCAAGGCGTGCAGCAGCCGATCGGCCTCTTTGCCAGTCGTCTCGGCGTCGATATCCACGTGATCGCCGCCGAGCCCGCGCCGCTCCGCAACATCGATACGGTGATCCGCTCCGCGCATCTCGGCGTAAAGGCCATCGTCGCTTCGCCGATTGCAGCCGCGCTGGCGTGCCTCAGCGAGGAGGAGCGGGAGCTGGGCGTCGCCCTGGTGGAGCTCGGTGCCGAGGTCACGAACGTGTCGGTGTATTATGGCGGCATGCTCGTCGGCCTGCGCTCCATTCCGCTCGGCGCGCGCGACATCACTAACGACATCGCGGCAGCATTCGCGGTCCAACGTCGCGACGCCGAGCGCATGAAGTGTTTCTACGGCTCCGCGATGACCTCCCCCCGCGACAATCACGAGATGATCGAGGCGACGCAGGCCGGCGCGGAGCCCGGCGCCGAGCCGATGAAGCTCACTCGCGCCCAGCTGATGATGGTCATTCGCCAGCGCGTCGAGGAAGTGACCAACGAGATCGAAGGCGCGCTGAAAGGCCTGGGTTTCACCGGTCCCGTGGGGCGCCAGGTCGTGCTGACGGGCGGCGGTGCCGAGCTCAAGAATATTGCCGATTACATGCAGGGCGTGCTCGGTCGCGCCGTCCGCGTCGGCCGGCCGAAGCAGCTGACCGGTCTGCCCGACGCGCACAGCGGCCCCGGCTTCTCCACTTTGATCGGCCTTGCGCTTCTCGCCGCGTCCGGCCGCGGCGACATCCGTGACATCGCCGGTCCGGTCACGCGCCAGCCGCAGGCGAAAGGGATGGTCGGCCGGTTGATCCAGGCCATGAAGGGCGGCTTCTGACCGCGAACGGACAGCGCAGCGCGAGTGCGCTCGTGCTGCTGCTCGGCGCGGCCATCTTCCTCAACTATGTCGATCGCGGTGCGATCGGGATCGCCGCGCCCGTGATGAAGAACGAGCTCGGCCTCTCGCCGAAGACCTATGGGATCGTCTTCTCGGCTTTCTTCTGGGTCTATGCCCCGGTCCAGCTGCTCACCGGATGGTTGTGCGATCGCTTCTCCGTTTACAAACTGATGGCGGCGGGAATCCTGATCTGGGCGGCGAGCACCTTGCTGATGGGATTTGCCGGCGGTTTCGTGTCGCTGCTCGTGCTTCGAATCATGCTCGGGGTTGGCGAGAGCATGTCCTTCCCGGCCAGCTCGAAGATGATTGCGCGGCACGTGCCTGCCGAGCGGCGTGGTCTGGCCAATGCGGCCGTAGCAGCGGGCATCGCACTCGGACCCGCCGTCGGCACGCTCGCGGGTGGATTGATCGTCGCCTCGTGGGGCTGGAAAGTCATGTTCTTCGCTTTCGGTGTCGCGACATTGATCTGGCTCATTCCCTGGGGTCCCACCGTGCGCGCGCTATCGGCTGAGCGGCGACATGATGCCGGCCGACGCGTGCCGATGCGGCCGTTGCTGAGGCAGTGGGGCTTGTGGTCGATGTCGATCGTCCACTGCATGGGCAATTACTGCTTCTATTTCCTGCTCGCGTGGCTGCCGCTCTACCTGGTCCAGTCGCGTGGCTTCACCATCACGCAGATGACTCTCCTCGCAACGCTCGGCTACGCGGTGCAGGCGCTGTGCGCGATCGGTTTCGGCCATTACTCCGACTGGTGGACGCGATCGGGCCGTTCCGAGGCGGTGGTGCGGCGCTGGATGATGGTTGCAAGCCAGGCGCTGGCGGCGGCTGCGATCCTCGGCCTCGCATACGCCAATGACGCCATCAGCATCGGTGTGCTGCTCTGCCTTGCGGGCATGGCGAGCGCGTCATTGTCGCTCAACCTCTATGCGGTGGCACAGATGTTCGCCGGACCACGAGCCACGGGCAGCTGGATCGGGGTCCAGAATGCGTTCGGCAACCTCTCCGGCATCTTCGGGCCGATCGTCACGGGAATCGTCGTCCAGCAAGCGGGCTACTCGGCAGCGTTCATACTGACGGCGGCAATAGCTGCATTCGGTGCGATCTGGTGGGCAGTCGGCGTTCCGAAGATCCGCCAGATCGAGGTCGATTAGCGGCTGATCGCCTGGCGCCACGCGCCGGCACTGCGCCACTGCTGTTTCTTCCACCCGCGGCGATCGAGCCAATCAATGAGCCTGCCGAGCCATTCGGCGCGTCGAACCGCAAACGGCCGCCACGATAACAGGTCGAAACCCGTCCACGGCAGGAAGGGCGAGCGGCGTGAATAGGCCCAGATCTCGATCCGCAAGGTCGGCCGGTCTGATCCGGCGCGGGCGTGGAAGCCGCAGGTGTCGGCGACCACCAGCGTATTCGCAGGCACAGCAAAATGCGTCGGCTGTGGGAGATCGAGCCCGGACAGCTCTTGGGGCCTGATGCGGAGCGACCCGCGCTGCGACAGCCGGTCGGCCGCGGCGATCTCGATGCTTCGGCGCTTCTCCCACGCCAAGCGCTCCGAACTCAGCCGGTGCGAACCCGCCACATAGGTCAGCGGCCGCCCGTCTCCAGGTACATCCGTCAGAAACAGCCAGGCTTTCAGCGAGGGGTGGAACGTATCGGAATGCAGCTCCAGCTGCGGGTCTGCGGGGCCCTCCGCTACGCCGCCTGAAATAGCCTGGACATAATAAAGCGGCTCAGCCTGCGTGCTTGCCACATAAGCCATCAGACCCTTCCATCGGGCGCTCTCGAGCAAGGAAGCGAGCGCGGGCACGCGCCGAAGCAGCTCCGGACCCACCGGCATCCGCGTGGTGATCGTATCGCCTTGCTGATGACTGCGGCAGTCGAGGTCCGCGTCGAGAATCGCCGACCTGAAACTCTCGAACTGATCAGGAGGGATGACCTCCGGAACGACGACGAACCCGTCGCGATCGAATTCGTGCTTCAGCTCCGCAGGCACTCCACGCGCAAGCCGTTTGCGCCGCCAGGCGGCAAGCACGTGCGCAGATTTCAGCCGCCACACGTGCAGCCCCGCGTGATTCAGCCGCCGCGAGCCGAGAATCGGATTGTCGGCGAAGCTCTTTGCTCCCGTCGCCAAGGCGAACAGCCACAACGGCGTTCGCCACCATCGCAGCAGCCCCCGAGCCGAACGCCCACTGGCGCCGGCACCCGTACGAATTGCTTGGGCGCGCGTGTACAAGGTGGCGTCGAAGGGCACTGATCCTCGCTGGAGACTTTGGAGTGATCGATCATATCCTGCTCGCAATTGTTATCCAACTGATGATCCGCTTCATTTTGGGGAGCTGGAGCGCGGGCGCGGCGGCGGCCATCGCCTGGTTCGTCTCGCGCGAGATCACCCAGGCGGAATATCGCTGGATCGAACATTTCGGAGCCGGTCACCGCGCCAACATGCCCTGGTGGGGCGGCCTCGATCCGCGCGTCTGGCAATATGCCGACCCGTGGCTCGACTGGATTGTGCCGACGGTCCTGGTGGTAGGGATCGCGTTCGCTGCTCATCGCCGGAGTCTCTCGGATCGCATGGAGCCTGTGGATAAGTGAGTCACCACCGCGACACTTCTCCCCACTTTTTTGGTGAATTCTTGGGTCTGATTAACTTTTTCGCTTGGCTTGCGACTCGGTATGATTCATTGATTCATCCAGTGGGCTCAACGCGTTGCTGCTTGGGGGAGGTTTTAGGGTCATGAGCATCGATTTCATCCGGCCGGAGGTCGACGAGCTCCGTCCGCGGATCAGCGTCATCGGCGTGGGCGGGGCGGGCGGAAACGCCATCGCGAACATGATGCGGGCCGACGTCCAGGGCGTCGATTTCGTGGTCGCCAATACCGATGCCCAGGCATTGAACGCGTCGCTCGCCGATCGCCGCATCCAGCTCGGGCTCAAGATCACACAGGGTCTCGGCGCCGGCTCGCGACCCGAGATCGGCCGCGCCGCCGCCGAGGAGACGATCGACGAGATCATTGCCTCGCTCGAAGGCGCGCACATGTGCTTCATCGCGGCCGGCATGGGCGGCGGCACCGGAACTGGCGCTGCTCCGGTCATCGCCAAGGCGGCCCGCGATATGGGGATTCTGACCGTCGGTGTTTGCACCAAACCATTTGCGTTCGAGGGCGCCCGCCGTGCCCGGTCCGCTGAATCGGGTCTTCAGGAGCTTCAGCAGCACGTCGACACCTTGATCGTCATCCCGAACCAGAATCTGTTCCGCCTCGCCAATTCGGAGACGACGTTCAAGGAAGCCTTCGAGATGGCCGACGAGGTACTTCAGCAGGGCGTCCGCGGAATCACCGACCTGATGGTCATGCCAGGCCTCATCAACCTCGACTTCGCCGACGTCCGTTCGGTGATGAGCGAGATGGGCAAGGCGATGATGGGCACCGGCGAAGCCGACGGCGACATGCGCGCGATCGAGGCCGCCGAGAAGGCGATTTCCAACCCGCTGCTCGACGGTGTCAGCATGAAGGGCGCCAAGGGCGTGATCATCTCAATCACCGGCGGCGAGGACATGCGCCTGATGGAGGTCGACGAGGCCGCAAGCCACATCAAGGAATTGGTCGACCCCGACGCGAACATCATCTGGGGTTCGGCGTTCAACAATGATCTCGGCGGCAAAATCCGCGTATCCGTGGTTGCGACCGGCATCGAGGCCGAAGCATCCGCTCAGCCCGCGCCCGGCAAGGTGTTCGCGTTTCCGGGACGGTCAGCTGCACCGGCTCCGGCCACCGCGGCTCCGCAGCTCGCGGTCGAGGTCGAAGAAGAGCCCGTTGAAGCCGAAGCTCTGGTGTCTGAGGACGAGGGCGAGGAGCTTCTGCTCGGCGCCGACGACGTCCTGACCAGCCCGGTCGGCGCTCCTCCGATCGCTCCGCCGACCGATGAAGAAGAGGCGGAACGGCCAACGGCGAGTGCGGGCGGCACCCTGTTCGAGCGGATGTCGAACATCGCGCGCGGCGCTCCCAAGGCGCAGATCGACGAGGAAGGATCCGACTACCGCAAGGACCCGATCGACATTCCGCGTTTTCTCAACCGCCAGAACAATCAGTAAGCTGGGGCGATAAGTGAATCGAAAGGGCGGCTCCTTCGGGGTCGCCCTTCTCGTTAACAGGAGTGGTTCATCCTGCTCTTGAAGCCCGTCTTACCGACCCCACCGCACGGCTCACCGTAAAGCCTCTAGGCAGAAAGCTTTGCGCAAGATTCAATCGCGCACGGGAGGATGGATGCGGGGATTGTTGCGATCAGTCGTGAGGGGAAGCCTGGTCGCGTGCGCTGCGGCGGTCGTATTCTCGGCCGTGCCGGCGGCTGCGCAGGGCAGCTACTCACCATATAATGAGACGGCTACGGCAGCGCTGACGCGCTACCTGCATACGCTCGCATCCGATCCCAAGGATTTCACTTCGCTGATCGGCGCCGGCCGCTCGGCGCTCGAACTCGGCGACGCCCAGGCGGCGGCCGGCTTCTTCGCGCGGGCTGACGACGTGAATCCCCACAGTCCGCTTCCGCAGGCGGGCATGGGAGCGGTTTCCGTGCTCAATAACCAGCCGGAAGCGGCGCTACCCTACTTCACTCGCGCCCGGCAGTTGGGCGCGACGCTCGCCACGATCGGTTGCGACCGCGGTCTGGCTTACGACCTCATGGGCCGCCAGGCGGACGCGCAGGCCGATTATCGTGCGGCTCTCAGCGGCCCCGACGGCGACGAAGCGCGGCGGCGCCTGGCGATCAGTCTCGCGATCGGCGGCGACCGCAACGGCGCACTCCAGATGTTGGCTCCCCTCGCCGCAAAAGCCGATGTCGCGGCCAGCCGGACCCGCGCCTTTGTGCTGGCGATTAGCGGTGATGCGGACGGCGCCGTCACCGCGATCAACGCCGCGATGCCGGGCAGCTCGGCCTCGCTGATGCCCTTCCTTCAGCGCTTGCCTACGCTTCAGGCCGGCCAGAAGGCCGCTGCCGCGAATCTCGGCATCTTCCCGGATTCAAGCGACGTTCGTCTTGCTTCGGCCCCGATTGCGCCCGCCTCTTCCGGCGCGGTCGCCTTCACGGGCAGCGTTACGAACACCAACCGGCTCGCCGGTATCGACCAGCTGCTGCAGCAGCAGACAGCTCCGCAGCCTGTGGTGCAGCAGCCGGTCTATCGTCCGCAGCTTCAACGGCGGGCGGCCTACGCCGCACCGGCCAGGACTGTTTCCGCACGCGCCCAGCCGAAAATCTGGCTCCAGCTGGCGAGTGGCTCCAATGCCGCAGCGCTTAAGGGCGAGTTCCGCCAGATCAAGTCCAAGAACGAGGACCTGTTCGGCGGCATCCCGGGCTATGTTGCGCAGGGTCCGGATCGCGCCCGGCTCGTCGTAGGACCTTTCCGCAGCGCAAGCGATGCCGACACCTTCGCAGAGGATCTGCAGACCGTCGACATCAAGGCCTTCAAATGGAGCAATTCCCCATCTGATCGGATTGTGCCACTCGGCACGGAATGAAGCCTCCTCCCGGCCTGGCGGCGCACCCTTCAGCGTCGCGTGGCCGCCTCTATCGCGAGCACGACTCCGGACCCCGCGGTCCGCGTGACATTTTCCAACGCGATCGCGACCGCATCATTCACTCGGTCGCCTTCCGCCGCTTGCGCCACAAGACGCAGGTGTTCGTCGCTCCGGACGGCGACCATTTTCGCGTCCGCCTGACGCACAGCATCGAAGTCGCTCAGATCGGTCGAACGATGGCCCGCGCCCTCGGCCTCAACGAGGATCTAACCGAGACTTTGTGTCTCGCGCACGACCTCGGCCATCCGCCATTCGGCCATGCCGGCGAGGCGGCGCTCGACGCTGCGCTCGTCGACGCCGGAGGGTTCGACCACAATGCGCACACGCTGCGGATCGTCACACGGTTGGAAACGCCCTATCCCGGTTTCGACGGACTCAATCTCAGCTGGGAGTCGCTCGAAGGTCTCGCCAAGCACAATGGCCCAATTGGTGAGCCGACCTGGGCCATGGCCGAGGCGAATGCGGAATGGGACCTAGAGCTGTCGAGCTGGCCGAGCCTGGAAGCCCAGGTCGCCGCGATCTCGGACGACATCGCCTACGACAATCACGACATCGACGATGGGCTGCGCGCGGGGCTGCTTCAGCTCGACGATCTGATCGAGCTGCCGCTGATCCGCCGCCATTGGCAGGCCATCGGGGCGCGCCACGCGGGCATATCAGTCGAGAAGCGCCAGCGTGCGCTGGTACGCGACATGATCGGCACGATGGTCGGCGACGTGCTTCAGGAGACTAGCCGCAGGGTAGCGGGGGCCGGTGCGGAGAGCATTGACGATGTCCGTTCGGCGGGGCGGCCCCTCGCCGGTTTCTCCGAAGCGTTCGCGGCGGAGGAGCGGGAGCTTAAGCGCGTGCTTTACGCGAAGCTCTACGATTCGCCCTCGCTGCAGAGCGTGCGTGTGGAGGCGGAGCAGATCGTTTCGAATTTGGCTGCGGCATATCGCGAGAATCCGTCACGGCTTCCAGAGCCATGGCACCGCGGGGAGGGTGTCGAGCAATTGCGCACCATCGGAGACTTCATCGCCGGCATGACCGACCGCTACGCTATCGCCCGGCACGAGGAGCTGGTCGGGCCCGTCAACCTGCCGGCAGACCGCTTCTAGGCTGAACGGCCGCTTCACGGTCGGTTCAGCCGAATTGTTGATCCTCTCGCATGAGGAGGGTGGCTCATGCTTCCAACCGCCATCGCGCTCAATCGCTTCGGGCTTGGCGCTCGTCCGTCGCAGCCCGCACCTGCCGACGCAAAGACCTGGCTGCGCGTACAGCTCGGCCAATTCGAGCCCCGCCCCGAGGCGCTTGCGGCCGTTCCGCCTCGCGCCAAGGTCGTCGACCAGCTTGCCGATTATATGGCGGAGGCCAAAATGGAACGGCAGGCCAAGCGCCAGCCGCTGCAGCAGCCTGCGGCGATGACGACGGCGGATTCCAGACCGACCGACGGTCTGCCGGAGTCTGCCAGGAAGTTTCTGCGTCAGAGCATCCGCGACGATTATCTCGTCATGATCGGCGCTCGCCTGTCTTCGGCGCTGACAACCGAGGCTCCCTTCGTCGAGCGGCTGGTGCACTTCTGGGCGAACCATTTCGCGATCTCGGCCGACAAGCTTCCGGTGATCGGCCTCGCCGGCCTGCTCGAGTTCGAGGCGATCCGGCCGCACGTACTCGGCAAATTCTCGGACATGCTGCTCGCGGTCGAGCGGCACCCGGCGATGCTGATCTATCTCGACCAGGCGCAGTCGATCGGCCCCAATTCGATCGCCGGTCAGCGCATTGCCGCGCGCGGCGGGCAGAAGCGCGGCCTCAACGAGAATCTCGCCCGAGAGATCATGGAGCTGCACACGCTTGGCGTGCGCACCGGCTACACGCAGGCGGACGTGACAGAGTTCGCCCGGGCGCTGACGGGATGGACGGTGAGCGGGATTGCCCGCGGACCGGCGGCTCGCCTGCTGGGTCAGACCGCTCCCGGCGAGTTCCAGTTCGCCGAAATACTGCACGAACCCGGCGAGCGTCTCATCATCGGCAAACGCTACGATCAGGACGGCGAGGCCCAAGGCCGCGCAATCCTGATGGACTTTGCCGCAAGCTCCGCCACGGCGAAGCATATCGCGACCAAGCTCACCCGGCATTTCGCGGGGGACGATCCGCCGCCGGCGATGGTCGACCGCCTCACGCGAGCTTACCTCAAGAGCGGCGGCGACCTGCCGACGCTGTATGGCGCCATCATCGACTCGCCTGAGGCCTGGGCGGCCAAGCCGGTGAAGTTCAAGACTCCGTGGGAGTGGTCCGTGTCCGCACTGCGCGCCGTAGGGCAGGAGCAGGCCCAGCCCCAAGTGGCCACTGCTTTGCTCAACCAACTCGGGCAGCCGACCTGGCGGCCAGGCTCTCCGGCCGGATTCGATGACATCGCCGCGAGCTGGGCGGCGCCCGAAGCCCTGATGCTCCGCGTCGAGGCGGCGCAGCGGATCGCAGATCGCGCCGGGTCGTCGGTGGACGCCCGCGCCCTTGCCGAGAAGCTTTTCCCGGGATCGCTGAGCGAGACGACGCGGACCTCGATCGCCCGCGCGGAAAGCCCGGCGGAGGGCCTCGCCTTGCTGCTCGTCAGCCCCGAATTCGTGAGGAGATGATGATGCTCACGCGCAGGTTCTTCCTTGCTTTCGGCGGAGCTGCCGCCGGTGTCGCGTCCGTCGGCTTCCCTCGCATGGCGTTCGCTCGCGCAAACACGAACCGCCGCTTCGTGTTCATCATCCAGCGGGGTGCGGCCGACGGACTGCACGTCGTTGCTCCTACCGGCGACCCGTCATTTGTTGGCATCCGCGGCGACTTCGCGCAGGATTTCGGCGCAGGCGCCAAGCTCGGCAGCTTCTTCACGCTTCACCCGGCGCTTGCAGAGACCGCGAAGATGTACGCCGATCGCGAGGCACTCTTCGTCCATGCGGTCGCATCGCCCTACCGGGACCGGTCTCATTTCGACGGGCAGAACGTGCTCGAGACCGGAGGGTCGGCGGCCTATCGCGTGAAGGACGGCTGGATGAACCGCCTGCTCGGCCTGCTGCCGCACGATGAAGCCAAGGCGCTCGCTTTATCGGCGACGGTCCCGATGGCGCTGCGCGGTGCGCATGAAGTTGCGTCTTACGCCCCATCGAAGCTCCCGGCTCCTTCGGACGATCTGTTGATGCGCGTTGCCGCTCTCTACGAGCCGGATCCGCAGCTTCATGCTCTGTGGAGCACGGCAATGCAGACTCGAATGACGGCGGGTGACGTCTCCGGCGGAGCTGGACAGAACGCTGCTGCAACCGGTGCGCTGGCCGCGAAAATGCTCGCCGGTGAGACTGGCGCGCGCATCGCGATGATCGAGACCGGTGGCTGGGACACGCACTCCGGACAGCGCGGCCGCCTCAACGCGCAGCTCCGTGGGCTCGACCAGATGCTCTCGGCGATGAAGACAGGCCTCGGCGCCGATTGGGCCGATGCCCTCGTCCTCGTCGCGACCGAATTCGGCCGTACCGTCGCTCCGAACGGGACTGGGGGGACCGACCACGGCCAGGCTTCGGCGGCTATGCTGCTCGGGGGCGCAGTCAAAGGCGGAGAGGTGATCGCCGATTGGCCGGGGCTGTCCCGAGGCGCGCTTTACGAAGGGCGGGACCTCAAACCGACGATCGATCTCGATGCGCTGATCGCCGGAGCGCTCGCGCAGCATTATGTGCTCGAACCGGCGCGGGTGATGACCACCTTGTTCCCTGAAAGCCGCGGCCGGGCGTTCGGCAAGCTTCTCGTTGCCTAACGCAACTTTTCTGCCCCCGTGGCCGAATTAACACATTGTTATCTCGCGGGTTTTGCGAGATTCTTCACATGGAGGGACCATTCGAGTCGAATGGTTACCGCATTGCAAGTAATTGCTCTTAGGATACCCGCCATGAGCAAGAAGGTCACAGCATCCGTTCTGATCATCGTGGTCGCGATTGCGCTCGCGCTGTGGATGCGGACGAGCAACAGGGCCGATGCCGCGGCGGGCAATTGCTACGCCGATACCGCCGGCCCGTCCGAACCGACCGTCTGCAGCTGACGTGCCGCACGATTAGACGTGCGTGACGCGCGGCGGCGGCTGCGCTAGAGGCGCCGCTTTCTTGGCATCGGTGGAATGAATTGAGCCTCTACGCCCAATATGCCGCGCTCCTCGATGGAGTGCTCGACGACCTCGTTAGCGAAGGCGCCCTCCCGCAAGATCTGGAGCGGCGCAACGTGACCGTCGAACCGCCGCGCGACGCGGCACATGGCGACCTCGCGACCAACGCAGCGATGGTGCTCGCGAAGGGCGCGAAGACGAATCCGCGCGCGCTCGCCGAAGCGATCAAGCAGAAGCTGGAAGCGCTTCCGCCGGTGACCTCGGTCGAGGTCGCTGGGCCAGGCTTCATCAACATTCGGCTGACGCCGGACGCTTGGCGCGATGAGCTACGCACGATCCTTCGCGAAGGCGAGGAATATGGCCTCTCCAACATTGGCCGGGACGAGCGGGTCAATGTCGAATATGTCTCGGCCAATCCTACCGGGCCGCTGCATATGGGTCATTGCCGCGGCGCTGTCGTCGGCGACAGCCTGGCGCGGTTGCTCGAAGCGGCCGGGTTCCGGGTCACGAAGGAATATTACGTCAATGACGCGGGCGCCCAGGTCGACACGCTCGCCCGGTCGTTGCACCTCAGATACCGCGAGAAGCTCGGCGAGGACATCGGCGAGATTCCCGAAGGCCTCTATCCCGGCGATTATCTGAAGCCGGTCGGCGCGATCCTCGCGGCCGAATATGGCGATCGCTACGTCGAAGCTCCGGAAAGCGAATGGCTAGCCCTGTTCCGCGGCGCGGCCATCAAGGCGATGCTCGACCTCATCCGGCACGATCTCGCGCTGCTTGGGATCCACCACGACCTGTTCTCGTCCGAGGCCGAGATCCAGCGCTCGGGCGCGGTCGATCGCGCGATGCAAGTGCTGCGCGACAAGGGCTTCGTCTATCAGGGCACGCTCGAACGGCCGAAGAGCCTCGATCCGCATGACGAGTGGGAGCCCGTTGAGCTGACCTTGTTCCGCTCGACCGAGTTCGGCGACGACCAGGATCGGCCGATGAAGAAGTCGGACGGCAGCTGGACCTATTTCGGTTCCGACGCCGCTTATCATTGGCAGAAGGCGCAGAACGCCGATCACCTCGTCAACATTTGGGGCGCCGACCACGCCGGCACGGTCAAGCGCGTCCAGTCGGCAGTGACGGCGCTGACCGATGGGTGCGTCGATCTCGACGTCAAGATCATCCAGATGGTCCGGCTGTTTCGCGCCGGCGAACCGGTGAAAATGTCCAAGCGTGCGGGAGACTTCGTCACTCTAGCGGACGTGGTGAACGAGGTCGGCAAGGACGTCGTGCGCTTCATGATGCTGACCAAGCGTGCCGACACGCCGCTCGATTTCGACTTCGCCAAGGTAGTCGAGGCTTCGAAGGACAACCCGGTCTTTTATGTCCAGTATGCGCACGCGCGGATCAGCTCCTTGAAGCGCAAGGCGGCGGACGCGGCTGTCGACCTGAGCGCGCCCGCCGACCTGTCCCTGCTCGATGAGGAGGAGCTGGGTTTGGTGAAAAGGGCTGCGCAATATCCGCGCGTGCTCGAGGGCGCGGCCTTGGCGCATGAGCCGCACCGGATCGCCTTCTTCCTCTACGATCTGGCGGCCGAGTTCCACGCTTTGTGGAACCGCGGCAACGACGATCCTGCCCGGCGTTTCCTCGTTGAAAACAATCCACAACTTTCTCGGGCACGGCTGGAACTCGCGCTTGGAATCGCGCAGATCATCCGGAGCGGCCTTGCCCTGATGGGCGTTACCGCGACCGAGGAGATGCGTTGAAATGAGCGACAGCCGCACCGTGGGCGGCCTGGACCGGCTCCCGTGGCTCACCGATGAACCCGCGCGCAAGCGCACGCCCGCGCCGAAGCGTGCCAAGCTTGATCTGCTGCCGTGGGCGGCCGCTTCCGTTTTGCTCGTTGCCGGACTTTCTTTCTGGCTCGGTAGCCGAAGCCAGACCGGCGAGACGTCGACGCAATCCACGGCCGTTCAGCGCAGCACGACTGTCACTGTGCCGGAAGCGCGTCCGATTCAGCCGCAAGTCCAGGTCGCGCCGCAACCGCAGATCGCGCCGGTCGCCTCCCCGCAGGTCCATGAGACTCCAGCGCCGCAGGTCCGGATTGCGCCGCCGCCGGTGCGCAAAATCGTGATTCATGAGATCGTGCGGCAGGTGGTTACTGAAGCACCGAAGCAACAGCAGTCCTCAGCTGCCAAGCAAGTTGCGCCCGGCTCGACGAAGACTTCGACGCGACCCGCTCAGCTGACGCCCTGGCCGCCGCGCGTGGTCGCGGGAGCCTCGGGACGGCTCGTCGAAATCGGCGCCTTCGGTTCAGTCGCTCAGGCTAAGCAGGGTTGGCGGTACATGGTCCATACCTTTCCGGCTGTCGCCCACCTGCCGGCGGTCGTCAGGCCCGATCTCAATTCAAAGGGCAAGGTCTTCTACCGGTTCCGAATCGGCACCACCTCGCAGGCGCACAGCGAAGTGCTTTGCCAGCGCATGGAGAAGATCTCGCTTAGCTGCGCGGTGGTCGGCCTTCCTTGGAAGGCCAAGATCGAGCGTTGACGGATAACCGCTCCACCTACGACGACGGCCAGCTGCCGTGGCTGCAGCCGGTTGAGGATGAGGACGAGCCGCGCGGCGTCTCGGCGCGCAAGATGCTTGCTGCGCTCGGCATCGTCGTCCTTGCGGTGTTGATCGTCGCAGCGACGTTCTTCTGGCTCGGACAACGCAACGCGGCAGTGAACGGTCCGCCCGAGCTGATCCATGCGCCGCCCGGCCCGTACAAGGTGAAGCCGCCCAATCCGGGCGGTCTCGACATCGCGGGTGAGAGCGAAACGGCGTTCGAGACGAGCGCCGGCCAGGACACCGACGCCAAGCTCGATCTCAGCAAGGTGCCCGAACAGCCGGTCGCCAAGCCGCCCAAGGAGCAGCCGCAACCCGCGCCGCGGCCGGGTTTCTCGACCGCTGCGAAGACGCCGGCGAAACCTGAGCCTGCGCCTGAGCCGACGCCCCCGACGGTAGCTCACGGCAGCGTGATCCAGCTCGGCGCCTTCGCCAACCAGGCGCAGGCGGAGCGTGCATGGACCGCTCTCTCCTCGCGCTTCCCCTCGATCGGCGGCATGGGCAAGCTGATCGTGCCCTTCTCCGGCGGGATCCGGCTCCGCGCGACTGCGGCATCGCCTGCGGAGGCCAAACAGGCGTGCCAGACGCTCAAGGCTGCCGGCGAGAATTGCTTCGTGGCGCAATAGATGCAGGCTGCCATCTACGGGCCTGAAGGGCTCGAGCTGACCGGCGAGGAACGCCGGTTCTTCAAAGACGCCGATCCGGCCGGTTTCATCCTGTTCCGGCGCAATTGCGAGGATCCGCAACAGCTTCTTCGCCTCACGAACTCGCTGCGCGAAGTCAGCGGCCGCCCCGAGGTTCCGATTCTGATCGACCAGGAGGGCGGACGAGTCGCTCGGATGCGGCCGCCGGCGTGGCCGGCATTTCCACCCGCGGAGCGGTTCGCGAACCTGTATCGGGCGGCACCGTCTTCCGCGATCGAGGCGGTGCGCTCGAACTCCCGGGCGCTGGGCCTGATGCTGCGGTCGTGCGGCATCAACGTCGATGCGCTGCCGCTCCTTGACGTCCGCCAGGAGGGTGCGACCGACATCATCGGCGACCGCGCTCTTGGCTCGGAGCCGATGCAGGTCGCAGGGCTCGGCCGAGCCGTGCTCGACGGACTCGGATCCGCCGCGGTCGTCGGCATCATCAAGCACATGCCCGGCCACGGGCGTGCGCTGGTCGACAGCCACAAGGAACTACCGGTCGTGACGGCGAGCGCCGAGCAGATGGAGAGCGACCTCGAGCCGTTCGAGCGCCTCGCCTGGGCGCCGATGGGGATGACGGCGCATGTCGTCTACACCGCTTGGGACCCGGAACGTCCCGCGAGCATGTCGCCAACCATCATCCGCGACATCATCCGCGGCCGCATCGGTTTTGGTGGCTGGCTGATGAGCGACGATATCGGAATGGACGCGCTTCAAGGCGACTTCAGCAGTCGCGCCGCGGGTGTCGTCGCGGCCGGGTGCGATGCCGCGCTCCATTGCTCGGGCAAAATGGATGAGATGGTCGCCGTGGCCAAAGCCGTTCCGGCGATGAGTCCTGAAGGCGCGGCGCGC
>DATMHG010000065.1:0-11795 GCA_035555035.1 Sphingomicrobium sp.
AGGAAGGTCTGGTCCACCTCGCTCTCGCCCGCCGCAACCGCCGCACCATGCATCGCGAAGAACATTTCGGTGCGGCGGGTCGTGGGCCGGTGCGGCTGAAATCGCTCAAAGCGATGCTCGAAATGCTGGAGCAGGCGCTCGAGGAAGGGTAGTTGCGCTGCTGTTCTTAGCAGGAGAGCAGCAATGGCGGACCTGATCTTCTACACCAACCCGCAGTCGCGTGGACGGATCGTCCGCTGGATGCTCGAGGAGGTCGGTCAGCCTATGAGACCGACGTGATCCCGTACGATCAGCTCAAGAGCGAACGCTATCTAGCCGTGAACCCGATGGGCAAGGTGCCGGCGGTCAAGCACCGCAATCACGTGGTCACCGAATGCGCGGCGATCTGCGCCTATCTCGCCGACGTCTTCCCGCAGGCCGGCCTCGGGCCTCGCGAGGACGAAAAAGCCGATTACTACCGCTGGCTGTTCTACGCGGCCGGCCCCGCCGAAGCCGCGATCACCAATCGGGCGCAGGGCTGGGAAGTGCCGCCCGACAAGGAGCGCATGTTCGGCTACGGCAACAGCGACCGCGTGATCGCCGTTCTCGACGAGCTCTTCAGCCTTCACGACTATGTTTGCGGCGACCGCTTCACCGCCGCCGACGTCTATGTCGGTTCGCAGATCATGTTCCCGCTGCAGTTCGGAATGCTTCCCGAGCGCGAAAGCTTCGTCCGCTACCGCGACCGCCTCCAGTCCCGTCCTGCCTACAAACGCGCTAACGAGATCGACGAGAAAATCATCGCCGAGATGCAGCAGGCTCCCGCACAGCCGCAGCCGGCCTGACTTCAGGCATTCCGGGCAATAAAAGGGCCGGCGGATCGCTCCTCCGGCCCTTCGTTTGTCCAGTGCTGCTGCGGCTTAGCGGCGGTCGCCCATGAACCTCAGCAGGAACAGGAACATGTTGATGAAGTCGAGGTAGAGGTTCAACGCGCCGATCACGGCGGACTTCGCCATCGCTTCGCCATGTCCCGCCACTGCGAAATAGATGCTCTTGATCTTCTGCGTGTCATAGGCGGTCAGCCCCGCAAAGATCAGCACGCCGAGCGCACTGATCGCGAGATTCAGGCCCGGCGACCGCAGGAAGATGTTGAGCAGCATCGCGACGAACAGGCCGACCACGCCCATGATCAGGAAGGTGCCGAAACCCGAAAGATCGCGCTTGGTCGTGTAGCCGTAGAGGCTAAGCCCCAGGAACGCGGCGGCGGTCGCAAAGAACGCCTGCGCGATCGAGGTCCCTGTGTAGACCAGGAACAGGCTCGAGAACTGCACGCCGACCAGCGCCGCGTAGAGCCAAAACAGCGCCTGCGCCGTCCCCGCCGAAATCCGGTTGATGCCGAAGCCGAGCGCGAAGACGATCGCCAACGGCGCGAACAATGCGATCCAGAACAGCGGCGTCGCCTGCCCCGTCGCTGGATTGACGATCAGGTTGATGAGGCTGCTGTTGGCGAACAGCATTGCGACGATGCCGGTCAGCAGCACGCCCGACGCCATGTAATTGTAGACCGAAAGCATGTACGACCGAAGGCCCGCATCGCGGGTGACGCTCGGAACACCGACGGTCGCAGTGTTCACGCCGCCAGTCCGGCCGGTCGTTCGCGGGTCTTGCCAAATGGCCATTGTATCTCCTCTCGCGCGGGCAAAAGGCCCTTCGCTATCGACCGATATATCGTGGATGCCTGAATCGACTTCAAGCGAAACCGGTCGAAAGCAATAATAGGTTGGTCGACCAAATCCGAACGCCAGATTAACATCATTGCCGTTGGAGGCTCGCGATGCGACACTGCCTCAGTCGTCGGTCGGGGGAGCAGCGGCCTTGTTTCGACGGATTGCGGGCGCTTTCGCCCTATTGTTTGCAGTGATGGCAACCGCTCCGTCATTCGCGGCAGCGCCCGCCCAGCCGCGCATCATCGCCGTCGGCGATCTGCACGGCGACTTCGCTGCCTGGCAGGCGATCGCGCGCGCCGCCGGCCTGATGGACGCACGCGGCCATTGGGCGGGCGGCAAGACCACGCTCGTGCAGCTCGGCGACGTCACCGACCGCGAACCCGACTCGCTCAAGATCATCCGCAGTCTCCAGCAATTGCAGAAGGAGGCGCCGCGCAAAGGCGGCAAGGTCATCGTCGTCCTCGGCAATCACGAGGCGATGAACCTGCTCGGCGACAACCGCTACACGACGGCCGGCGAATATGCCGCCTTCGTTGACGGCCAGTCCGCCGGGCGCCGCGACCGGGTCTACGAAGCGAACCGCGCGGCCCTCGAAGCAGCCTACCGAGCACAAGACCCGAAGATCACGCCCGATCAAGTCCGGGCCAAGTGGATGGCCGATCATCCGCTCGGCTGGGTCGAGCATCGCCTCGCCTGGGGTCCGACCGGTGAGCTCGGCCAATGGGCGGCGCGTAACTCCGCGGTGGTCAAGATCGGCGGCACTCTCTTCGTCCACGGCGGGATTAGCGGCGAATATTCGAAAATCCCGCTCGAGGATCTGAACCGTCGCGCCGCTGCCGCCATGACGGCAGCCGACGACAGTCCGAAATCGATCCTGAGCGATCCGCTCGGGCCGCTCTGGTATCGCGGGCTGATCGGCCGCGACGCGGACGCGGAGGCGGAGCGCACCGAAAATATGCGCGCCAATCCCGCCGCACCGCGTCCGACTATCGACCAGGAGCTGACGGCGGTCCTTGCCGCCTATGGCGCTCAGCGCATGGTCATCGGCCACACGCCGATCCTCTCAGGAATCGCGATCACCAACGGCGGGCGGCTCGCGCGCATCGATACCGGCATCTCGCGCTATTACGGCGGTCCGCTGACCTGGCTCGAGATCGTTGGCGACCAAGTGATTCCGCACAGCGTGGGGAGGCCTGAGTCATGAAATTGAGCCTGTTTGCACCTTTTGCATTGCTGCTCATGGCCTTGGCCGCACCGGCCCAGGCAGCCGGCGAAAAGCCGCTGTTCGCTTCGTCCGACAAGATCCACCTGGTCATTCAGGCGCCGCTCAATAGTCTCGTCCGCAACCGCTCGAACGAGGACAGGATCGCCGGCACCCTGGTCGACCCGAGCGGCCAACGCCTGCCGATCACGCTCCAGCTGCGCGGCATTACTCGCCGGACTTCCGAAGTCTGCGATTTCCCGCCACTCCGCGTCGAGTTCACCGCTCCCCCGCCTCCGACCTCGATCTTCGCCGGGCAGAAGAAGCTCAAGCTCATCACCCACTGCCGCAACTCGGCGTCATTCCAGCAATATGTGCTGCTCGAATATGCGGCCTACGGCATGTACAACCTGCTGACCCCGCACAGTTTCAAGGCGAGGCTCGCCGACGTCGACTATCGCGACGAAAGCGGCCGCCCGATCATCTCGCGCATCGGTTTCTTCCTCGAGGAGCTGAGCGACCTCGCCCACCGCAACGGCATGCGGCCGTCGCATGGTCCCGAGCGGATTCCGCTCGCCGATCTCAGCCCATCCGATGCCGCCCGCTACGCTCTGTTCCAGGACATGATCGGCAATCACGACTGGTCGATGCGCGCGGGGCCGGTGGGCAAGGACTGCTGCCACAATGCCGAGCTGATCGGCCCGCTGGCGCCCGGTCAGACGATCCCGGTTCCCTACGACTTCGACTTCTCGGGATATGTCGACACGCCCTATGCGGCGCCGCCGGCCGAGCTCGACATCGCAAGCGTCAAGGACCGTCTTTATCGCGGCTATTGCGTGCACAACCCTGATGCGCTCGCCGTCGCCCACCAGATGAACGCCGAGCGGCCGCAAATGCTCGCGGTGCTCACCCAGGTGCCCGGGCTCGATCCGCGAACGCAGGCCCGCGCAGCCGCTTATTTGAACGACTTCTTCGCCGACATCGCTTCGGACGCCACGCTTGGCTCCAAGGTGCTGAAGAGCTGCGTCTAGCTTTTCTTCTCGCCCTCCACGACGACCGCGGCGACCGCCACTGCGTCCGGGTGGGTCGCGGGATTATAGTCGCTCATGTAGCGCTTCATCCCCGCACGCTCGCCATATTCGCTCATCCATAGGGCAACGAACGTGTAGTTGAACGCGATGGTCACGAGCGCGGCGAGTTCGACTGCGCCGATTCCGGCGGACAGGCCGATCGCGACCGCAAGCAGGATGAACAGCGCGTCGCCCGAGCTCTTGAGTGAATTGCGGAACCGCACCGCGCCCGCGATTCCGGCGAGCGAGAACGCCAAAGCGAGCGAGTTCTGGACGATGATGACGATGCCGGTGACGACCATCGGCAGCACCAGGATCGTGTTGATCAGCGACTGGTCATATTCCTCGTCGTTGCGGATCCCCATGTAGACCCAGCTCACCGGAAGCGAGGTCAATAGCGCGCCAATGATCGCGACCGTGAGCCAGAACAGGCTTTGCCCGAGATTGTAGACATGCGCCGAACGCGCCGCCTCGGCCGCATGAAGCGGGTTCTTCGCGGGCGCGGCGATGAGTTGCTCGGCCCCTCCGATCGGCAGCCAGCCCGTGATGGCCGGCCAGATCCTGATCGCGGCGAATACGATGACGCCGATCACGACGTAGTACGCCGTCAGTTGTAGCAAGAGCTTTCTCGCGCGCATTCCCGCCCCCTTTAGAACAAGCGCAGCAGCATCAGCCTACGCGATGATCGGCCCAGTGCAAAGCGGCGTCAGTGCACGTGATGCTTGTGTGCATGGTGATGCCCGTGCGGCACGTCGTATGACGGGATCGGCTCGAGCACGGTGTAGCGCTCTTTGAGCGCTTCGTGCGGAAGCGGCGGCCATGGGATCTCGTCGAGCGGAAGCTCGGTATCGGGCACGCGGTCGAGGAGGTCGCGCAGCAATGTAAGCCGCCCGAGCGGCTGGTCGTTGAAATCGACCAGGGTCCACGGGGCGAACTCGGTGTGCGTTCGCCTCAGCATGCGCTCGCGCGCATCGGTGTAATCGTCGTAATGCGATCGCGCCTTGATATCGATCGGCGACAGCTTCCACCGCTTGGTCGGATTCTCCAGCCGGTTGAGGAAGCGCACCTCCTGCACTTCCTGGTCGCAGCACAGCCAATATTTGAAGAACAGGATCCCGTCGTCGGTGAACTGCCGCTCGAACTCGGGCACCGCGTTCAGGAAGGCTTCCGTCTCCTCGGGGGTGCAGAAATCCATCACTCGCTCGACGCCCGCGCGATTGTACCAGCTGCGGTCGAACAGAACGATCTCGCCTTCCGCGGGGAAATGCTCGACGTAGCGCTGGAAATACCATTGCGTACGCTCGCGCTCGTTCGGGCTCGGCAGAGCGACGATCTTGCACTGGCGGGGATTGAGCAGGCGCGCGAACATGTCGATCGAGCCGCCCTTTCCGGCGGTGTCGCGGCCTTCGAACACGACCACCATGCGCTGCTGGGTTTCGGATACCCACCGCGCCATCGCGCTGAGCTCCTTGCCCATCGGCTTGAGGAGCTCTTCGTATTGCTCTTCAGTGAGCCTGGACTTGCCGCTCATTGATGCCCCCGTTCGCGGCAACGACTGTGCCACCGCGAACGCGTCATTGGAACTCCCGCCGTCTATTGAACGGGATTTTCGCTCATCTTCGGACAACTGGTGACGCCCGGCGCGTGCAGGTGATCCTCGTGGATCTTGTAGCCCATGGCCAACAGGCGCTGCAGCTGCGCCTTGTCCTTGGGAATAGGAATCCAGAGCGGTGTCTTCGATTGCCCGGAAGACGGCATCGCAGCGGCTATCGCGACGGGCTCGTGGTGCGGTAGCGGCGCCTGAGGCTGCCGGTGCTGCGAACAGGCCGCGAGCAGCAGCATCGCGCAACAGAGCTTCTTCATGATCCTTGCCCTCCTGCTGAAGTGCAAAATGCCGGTGCACCCGCGCCTTCGCAGATGTCCGGCAAACGTCCGCTCGATTGCCAGTAGCGAGCAAGACCGAGCGAGCGCACCAACTCGGCATATTGCGGGCTCGCTCGGGCCGCTGCGAGGTTCGGCTCGAACAGTACGTCGGCGAGAGCAGGGCCGCGCGCCCGCACGAGCGAGTTCGCCGCCCCAAGCGCCGCGGAATCATCCTTCAACGCGGCAAGGCCGGCAACGATCAGGCGATCGTTCCGGCGCGGGTCCGCCGCAAGCGCGCTCAGTTCGGACGCGGCCCGCGACGTCATCGCGCCGTCTTTCCGCTGCAGCGCCTGAAGGCTGTGCAGCAGCGCTTGTCGCTCCGGGTCGACGAGGTGCAGCTCGGGCGTCTGGAGCGAGGGGATCGCGTCTGCATAGGCGCCCGTCCAAAACGCGGATTTGACCTGCAGCACGCGCACGATTTCGGCGTCGGGCCAGGTGCTCAGCATGTTGGAGATGATCTGCTGCGCTTCCTCGTGCCGGCCGGTCAGGTGCAGTGACTGCGCCAATCGAACGTTGGCCATTGGCGCCGTCGGCATCATCGCTCGGGCGCGGTCGTATTGATCGACCGCCTCCTCGTTCCTTCCGACCGAGATCAGGAAGTCGCCGTACGCCTGCCGCTCGCACCCGCACTCGGTTGGCCGCACGCTGATCGCCTTGCGAAGCAGCGCCTCCCGATCGGCAAACCGGCTCGTCGGCAGCAGCCCGGCCTCGGCCATGTAGCCTTCCGGATTCCGGCGATCGAGCTTGATTGCCTTTTCGGCCGCGGCCCATCCCTCGCGCCCGACCTCAGCGGCATCGGCATAGCCTTCGCGATGGCTGACGGGTACCGCCGAAAGGGCCAGCGCCGACCAGGCGAAGGAGAAGTCGGGCAAGGCCGCAGTCACCCGGCGCGCGGCATCGAGCATGCGGTCCTCGTCCTGCGTTCCGCCCCAATATTCGTTGCACCAGTCGATATAGAGCGACAGCCCCTGGTCGCTCATCGGCTTGCCGTACGCGGATGCTCCCCAGATCCCGCAGCGCACGACCTGCGTCGCGGCGACCGCGACCTGCCGCGGAGCGAGCGAATCTTCCGCTGCCCGGTCGAATGCGTGGCTCCAGACCAGCCCGCCGGAGCGCGTGTTCTTGAGGTTGACCGTGAATCGCAGGCCATCGCCCAGCTTTTGAACGCTTCCATCGAGCAGGAATGGCGCTGAGGCGTTGCCGCCCGTCACGACCGATACGGCATGCTCGGATCCGAAGGCAGCGAGGATCTCGTCGTTCATCGTCTGCCGCAGCTGTGGCGGCAGGTTCGGCGACAGCAAAGTGAACTGTCCCAGCGCGACCTTCGGTGTCACTGCGGCCGAGGCCCGGCCCGTCGTGAAGAACAGAAACAATCCGCCAACGAGAAGCAACAGCACCGCCGCAGCCGCGAATGCCAGGTGCCGCGTTCGGGTGGACCGGACCGGGGAGATCGGCGCGCGCTCCGGCCTCTCTCCCAAATGCTCTGCGATAGCGCTCCTGAGGGGCTCGAGCAGCTTTGAATCCGGACGTCCCGTCCATCGCGACAGGTCGATCGTGTGATACTGGCGAAAGCCGAGCGGCGGCTGTGCACCGTCGAGGCTCACCGGGATGAGCAGGCCACCGTCCCGAGCCGTCGCCGCTTCGTCGCGCACCCACGCGGAATGCACTGACGCTTCGGTCCATGCGACGATGACCGCCTCCGCATTGCCGAGAGCCTTCTCTATTTCCGCGTTGAATTCGCGCCCGCCCGCGATTTGCTGGTCCCACCAGAGGCAATGCCCGGCCCGTTCGAGTACGGCGGCGAGCGGCCGCACCCGCGCTTCATCTTCTCGGGCATAGCTCAGGAACAGGTTCGCCATTGCAGCACCCCCGTTGCCGCGAATTTGCGCCTAAGCCGGTTGGTGTGCAAGCGCCGGCCCATGCATCGCCTGTTCGTCGCCATCCTGCCGCCCGAGCACATCCGCGACCTGCTCATCGACGCGATGGACGACAGCCCCGATTTCCGCTGGCAGGACGACGAGCAGCTCCACCTGACCTTGCGCTTCGTCGGCGAGGTCGATCGTCCCGTTGCCGAAGACCTCGCCAACAGCCTCGCGCGAATCCGTGCTGACCCCTTCTCGATCCGGGTGAGCGGCGTCGGCCGTTTCGAGCAGCGCAATGGCGGCGCTTTATGGGCGGCCGTCGAGCCGAAGGAGCCCGTCACCGCCCTCGCCTCAAAGATCGAGCGCGCCTGTCAGCAGGTCGGCCTCGAGCCCGAGCACCGCGCATTCCACCCGCATATCACCCTCGCCCGCTGGAAAGGCCGCCGCTCCCGCGAAATCGCCGACTTTCTCGACCGCAAACGCAGTCTCGCGTCGGAGTCGTTCGAGGTAGACGCCTTCACCCTCTTCGAAAGCCGCCTCTCTCGGCATGGCGCCCATTATGAAGAGGTCGCAGGCTATCAACTCGGATAAACGCAGATAGAAAAAAGGGAGCCGCCCGAAAGCGGCTCCCTCCTCATTTCTTTCCGGCCAGCCTCACCAGATGCGCGCGCGCTTCTCCGGCGGGATGTACATCGCGTTGTCGGGCGTGATCCCGAACGCCTTGTACCACGCATCGACGTTGCGCAGTGGGCCCCACACCCGGAACCGGCCGGGGCTGTGCGGGTCGCTGGTCACTTGGCTACGGAGCGCATCCTCGCGCTGCTTCTCGCGCCACACCTGGGCGTAAGCGAGGAAGAAGCGCTGCTCGCCGGTGAGGCCGTCGATCACCGGAGACGGCTTGCCACCGAGCGAATGGTGATAGGCGTCGAGCGCGACCTGAATGCCGGCGAAGTCGGCGATATTCTCGCCCATCGTCAGCTTCGGGTTCACGAACGCACCGGGCGCCGCTTCGAACTTGGCATATTGATCGCCGAAGATCGTCGCTTCGGCATCGAAGCGCTTGCCGTCCTCGGCCGTCCACCAGTCGCGAACGTTGCCGTTCTCGTCGAACTTGCGGCCCTGGTCGTCGAAGCCGTGGCTGATCTCGTGGCCGATCACCGCGCCGATCGCGCCGTAATTGACCGCGTCGTCGGCGTTCGGATCGAAGAAGGGCGGCTGCAGGATTCCGGCCGGGAAGACGATCTTGTTCTCGCCCCCGCCGTTGTAGGCGTTCACCGTCTGCGGGTTCATCCCCCACTTCTTGTGATTCACCGGCTTGTCGAGATCCTCCATGTCGTAATCGGCGTTGAAGCGCTGGGCGCGCTGCACATTGCCGTAGAGGTCGTCGGGCCGGATCTCGAGCTTGCTGTAGTCGCGGAACTTGTCGGGATAGCCGACCATCACGTCCATCTTGGCGAGCTTCTCGACCGCGGCCTTCTTGGTCGCCTCGCTCATCCAGCTGTTGTGCTCGATGCGGTCGGCCATCGCCGTCTTCAGATTGGCCACCAGCTCGACCATCTTCGCCTTCGAAGAGGGCGGGAAATATTTCGCGACATAGTCCTGGCCCACCAGCTCGCCGAGCGAACCGTCGACGAGGCTCACCGCCCGCTTCCAGCGCGGCCGCTGCTCGGTCACGCCGCTGATCGTCTTGGTATAGTCGAAGCGGCTGTCGACCATCGCCTTGTTGAGGTAGGGCGAGGCCTGGTCGGCCGTGTGGAACGCTTCCCACTCCTTGAGCGTGGAGAGCGGCGTCTTGGCATAGACCGCTGCGATCGCGCGAATGCCGGTATTCTCGTTGACGATGATGCGCTTCTGCGGCGGGATCTTCGCGCCGGCGAAGAAGGCTGCCCAGTCGAGGCCGGGAGCATACTTCGTAAGCTCAGCGCTGCTCATCGGATTGTTGGTCTTGTCGATGTCGCGCCGGTCCGCGCTCGGCCAGCTCACCTTCGCAATGGCCGTCTCGAAGGCGAGGACGCGGTCCGCGGCGGTCGCCGGATTGGCCTGCCCGATCGTCTTGAAGGTGCGCTCGAGATAGGCGCGGTAGGCGTCGCGCTGCTTCTTGAACTCGGGCTTCAGATAATAATCGCGGTTCGGCATGCCGATGCCCGCCTGGTAGAGGTAGAGCGAGTTCATCTTCGCGTCGGCCGTATCGGGCTCGAGATCGTAAGCGAAGATCGAGCTTCCGAAGCTGCCGTCGGTGGTGCCCATGTCCCGCGCGAACTCGGCCTTGGTCTTGATCGCCGCGATCTTGGCGAGGTCCGGCTTCAGCGGCGTCAAACCGAGCTGCTCGACGCGACCCTCGTCCATGAAGCTCTTGTAGAGGGCGCCGTACTCACTGCTCGCCGGAGCGCTGGTGACCAGCTCCTTCATCTGGTCCTGGGTGAGGTCGAACACTTCGTAGAACGAACCGACCGACGGCTTGTCCGCAGGGATGTCGGTTTTCGCGAGCCAATTGCCCGAAGCATATTTCTGGAAGTCGTCGCCGGGCTTCACCGAAGTGTCGCGCGCGGTGAGGTCGACGCCCCACGTGCCGAGATGCGGCTTCGCCGGCGTGACTGTCGCAGTCGCCGCTGCCTGAGTCGTCTGCGCATTTGCAGTCGTGACGGCCATCGCCGTCGAAGCCACAAGCACCGCCAAAGCCGCGCACACAAACGCGTTCTTGTTGATATTCCTCATGAATTCCCCGCCCTTACAATGAGATAGCGCTACTTGGGACAGATGTGCCCAAGAGTCCAGCGCGCCCATCGACAAGCGTCAGGCAGGCATCGACGAACTATTCGCCGGCCTAGCGTCCGTTCGGATCGTAAGGATGCTCGGGCGGAGTGCATTCGCCGACAGGCTGCGTGTGCGTGCTGCGCAGATTGCTGACCCAGCACTGGTCCAGGACGGAGCAGTAGCAGACCCGGAAAGTGATCTGCGAGAGCACCTGGTAAGTCTTGAGACGATCGGTCACGCCCGGCGCCGATTGGGACGGCGTTACCCGAAGCACGGCATTGTCTTCGGCGGGCCGCAAAACCGTTTCATCGATGACGGAGTAATAATGGCCGCCCGGGAGCTGAGCATTAGCCGCGCCGGGTCCGGACCCGAGACCACAGCATTTGCGCAGCAGGTCGAGCCCCGAGCGCACCGGCTGACCGCGGTAGAACATCTCGAAGCTGCGGATCTTCGCCGGGCCGACCCCCGCATTGGCGACGCCTACCACAATCGAGTTCTTGCTGTCCCATCCACCGCTGAGAATGGCACGGGGGAATGGCCAGACATCCGCCGCGACAAGCTGCCGCTCGGTCCTCCCGTTCTGAATGGCAGTGTAGAGCGACACCGCCGAAATGAAGATCGCCGACAGCGAGACAGCAACGTCAAAATGCTTGCGACCCGTCCGTCGCGGCACCGGCCGCACGTCATCGACACTCGCTTCGACCGGCGCTTCGCTCATCCGAACCCCGCACAAGACGTGAGCTGCACACATTACACCGCCCGCTACCCGTGCCAACCGCTGGCAATCGGCACGAGGCGCACCCATATTGCTGAAGCCGCGTTGACCTCCCGCGGCGCCTCACGCTAGACTGGAACATAAACGGAACGAAGCCGACCGATGCTGACCCATATTTCCGTTCGCGGGGCGCGCGAGCACAATCTCAAGGGCATCGACGTGGACATTCCGCGCGAGAGCCTGACGGTCATCACCGGGCTCAGCGGTTCCGGCAAGTCGAGCCTTGCCTTCGACACCATCTACGCGGAAGGGCAGCGCCGCTACGTCGAGTCCCTCTCCGCCTACGCGCGGCAGTTCCTCGAGATGATGCAGAAACCGGACGTCGAGCATATCGACGGCCTGTCGCCGGCCATCTCGATCGAGCAGAAGACGACGTCGCGCAACCCGCGCTCGACCGTCGCAACCGTCACCGAGATCTACGACTATCTCCGCCTGCTGTGGGCGCGCGTCGGCATTCCCTACTCGCCTGCGACCGGCCTTCCGATCGAGGCGCAGCAGGTCAGC
>DATMHG010000066.1:0-2647 GCA_035555035.1 Sphingomicrobium sp.
GATCGTCACGTCCGCGGCCGCCCCGATGGCGGTCACCACGGTCGCCACGATCGCCGCGTCCGCCGCCTTCACGGTCACCGCGCGGTTCGCGCGGGGGACGCGTGTCGGGCAGCTCCTCGCCGGTCTCCTGATCGACCAGGCGCATCGACAGGCGGACCTTGCCGCGCGGATCGACCTCGAGCAGCTTGACCTTCACTTCCTGGCCTTCGGAGAGGACGTCGCGGACGTTCTCGACGCGCTCGTTCTTGATTTCCGAGACGTGGACCAGCCCGTCCTTGCCGGGCATGAAGGTCACGAACGCGCCGAAATCGACGATGCTCGCCACCTTGCCGGTGTAGATGGTGCCGGGCTCCGGCTCCGCGACGATGCCGCGGATCCAGTTGCGGGCCGCCTCGATCTGCGTGAGGTCGGCGGACGCGATCTTGATCACGCCCTCGTCGTCGATGTCGACCTTGGCGCCGGTGGTCGCGACGATCTCCCGGATCACCTTGCCGCCCGTGCCGATCACCTCGCGGATCTTGTCCTTGGGGATCTGCATCGTCTCGATCCGCGGCGCGTGGGCCGACAGCTCGGAGCGGACTTCGCCCAGCGCCTTGGCCATCTCGCCGAGGATGTGGGCGCGGCCGTCCTTCGCCTGGGCGAGCGCGGTGCGCATGATCTCCTCGGTGATGCCGCGGACCTTGATGTCCATCTGCAGCGAGGTGACGCCGTTGCTGGTCCCGGCGACCTTGAAGTCCATGTCGCCCAAATGGTCCTCGTCGCCGAGAATGTCGCTGATCACCGCGAAGTCCTTGCCTTCGAGGATCAGGCCCATGGCGATGCCGGCGACCGGGCTTTTAAGCGGAACGCCGGCGTCCATCAGCGCGAGGCTGCCGCCGCACACCGTCGCCATCGACGAGGAGCCGTTGGACTCGGTAATGTCGGAGAGGACGCGGATCGTGTACGGAAAGTCCTCCGCGCTCGGCAGCATCGGGTGAAGCGCGCGCCAGGCGAGCTTGCCGTGGCCGACCTCGCGCCGCCCCGGAGCGCCGAAGCGCCCGACTTCACCGACAGAGTAGGGCGGGAAGTTATAGTGCAGCATGAAGCGCTGGTAGGAGAGGCCCTCCAGCCCATCGATCATCTGCTCGGCTTCCTTGGTGCCGAGCGTGGTGGTGACGATCGCCTGCGTCTCGCCGCGGGTGAACAGCGCCGAGCCGTGGGTGCGCGGAAGGATTCCGGCGACCGCCTCGATCGGGCGCACGGTCTTGGTGTCGCGGCCGTCGATGCGGCGGCCCTCGTGGAGGATCGCGCCGCGGACGATGTCGGCCTCGATGCTCTTGACGAGCTTGGAGGCGACGAGCTGCTCCTGCGGGTCCGCCTCGGCGAAGGCGGCCGCGGCCTTTTCGCGCGCAGCGGCGAGCGCGTTCTGGCGCTCCTGCTTGTTGGTCAGCTTGTAGGCGGCGTCGATGTCGGCGCCGATGAGGTCCTTGAGCTGCTTCTTGATCGTCTCCTTGTCGGCCGAAGCGGCGAGCTCCCACGGTTCCTTGGCGGCCTGCTCGGCGAGCTTGATGATCGCTTCGATCACCGGCTGCATCGACTTGTGCGCGAACATGACCGCGCCGAGCATCTCCTCCTCGGAGAGCTCCTTGGCCTCGGATTCGACCATCATCACCGCGTCGCGGGTGCCGGCGACGACCAGGTCGAGGCGGCCTTCGGCGATCTGCGCCTGGGTCGGGTTGAGGATGTACTCGCCTTCATTCGAGAAGCCGACGCGGGCGGCGCCGATCGGGCCCATGAAGGGCACGCCGCTCAGCGTAAGCGCTGCGGACGCGGCGATCATCGCGAGGATGTCGGGCTCGTTCTCGCCGTCGTAGCTAAGCACCTGCGCGATCACGAGGATCTCGTTGTAGAAGCCCTCGGGGAAGAGCGGGCGGATCGGGCGGTCGATGAGGCGGCTGGTGAGCGTTTCCTTCTCGGTCGCTCCGCGCTCGCGCTTGAAGAAGCCGCCGGGAATCCGGCCGGCAGCGGAGAATTTCTCCTGATAGTGGACGGTCAGCGGGAAGAAATCCTGGCCCGGCTTGACCGACTTTGCCGCGGTGACTGCGCACAGCACCACGGTTTCGCCGAGCGTCGCGAGCACCGCGCCGTCGGCCTGACGGGCAATGCGGCCCGTTTCGAGCTTGAGGGTCTTGTCCCCCCACTCGATTTCGACTGTTTTCGTATTGAACATTTGCTTTCCTTCACCCGCGGGCCGGATGCCGGCGGGACAGCTGGCGCAGGCTAGCCGGCCTGCTGCGGTTCGGGGCGCTTAAAGCCCCATTGCGCCCCGCCGAATTGCGGGACTGACATATGCGAAGCAGCCCCCCTGCGGGGGGCCGCTTGCGTTATTTCCGAAGTCCGAGCTTGGCGATCAGGTCGGTGTAGCGCTGCTCGTCCTTGCGACGCAGATAGTCCAGAAGCGAACGGCGCTGATTGACGAGAATCTGAAGGCCGCGGCGGGAATGGTTGTCCTTCGCGTGGCTCTTGAAGTGCTGGGTCAGGTTGTTGATGCGCTCCGTCAGGATTGCGACCTGCACCTCGGGCGAACCCGTGTCGCTTTTGCCCTGGGCATGCTCCTTGATCAGCGCTTGCTTGCGCTCGGCGGTAATCGACATCGGCTCACTCCTAT
>DATMHG010000067.1:0-3077 GCA_035555035.1 Sphingomicrobium sp.
ATCGGGGCGGGCGGCGCTGCCGTTTCGCCAGCGGTCGCGAAAACCTACAAGCGCGGCATGAAAGACCATGTGGCTGTTGTTGGCGCGGGCGTGTTCGGGGCGTGGACCGCCCATCACCTGCAGCAGCAGGGTCACAGGGTTACTTTGATCGATGCGTGGGGACCGGCGCACAGCCGGGCCTCCTCCGGGGGTGAATCCCGTTTAACTCGGGCGGCCTACGGCAAGGATGCGATCTACACTCGGATGGCGATGCAATCGCTGCCGCAGTGGAAGGCACTCAGCGCGCTCTCCGGACTCCCGATCTTCATTCCCACCGGTATCCTGTTCTTCTTCCCGACCGAGGAGCCGTACGTCCGCGAAAGCATTGTCGCCCATAAGAAGCTGGGACTTGCAACCGACGTGCTCACCCGGGCCGAGATGGCGCGTCGGTTCCCGATGATCGACTTCGACGGAATCACCGTCGGCCTTTACGAGCCCGACTTCGGAGCCCTGATGGCGCGGCGGTCGGTGCTCACGCTCGCCGATCGCTTCGTCAAGGCGGGCGGGACCTACGTCAAAGGCTTTGCGGAGCCGCCGTCGGGTAGAGACCGCCTGAGTTCGATGCGCCTTTCCTCGGGCGAGCAAATCGGCGCGGACCGGTTCGTGTTCGCAGCCGGGCCGTGGCTTCCGAAGCTTTTCCCCGACGTCATCGGACCGAAGATCCAGCCGACCCGACAGGAAGTGTTTTTCTTTGCACCGCCGGCCGGCGACCGCCGCTTCTCGCCGGGCGTGATGCCCGGCTGGGCCGATTTCAACGGCGGCGACATTTTCTACGGCTTCCCGGACCTCGAGACGCGCGGGCTCAAATTTGCGCATGACGCACACGGCGTGTCGGTCGATCCCGACACCCAAAGCCGCCGACCGACCGAGGCCGCACTCGCCGAGATCGTCGCGTATCGCGACCGCCGCTTCCCGCTGCTCAAAGGCGCCCCGCTCACCGAGGCGCGGGTCTGCCAGTACGAGAATAGTTCCAACGGCGATTTCCTGATCGACTTCCACCCGCGGCTTAGCAATGTGCTGCTGGTCGGAGGCGGTTCCGGCCACGGATTCAAGCATGGGCCGGAAGTGGGCCGCTATGCCGCCGCACGCCTCAGCGGGTCAGTCGAGCCGGAGCCGCGGTTCAGCCTCGCCAGCAAAAGCGAGGTCCACCACCGCGAAGTGCATTGAAAAAGCTCCTCCCTGTCGCGCAGCGATGGGGAGGAGCGTTTAGTCCGGCTTCTTCGCCACTCCGACGAGCGCGGGCCGCAGCAGCCGGTCCTTGATCATGTAGCCCGGCTGCATTTCCTCGACGATCGTACCGGGCTCCGCGTCGCTGGGAAGCTCGACCATCGCCTGGTGGCGGTGCGGGTCGAGCTTTTCGCCTTTCGCCGGGATGCGGGTGACGCCGTGCCGCGCGAAAACCGCATCCAGTTCGCGCGACGTAGATTCGATTCCGGCCAGGAACTGACTGGCAACCTTGTCGGCGCGCAGCTCGTCGGAGACCGCGGCAAGCGCTCGGTCGAGATGATCCTTGATCGCGAGCATGTCGCGCGCGAAACCCGCAGCCGCATAACTGGTTGCCTGCTTCAGCTCCGCCTCCAGGCGCCGGCGGACGTTCTGCGCCTCCGCGGCCGCGTAGAGCGCGTTCTTCTTCGCCTCCTCGAGCTGCCTTTCCAGATCGCTGAGATGATCGTGCTCGGCGACCTCGGGCGCACCTTCCGCCGTCTCCTTGCGGAGCTCGTCAGCCTCCTCGTGAAGCTCGTCTTCGTCCTTCGTCGCCTCGGTCATGCCATCAATCTCGTCAGTGCTTTCGCTGTGAAATCCACCATGGGCACCACGCGGGCATAGTTCAACCGCGTCGGGCCGATCACCCCCACAACGCCGACGACCTCGCCCTGGCTCCCGCGATAGGGCGCCGCAATGACCGACGAGCCGGAGAGAGCAAACATCCGGTTCTCGGAGCCGATGAAGATTCGGCATCCTGGAGCGTCGCGCGCGCCTTCGAGCAGCCGCGCAATCTCCTGCGCTTCCTCGAGTTCGTCGAGCAGGCGGCGAACCCGGTCGAGGTCCTCGGCGGCGGTCTCGTCGATGAGATTGGCATGACCCCGGACGATGAGGACCGGACGGCGGACATGATCCTGGCTCCAGGCGGCAAGTCCGGAGGCGACCAGCTCTGCTGCAGCCGCGTCGATCGCTTCCTTGCGCTCGAGGATCTCGGCCCGGAGCCGGGCTTCGGCTTCGGCAAGCGTCAGGCCCGCAAGACGCGAATTCACGAAGTTCGAAACCTCAAGCAAAGCAGATGGCGTCGTACCAGCGTCGAGCGAGACGATTCGGTTCTCGACGGTTCCGTCCGCTCCGACGAGCACCGCAAGCGCACGAGTCTCACCGAGTGGCACGAAATTGAACTGTCGCAGGCGCATCTCATGCTTCGGCGCAAGGACCACCCCGGCTGCATGCGAAAGCCCCGACAGCGCCGCGGAGGCCGCCGCAAGCGCATCCTCGATCGGCTGGTCGCGAACGATCTGGCGTTCGATCTCGCGCCGCTCGCGCGGATCGGGCGCCGCGGCCTGCATGATCCCATCGACGAACAGACGGAGTCCGCTCTCGGTAGGAATTCGGCCGGCGGAGGTATGCGGATGGGTGAGAAGCCCGCGCTCCTCCAGCTCCTGCATCACGCCACGGATCGAAGCGGGCGACAGGTTGATCGAACCGGTGAGCGTCTTCGAACCAATTGGCAGGCCGCGTTCCAGATAGGCCTCGACCACAAGGCCGAAGATATCCCGCATCCGGTCCGTCAACTCTCCAATCGGCTGGGCCATGCGTCTGATCTAGGATTGATGCGTTTGCCGGTCTAGGGACCGCCGCGAACCAGCATCAGGAGACCAGCCGAATGCGCCCGTCCGGACGCGCACCCGACCAAATGCGTGAATTGAAATTCGAGCCCGGCTTCACCCGGCATGCCGAAGGCTCCTGCCTCGTCAGCTTCGGCGACACGCGCGTGCTGTGCACCGCGAGCGTGGAGGACAAGGTGCCGCCGTTCCTCCGCGGCAAGGGCCAGG
>DATMHG010000068.1:0-2905 GCA_035555035.1 Sphingomicrobium sp.
TTCGACGAAGCTCAGGGCAGGTTTCTGGCGAGCGGCGCCGTTCATGCTGTTCGGGCCAGCGGCGATGAGGGTGACGTTGAGGATGTCGCCGGGCTGGGCATCCGTTTCGAGGTGCACGGACTGCAGCCAGGGGGAGCGGCCGACCATCTGGCCCCGCAGCTTGCCCTTTCGCTCAATCAGGATTTGCGTGTCGCAGCCCACCTTCGAGCGGTTGAACGCCAGCTGGTGGGCATTGATCCGCTCCTGCAGGCGCTGGAGGCGGTCGTCCATGATTTCACGGGGAATCTGGTCCGCCATGACTGCGGCGGGAGTGCCTGGACGGGCGCTATATTTGAACGAGTAAGCCGAGGCGTAGCGTACTTCGTCGACGATCCGCAGCGTGGCCTCGAAGTCCTCTTCCGTTTCGCTGGGGAAGCCGACGATGAAGTCGCCCGAAAGGGCGATATCCGGACGGGCGCCGCGCATCTTCTCGAGAATAGCCAGGTATGTTTCCGCGGTGTGGCTGCGGTTCATCGCCTTGAGGGTGCGGTTGCTGCCGGACTGCACTGGAAGATGGAGATAGGGCATGAGCTTCTCGACATCGCCGTGTGCGGCGATCAGCGCGTCGGTCATGTCCGCCGGGTGGCTAGTCGTGTAGCGGATACGCTCCAGTCCATCGATCTTCGCCAGTGTCCGGATCAGGTCGGCGAGACCTCGGTCGCCCTCGCTCCAGGCATTAACGTTCTGCCCGAGCAGGACGATCTCGCGCGCGCCTGCATCGACAAGGTCATGGGCCTCCCGGACGACGTCGTTCCAAGGGCGGGAGATCTCCGCTCCCCGCGTGTAGGGCACCACGCAATAAGTGCAGAATTTGTCGCAGCCTTCCTGGACAGTGAGGAAGGCACTCGGATTGGCGCGGCGCCGCTGCGGGAACGCGGCGAACTTGCTGAGTGGCGGCAGGTCCGTGTCGACGGGGCGTGCTCCACTGTTCGCTCCCCGCACCATCTCCGGCAGCCGGTGATAAGCCTGCGGGCCGACGACGATGTCGATCAGTTGCGAGCGGCGTTTCGCCTCCGCGCCTTCGGCCTGGGCGACACAGCCGGCGAGCACGATCAGCGGCTTCGAGCCGTCCTCCCGCTTGAGGCGGCCGATGTCGGAATAGGCCTTCTCGGCCGCTTTCTCGCGGATGTGACAGGTGTTGAGCACAACGAGGTCTGCGTCCTCGCCTTCGGCGGCGGCGCTCATGCCCTGCTCGCCGAGCAATTCGGCCATCCGCTCGCCGTCATAAACGTTCATCTGGCAGCCGAAGCTTTTGATTTTGAAAGTCTTGGGAGTCATCCGCTCGCGGCTATAGGCGAGTGGGCGTGCAACTTGAAGCCGAGCGTGTCGGCGATTGCGTCCCGCGCCTCGGCACAGAGGCGCTTGCGGTCGCCAGTGCGCTCGAGCGGCGCAAGCGCGTGGACGCTGATGGGCAGCGTTCCTTTGCGTCCGAGGACTCGCAGCACGTTCTCCATGCCGGTCTCTTCGAACCAGGCGATATCGCCGATCGCGTCGCCATATTCGACCGCGATCGGGCGCACGCTGACGTCCTTCGCAGCGTAGTTCGCCGCCTCGAGCAAGGTCGATCGGAAGGGCAGGAGGTGGGTACCGGGCCCGGTCGTGCCCTCCGGGAAGACCGTGACCGGCTTGTCGCGCTCCAGCGCCCTGGCTAGCGCGATCGCCTGGTCCTTGGCGCCTTTGACGTGGCTCCGCTTCACGTAGATCGTGCCGTTCTGGTCGGCGAGCCAATGCAGGAAGCCATGGCCGAGGTCGTCCTTGGAAACGAACGCACTGTTCAGCGATCCGCCGAGGATCACGATGTCGAGCCAGCTCGTGTGGTTGGAAATGAGCAGGCTGTGCCGCGAAACACGCCTGCCAAGCACCTTCACGCGAAGGCCGATGACCCACCCGGCCCCGGCGAGGAAGCGATGCGGCCACTGCGAGTGGCCAAGCAGCAGCTTCGTGGCAACGTGCACAGGCGCAACAATTGCAAAAAGGAGAGCCAGCCCCGCGATGCGCACCGTCGCACGGGCGTTCAGGCGCACCTTGGTGGGCTTAGCGATCGCGGCTGAGCGAGACGCCGTAAAGCTCCATACGATGATCGACGAGGCGGAAGCCGAGCTTCTCGGCAATCCGCTTTTGCAAAGCTTCGAGCTCGTCATCGGCGAACTCGATGACGTTGCCAGTCTCGACGTCGATCAGATGATCGTGGTGAGTCTCCGACGCTGCTTCATAGCGCGAGCGGCCGTCGCCGAATTCGTGACGCTCGAGGATGCCGGCCTCTTCGAACAGCCGGACCGTCCGATAAACGGTAGCGATCGAGATGTTCGGATCGACCGCCGCCGCACGGGCGTGCAAAGTCTCGACGTCGGGGTGATCCTCGCTATCACCGAGCACGCGCGCGATGGTCTTGCGCTGCTCGGTGATCCGCAGGCCCTTATCGGCGCACAGCGCCTCGATGTCGATCTGGCGGGTCATGGGCCGAAGTTAAGCACCGGACCGCGCATCGTCCAGCACGCCACGCCTGCTATTTCGACGCGCGAGTCCGTTTCCGCTTGGTCCCAAGGCCGATGGACTTGGCAAGCGAACGCCTCTGTTCGGCATAATTGGGAGCGACCATCGGATAGTCCGTCGAAAGTCCCCATTTCTGCCGATATTGGTCCGGAGTCATATTGTAGTGCGTCATCAGATGCCGCTTCAGCATCTTCAGGCGCTTTCCGTCCTCGAGACAGACGATGTAGTCCGGCTTCACGGACGAGCGGATTGAAACCTTGGGCTCCGGCTTCGGCTCCGGCGCCGCTGAGGATCCGGAAATACCGGTCAAAGCGGAGTGCACGTTCTGAATAAGGCTTGGTAAGTCATTGACCGCAACGCTATTATTGCTGAC
>DATMHG010000069.1:0-16995 GCA_035555035.1 Sphingomicrobium sp.
AGGATGTTCATGGGACGGCTATATCCTCCCCTCGATTTCGAGGGGAGGGGGACCATTGAACGAAGATTCGATGGTGGAGGGGCCACCTGAGCCTCTCCAGGAAGCCCCTCCACCGCACTCCGTGCGGTCCCCCTCCCCTGAAGGGAGATTAGATCCCGGTCTCCGTCAGGATGAAGCCGTAGGTCTCGGCCACTTCGTGCAGCTTCTCCCACCGCCCGGACTTGCCGCCATGGCCCGCGCCCATGTTGATCTTCAGGAAGAGCGGATTCTGATCCGTCTTCGTCGCCCGAAGCTTCGCCGCCCATTTGGCCGGCTCCCAATAGGTCACTCGGGGGTCGGTCAGCCCGCCGGTGATAAGCATCGGCGGGTAATCCTGCGGCTTCACATTGTCGTACGGCGAATAGCCCAGCATGTAATCGAACACGTGCTTGTCGGTGATCGGGTTGCCCCACTCGGGCCATTCGCCGGGCGTCAGCGGAAGCGTATCGTCGAGCATGGTGTTGAGCACGTCGACGAAGGGCACGTCGGCGACGGCCGCGCCCCACAGCTCGGGGTTCGAATTGACCACTGCACCCATCAGCTCGCCGCCCGCGGACCCGCCGTTGATCGCGATGTTCCCGGCCTTGGTGAAGTGCGCCGCGATCAGCCCCTTCGCCACGTCGACGAAGTCGTTGAACGTGTTGGTCCGCTTGGTGAGCTTGCCGTCGAGGAACCACTTGTACCCAAGGTCGTCGCCGCCGCGGATGTGGGCGATGGCGCAGGCCCAGCCGCGGTCGAGCAGGCTGATCCGGTTCGAGTTGAACACCGGCGGGATCGCGTGGCCGTAGGCGCCATAAGCGTAGAGGAACAGCTTGCCTTCGCTGTTCTTCTCGAAGCCCTTCTTGTAGACGACGGAGACCGGCACCTTCACGCCGTCGCGCGCATCGATCATCAGCCGCTCGGTCGCATATTGCGAAGCATCGTAGCCGCTCGGGATTTCCTGCACCTTGCGGACCTCGAGCTGTCCGCTCTCCGGATGATAATCGTAGGTCGTCATCGGCGTGACCATCGACGAATAGCCGACGCGATAGCTTTCCGGCGCATATTCGGGATTGCCCATGAAGAAGGCGCTGTAGCTCGCTTCCTCGAACGGAATGCGCGTCTCTTCGCCGGCGTAGGTGCGCAGTGTCAGTTGGTCGAGCCCATCGACGCGGCTGCTGATCGCGAGATGATCTCGGTAGGAGGTGACGCCGGTCAGATAAACGCGATCCGAGCCCGGAATCACGGTCCTCCACTCTTGCGGATTCGACACGTCGGCTTCCGCCAGGCGGAAGTTCACATGATCATCGTTCGTGTGGATCCACAATTTCCCGTGCGCCGCATCGACATGATATTCACGATTGGGCGTGCGCCGCGAGATCAGCGTCAGCGGCTGCGAAGGATTGTCGGCGGAAACGAACCGCACCTCGCTCGTCGCATTGTCGCCGGTCGCGACGAGGATCAGGCTCTTGTCGTGCGACTTGCCAACGCCGACGCTGAAGCCCAGCTCCTCGGTCTCTTCGTAGAGCGTGGTCGCCTTTTCGGGCGCGTCGCCGAGCCGGTGATACTGTGCGCGATAGCTGCGCCAATTATCGTTGACCTCGGTGAAGACGACTCCGGCGCTGTCGCTGGTCCACACCGGCTGGCCGATGCCGACCTCGGTGACGGTCTCGATGTCCTTGCCGGAAGCGATGTCGCGGATGCGCAGCTCGAACCGCTCGGACCCGTTCTCGTCGATCAGCGTCGCCAGCAGCTTCCCATCCGGGCTCGGTTCCAGCGCGCCCAGGCGGAAATATTCCTTCCCTTCGGCCTCAACCGCCTCGTCGAAGATGATTTGCGCCGTGCCATCTTCAACATCGCTCGTCCTGAGCGAAGTCGAAGGGCGCTGATCTGACGTAGGTGCAAAACGCCCTTCGACTGCGTTCGCCTGCAGCTCACTCCGCTCAGGACGAACGGCTGTGTTCTCGACCATGGGCCGCCGATACCACGTCCGATACTGCGCGCCCGGCCGATAAGCCCACCAATAGAGGAAGTCGCCGTCGCGGACCGGGACCGAGCTGTCGTCCTCCTTGATCCGTCCCTTCATCTCCTCGAACAGCTGGTCGATGAGCTCGTGGCGCTGCGCCTTCCATCCCTCGAAATAATCGTTCTCGGCATGAAGATAGGCGAGCACGTCCGGGTCGGTGACATCAGGATATTTCGGGTCGCGCAGCCAATGCCACGGGTCCTCGATCGCAACCCCATGGCGCTCGTAGTTGTAGGGCCGCTGTTCGGCTGTCGGCGGGGCGGGAATCTCGACGGGCTTGTCCATTCGGCGCTCTTAGCGCGATGACGGCGAACGGAAAGGGAGAAGCTGCTCGTGGGAGCCAGAGTGCGTTCAGGCTGGTAAGATGCTGACGGATCGCGATCTCGATCGAATTTGGTTCGGCTGCGGCAATTTCGGAGGAATCGGCTCTTCGCCGAGGCTGCGCAGCGCCGGCGACAGCGAACAACAGGGCTTAGGGCTACTCGATCATGCCCGGCACGTGGGCCTTCGCCGGTTCGACACCGCCAACACCTACGGCGGCGGAGCGAGCGAAATCATCCTCGGCAAGTGGCTTCGCGCCCAGGACCCCGCCTTCCGCCAAAGCGCGCAGATTGCGACCAAGGTCGGCAATCCGCACGGCTGTCCGCCCGGCGAGTCGCCGCTCAGCCGGACCCAGATCGCATACCATCTCGACCAGTCGCTACGGCGGTTGGCCGTCGAGCGGATCGACCTCTATTACATCCACGAATTCGATCGCGTGACGCCTCTGGAAGAAACGCTCGCGGCAATGACGCGTGCTGTTGAAACCGGCAAGATCGATCGGTTCGGCGTCTCCAATGCGTCGCTGTCCGATGTGCAGGAGGTGAAGCGGCTCGCGGACGAAACTCTCGCCGCGCGCTTCGAATATGTGCAGAACGAGTACAATCTGCTGGCGGCTGCGGATGCGGAGGCGCTGATCCCTTATTGTGCCGAGCACAGCCTGCGCTACACGGCCTTCAGCCCGTTAGCGGGCGGCTTTCTCACCGGGAAATACCGGTTGGGCGAGCAACCCCCGCGGGGCAGCCGCTTCGCACATGCGCCGGAGGTCTGCGCCGGCTATTCGACCGAGACAGCATTTGCGGCGATCGAGCGGCTGAGGCAATCGGCCGAGGCGCGACGGCAGACGATGGCCGAAGCGGCCCTGCGCTTCGTGCTCGACACGCCCGGAGTGGACGGCCTGATCATCGCACCCCGCCGCATCGAGCATTTCGCGAGCTGCGGCTTCGAGCGGGAATGAAGTCTAATGCCCGCCAGAGGTGGAAAGTAGACATTAGGGCCGCAAAAATTTCCTGTCCTACACGGCGTTTCGGAGCGCATAAGCTCGGCGATGAGCCGCTCCACACGCGATCGTCTCTCCCGCAACCGGCCACGAATCTTCCCAAAACTGCGTCGACACCGCGAAGATTCGGAATTGGACCGGGCCTGGCCAGGCTTCGACGCTAGGACTTTAACAATGGCGCTTCCGAGACTAGCTGAGAGGCGAGGGAGCTAGTCTATGTCCACGTACGCCGACCGCCTCAAGGCCCTTCGCGAGCAGCTCAAGGCCAACCAGCTCGACGGCTTTGTCGTTCCGCTCACCGACGAGTATATGAGCGAATATGTCGGGAGCTATGCGCAGCGGCTCGCGTGGCTGACCGGCTTCCAGGGCTCGGCCGGCTCGGCCGTGGTGCTTCCGGAGGAAGCCGCGATCTTCGTCGATGGCCGCTACACGCTGCAGGTCCGCAGCCAGGTCAGCCCGACCGAGTGGAGCTACCAGTCGGTGCCTGAGACCAGTACGAACGAATGGCTCAAGGAGCATGCGCCCGAAGGAGCGCGCATCGGCTACGATCCCTGGCTGCACACGCGCGACTGGGTCGGCAAGGCCAAGGAAGCGCTCGCCAGCCGCGGTGCCGAGCTGGTGCCGGTCGGCCGCAATCCCATCGACGAGATTTGGAAGGACCGTCCGGAAGCCTCGAAGGCCCACCTGATCGTCCAGCCCGATGAATATGCAGGCAAGTCCGCCGCAGAAAAGCGAACTGAGATCGGCGACTGGCTTCAGAAGCAGCACGCCGATGCGGCGGTCCTGTCGGCGCTCGACTCGATTGCCTGGGCCTTCAACATCCGCGGCGCGGACGTCACCCATACGCCGGTGGCTCTGGCCTATGCGCTCGTCCACGCCGACGGCACTTCCGACTTGTTCGTCGCTTCGGAGAAGATTGGCCCGGAAGTTCGGCAGCACCTCGGCAACGGCGTCCGGCTCCATGAGCGCGCCGAATTCGAGACCGCGCTGGCCGAGCTCAAGGATAAGACCGTCGTCGTCGATCCGGAGCGTGCCGTCGCCGCCATCTTCGAAGCGCTGGAAAAGGCCGGCGCCAAGGTCGTGCCGATGCGCGACCCGACGATCCTTCCCAAGGCGATCAAGAACCCTGCCGAAATCTCCGGCCAGAAGGCTGCGCAGGAGCGTGACGGCGCCGTTATTTCGAAGTTCCTCCACTGGATCGAAGAGGAAGCGCCCAAGGGCGATATCGACGAGCTGAAGGCTTCGGATCACCTGGAAGCCCTGCGTCGCGAGAACCCCGAGCTTCGCGACCTGTCGTTCGAAAGCATTTCGGGCGCCGGCCCCAACGGCGCGATCGTCCATTACAAGTCGAGCGAAAAGACCAACCGCAAGCTCGAGACGGGCCAGCTCTACCTGATCGACTCCGGTGGGCAGTATGTCGACGGCACCACCGACATCACCCGCACCGTCGCCATCGGCGAGCCGACCGCCGAGATGCGCGACCGCTTCACCCGAGTGCTGAAGGGCCATATCGCGATCGCCACTGCCGTCTTCCCGAAGGGCACTCGCGGCAGCCAGCTCGACAGCTTCGCGAGGCGGCCTTTGTGGGAAGCCGGCCTCGACTACGCCCATGGGACCGGCCACGGCGTCGGCAGCTTCCTCGCGGTGCATGAAGGCCCGCAGCGCATCTCGCCCGTCGGAAGCGCCCAGTCGGGTGGCGACGAGCCGCTCCAGGCGGGCATGATCATCTCGAACGAGCCGGGCTACTATAAGACCGGCGAGTACGGCATCCGCATCGAGAATTTGGTGCTCGTTGTCCCGCGTGAGATCGAGGGAGCGGAGAAGGAGATGCTCGGCTTCGAGACGCTGACCTTTGCGCCGATCGATCGTCGGCTCATCGACGCGGACATGCTCGATCCCGAGGAGCTGGTCTGGCTCAACTGCTACCACGCTCATGTGCTGGCGAAGATCGGACCCAAACTCAAAGGCGCCGATCTCGAATGGCTGCAGCGCGCCTGCGCCCCGATCGAACCGTAATGCGCGGCAAGTCGCTCTTCACGCACCAAATCCACCTCGGCTTGGGCGGGCGTGCGGTGCCGCAGCCGGAGTTCACCGGCGATATGAGCTGGTACGAAGCCTATGGCGAGCGCCACGGCGAGGACGGGGCGGAAGGGCGGCTGGTTGCGCTCTACCGCTTCGAGGAGCCGTGGACGAGCTGGGAGATGCATCCCGCGGGCGACGAGGTCGTGTGCTGCATCCAGGGCCATATGACCCTCCACCAGGAGCTGCCGGACGGTTCGAATCGCAGCATCGAACTCGGTCCGGGCGAATATGCCGTTAATCCGCCCGGGACCTGGCACACGGCGGATGCCGATGTCCCGGTCGTGGCCTTGTTCGTCACAGTGGGCAAAGACACGACCCACCGCCCGCGCTAGCTGTCCCTTTATGTGACAGACCGCCGCATGCATTAATTGCGCGTTTAATCCATTGGCGGTAAAGGCAAATCACGGGAGAACGACTCGTGATTACCGCACTTCAGCTAGTCCTCGCCATTGGGCTTCTCGGCGGCGTCATCTGGATCGGCGATGCGCTGGCCGGCGGCATCGAGGCAGCGCTCGGCGAAAAGCCGCTTAGGGACCGGGACGCCTAGTTCCTGCTGAAGCCCTTGGGCTTGAGAAGTAGGAAAAATGGTGCTGCCGGTGAGGATTGAACTCACGACCTCAGCCTTACCAAGGATGCGCTCTACCACTGAGCTACGGCAGCACGTTGTCGGAAGGACCGCGCCTATGACGGGGCGGGGCTTGGACTGTCAACCCGGTTGCGGCGCGCTCCGGCAAGACGCATCTGGTCGGCATGGCTGACAAGGACAAGAAGCGAAAGGAACGGCTCGCAGCGGCGCTTCGGGAGAATTTGCGAAAACGCAAAGCCCAGACGAGAGCGCTCGCTGGACCGAGAGCGGAGGACAACGCTAACGGCGGCGAATGAGATTCTTCTCCGACAACGCCGCTGCTGCTCATCCCAAGGTCATCGAGGCGATCGCCGCCTCGAACCGGCTCGACACTGCCTACGACGGCGACGAATGGAGCCAGCGCCTCGACGGCGTCTTCTCCGGGCTGTTCGAGACCGAGGTTCGGGCGTTTTGGGTGTCGACCGGTACCGCGGCGAACTGCCTCGCGCTCGCTGCTCTCTGTCCCCCTTATCGCGGGACCATCTGCCACCGCGACGCGCATATAGAGGTCGACGAAGCTGGCGCTCCGGGTTTCTTCACGGCAGGTGCGAAGCTGATGCTGCTCGACGGCGAGGGCGCGAAGATCAGCGCCGAGGCAGTCGCGGCAACCTGCGACCTGATCCGCAACGACGTCCACCAGGTGCAGCCCGCGGCGATCTCGATCACCAACGCCACAGAATATGGGCTGGTGTACCGCGCTTCGGAAGTCGCGGCCCTGGGCAGGGTAGCGAAGGAGCGAGGGCTCGCCTTGCACATGGACGGCGCCCGCTTTGCCAATGCCCTCGTGACCACCGGCGAAAGCCCGGCGGATATGACCTGGCGCGCGGGTGTCGACGCGCTGTCGTTCGGTTTCGTGAAGAACGGCGGGCTCAACGCCGAGGCGCTGATCCTGTTCAGGACCGAACTCGCCGATGAGATCGCGGTTCGGCGCAAGCGTGCCGGGCATCTCCTGTCGAAAGGCCGCTATCTTGCGGCGCAGATCCTCGCGATGCTCGATGGCGGCTTATGGCTAGAAAATGCGCGGGCGGCGAACGCGGCGGCGCAGAGGCTTGCGACTGCCGCACCGGCCAGGCTCATCTACCCCGTGGAGGCGAACGAGATATTCCTGAAGGTTACAGATGACGAAGCCGAGCGTCTGCGCGGCATGGGCTTCGACTTTTATGAATGGGGCCCAGGTCAAATGCGTCTGGTCACGAGCTGGGACCAGCAAAGCGAGGAGCTGGATCGAATCGCTTCGGCGGTCGCAGCACTGTGAGCCAAGCCCATGGGTCCGGGCTTCGGACCGTCATTCTTCCGTTCATCACCTTCACCGCGATCTGGGGCTCGACCTGGACGGTGATCCGGGGTCAGCTGGGGACGGTCCCGCCGCAATGGTCGGTCACCTATCGTTTCGTCATCGCTGCGGCCGCGATGGCGGCTCTCGCTCGGTGGAAGGGCGAGAGCTTGGTGATCGGCCGCAAAGGCCTGCTCGCCGCCTCGTTCCTCGGCTTCACCCAGTTCTGCGTCAACTTCAACGCAGTGTATCTCGCCGAACGTCACATTACTTCGGGCGTGGTCGCGACCGTGTTCGCGCTGCTCCTGATTCCCGCGAGCGTGCTGGCATGGGCTTTCCTCGGACAGCGGCCGACCAGGCGCTTCGCCTGGAGCTCGCTCGTCGCCGTCGCGGGTATCGTGTTGTTGTTCGTCCATGAGATCCGCGAGCACCCATCCGACAGCAGCCAGGTCGCCGCGGGTATCGGGCTTACGCTCGTCGGCATGCTCGGGGCCGCGATAGCCAATGTGTGGCAGGCGCGGCGGGAGATCCGCCGCTTCCCTTTGTTTCCAATCCTCGCATGGTCGATGGCCGCCGGAGCCCTGATCGACGGCGTCATCGCCTTTGCAATGACCGGGCCGCCGAGCTTCGACCCGCGTTTTTCCTACTGGGCGGGTGTCCTTTATCTGGCGCTTCTCGCCTCGGTCCTGACGTTCAGTCTCTATTATCCCGTCGTCCGGAAAATCGGCCCGGCAAAAGCCGCTTACTCGAGCGTCATCGTGCCGATCATCGCCATGGGCTTTTCGACCTGGCTCGAGGACTATCGGTGGACCGCGCTGACCATCGCCGGCGCTTTGCTCGCGCTTGGCGGAATGGTCGCTGCGCTTAGCCGAAGCCGGTCGTCGGTATCCGCGCCCGACGCCGCTTGAACGGTTGGAGCGCCTGCGCGCGCCGAACGTTTAGGGGGCGATGCCCTCCCACGTGATTAGCCGTTTCGTTTACGACCCGGCGGAGCGCGATCTCTGGGTCGAATTCACGACCGGCCGCAAGTACGTCTATTCGGGCGTTCCCGAAGAGGTGGCGAATGCTCTCCGCTCAGCCTTTGCAAAGGGTGCATATTTCAATAGCCGCATCCGCGACCGTTTCCCGCATCGGGAAGTAACGCACGAGGAAGAAAGCAATTCTTAAAGCGAAGATGCGATATGCGAAGCATGTTCATGCCGGTGAAGACTACTTCCGTCTTCAAGAGCCGCTGGAAGGCCTTGCTGTGGGCCGCCGGGGTGCTGTTCTTCGCTTACACGCTTGCGGGTTCGATGCCGGCATCGGATACGGAGAACGCCAGCGCCAACGCTGAACAGGCGACCGACACCAACGGCGCGGCGAGCCAGAAAATCCCCGCAACCTGGAACTAGCCTAGGTCGCCCAATCGATCCGTTCGATGTGCCAGCGGCGCTGCGCTTCGCTCGATCCAGGAACATCGTTGACTCGCCGCAAGATGACGTCGGCAGGGCGCCGGAACGCCTGACCGTCTCTGGAATCGCCGTAGAAGATCGCGGGCACGGTCACGTAGATCGATCCGGCGGCGCCTTCCGCGTCGCCTGGGTTTCCGATCTCGAGGTGCGCGTCTGCAGATTGCACGAGCATCGTTTCGAACTTGGCTGCTGTCGCCGGGTCGGTCCATAAGGCATGGGCTTCGCTCCAGCGCTTCTGCTCGATGAGTGCGCCATAGCTTTGCACCACCTGCCCGGCTGCTTCGGCGCTGTTCGGATCGATGGGGCCATTCGGCTCGCTCAGCGCCGTCGTGTCGTTCCTTGCCGGCTTGTTCGATCCGTCCGTTGGTGATGGCTGCACCGCGTTCGCGGGCGCGGGCTCATTGGCGATCGCTTGGTTTTCTTCGGCTGCACGTCCGCAGGCGGAGAGCGCGAGAGCGACCGACCAGGCGAGAACCGTCCGGCGTCTCATCGAAACTCCTCCCGGAACCGCTGTCGCCGGGAGTCGTTCGTTGCGCAACAACAACGTGAACAGGGAGAGTTTCCAATGGCCGATGATCGCGACGACGTGGAGCGCGAACACACGACCGTGGTGGAGACGGGTGGCGGCGGAGGCGGCGGCATTCTCGCCGTCGTGCTGCTGATCATCATCGTGCTCGTCCTCTTGTACATCTTCAGGGCCGACCTTGGCCTCGGCGGTAAGACGACCAACATCAACGTTCCCAATTCGATTGACGTCAACGTCAACCACTGACGTTTGTGGCTAGCAGCGGGCGGGTCGCGAGTCCCCGCCTGCGAACGGGCGCGGTTCCACGGGGGCCGCGCCCGTTTGAGTTTGCGCGCCCGAAACAGTAACGCGCGGCACATGAGCGACGAGCTGCGGTACATGACGGGCTTCGGTGGCTATTTCGAGACCGAGGCAGTGGCCGGCGCGCTCCCCAAAGGCCGGAACTCGCCGCAGCGGCCCGCTTTCGGGCTCTACACGGAGCAGCTGTCGGGAAGCTCGTTCACCTCGCCGCGACACGAGAACCGCCGCTCCTGGCTGTACCGCATGCGCCCGACCGCGGACCATCGGCCGTTCGTCCGGTACAATGGGGCGTCCTTGTTCGCTTCGGACACAATCAAGGAGCCGCTCGCACCGAACCGGCTTCGCTGGGACCCGCTGGCGGACCTGCCCGACGGCGCCGACTTCGTCGACGGAATGGTGACAATGCTCGCCAATCGCGATCCTTCCGATCTCGAGGGAGTCGCGGTTCATCTCTATCGCGCGAGCAAATCGATGACCAATCGCGTGTTCGTCGATGCCGATGGCGAGCTGCTGATCATTCCCCAGTCGGGCACGCTGCGCATCGCGACCGAGTTCGGCAGGCTCGAGGTGCCCTCGGGCACCGTCGGAGTGGTGCCTCGCGGGGTGAAGTTCCGCGTCGAGGTCGAAGGCGAGAGCAGCGGTTATGTCGCCGAGAATCATGGGCTACCCCTGCGATTGCCCGAGTTGGGCCCGATCGGCTCGAATGGACTTGCCAATCCGCGCGATTTCGAGACGCCGGTCGCGTGGTTCGAGGACAAGGATGAGCCGACGGAGGTGATTCAGAAGTCCTTGGGCGCGCTCTGGACAACCACGCTCGACCATTCCCCGCTGGATGTGGTCGCGTGGCACGGCAATTACGCTCCGTTTCGCTACGATCTGTCGAACTTCAATACGATCGGGACCATCAGCTTCGATCATCCCGACCCGTCGATTTTCACCGTGCTCACCAGCCCCAGCAACGTGCCGGGCCGTGCCAATGCCGATTTCGTGATCTTCCCGCCGCGCTGGATGGTCGCCGAGGACACGTTCCGCCCACCCTGGTTCCACCGCAACGTGATGAGCGAGGCGATGGGGCTGATCTATGGCGCCTACGACGCGAAGGCGGAGGGCTTCCAGCCGGGCGGATTGTCGCTCCACAACCTAATGAGCGGGCACGGCCCCGACCTCGAAAGCTGGCGCAGGGCCAGCGAAGCCGAGCTCAAGCCCGCGAAAATCGAAGGCACGATGGCTTTCATGGTGGAGACCTGCTGGCCCTACCGTCCGACACAATATGCCCTCGATCGCGCGCAGCCCGACTACGATATGGCGTGGGCGGGATTTCCCAAAGCGAAGCTGCCATGAGTGACCCGACCAACAAGCCGGCGCTCAGCAGCTGGGTGGCGAGCGCCAACGGCCATCGCGATTTCCCGATCCAGAATCTGCCGCTGGGGGTTTTCTCGGTGAATGACGATCAGCGGAGGGTGGGTGCCGCCATCGGCGATTTCATTCTCGACGTTGCAGCGGCCGCCGATGCGGGGCTGATCGACCCGCAGTGGCGCGACGACCTCTGCCAGCCGGTGCTCAACGCCTGGTTTGCGCGGGGTCAGGAAGATGCGGCGGCGCTCCGCAATCGCTTGTCCGATCTCCTGTCGGATGAAAGCCAGCGCGACGCCATCGAGATGAACCTCGTCGGCCAGTCCGAAGCGACCATGCACCTGCCTTGCGTGGTTGGCGATTACACCGACTTCTACGTCGGAATCCATCACGCGACGAACGTCGGCAAGCAGTTTCGGCCCGACAATCCATTGCTGCCCAATTACAAATATGTGCCGATCGGTTATCATGGCCGCGCGAGCTCGGTTCGGCCGTCGGGCGAGCCGGTGATCCGGCCCAATGGACAGCGCAAGCCTCTCGACGCCGATGCGCCGGCCTTCGGCCCGAGCCGCCGCCTCGATTACGAGCTGGAACTGGGCATCTGGATCGGCAAAGGCAACGACCTCGGTTCACCCATTCCAATCGGCGACGCGGGCGCCCACATCGCCGGCTATTGCGTGCTGAATGACTGGTCCGCCCGGGACATCCAGGCGTGGGAGTATCAGCCGCTTGGACCCTTCCTCGCGAAGAACTTCCTGACCAGCGTTAGCCCGTGGGTCATCAGCCCGCAGGCGCTTGCTCCATTCCGCAAGCCGATGCCGCCGCGACCGACAGGTGATCCGCAGCCGCTCGCTTACCTCGATGATCCGGCGGATCGGCAAACCGGCGCGCTCGGCATCCAGCTCGAGGTCACGCTGACGACGGAGAGGATGCGCGCCGAGGGCCTTGCTCCGCATATTCTTTCGCGCGGCTCGGCCGATTCGGCCATGTACTGGAGCGCCGCACAGATCGTGGCCCATCACAGCAGCAATGGCTGCAACCTTCAGCCCGGCGATCTGATCGGGAGCGGCACTCTCTCCACCGACAGCGCCGGTGGCCTCGGTTCGCTGCTCGAGATCAGCCAAGGTGGCAAGCAGCCAATCCAGCTGTCCGGCGGGGAGACGCGCAGCTTTCTCGAGGATGGCGACGAGGTTACCTTGCGCGCCTGGTGCGAGGCCGCGGGCGCCGTGCGTACCGGTCTGGGCGAATGCGTCGGGCGGGTCGTGCCCGCGGCGACGTTTTAAGAGCGCGATGTCGCCTGCTCATAAGATCAAGCGATTGGTTATCGATTGAATGAAGCTTATCGCAGGACAGTCCGCTCGAAGTCGTGTCGGTGTACGGCAGTTCCAATGCATGACGTAGATACAAGTCCGCGTCTCAACGACGATGTCTTTCCGGCCGCGCCGGACAGCGCGACGCCGGATCCGCCCGTCCTTCGACAGCTTCCGATTTTCGACGGACTTGGCGATGATCTCGCCCGCAAGCTGATCCACGGCTGCTCGGCGCGGCACTACCGAGCCGGCACATTCATCGTGCGCGCGGGTGAGCCGCTCGACGGCCTGCATATTGTTCTTCGCGGAATTGTCGACCTGACCCATGTCGATGGCGAGGACGAGTGCGGGGTCCTGCTGCTCTCCGCCAAGGACTTGCTGTTACCTGCCACGACACTGTTTCGGGAGCAGGCGCTGGTCTCCGCAAGGGCGCTGACGAGCACCAAACTGGTCGTGATCGACGGCGCCGTTACCCAAGAGGCGCTGAGCGAATCGACCATCTTCGCGACTAACCTGATGAAGGCCATTTCCGGTCAGTGGCGGATGGCAGTTCGCAACATCCTCGATTTGAACATCCGGTCTGCTGCGCAGCGGTTGGGCGCTTTCCTGTTGCGCATCGCGGACCTGCAGCCCGGCACAACGGCCGTGCTACCGATCCCCAAGCGGCATTTGGCTATTCGCCTCGGAATGACCGCCGAAACCCTGTCGCGGATGCTGCAGGTCGTGGCCAACCACGGCCTCCATCTCAGAGGCCGCACGATCCTCATCCGCGACCGGGCGGCCATCGAGCAATTTTGCGGTCCCGATCCTTATCCGGACAGGGACGAACGAATTCTCGACGTCTTCGCCCTCTGAAGGGTAGCCGAGCTCCGCGTTTGACCACCGTCAAGTGTGGGAACGCTTGTTCCTCATAATTCGCTGTCAAGCCGTCGCACGAAGGTGGGGCGGATGCGCTTGGCGACACCGTTCCTGCTGTTCGTTCGTTACATCGCACCGAGTGAGCGCAGGAGCGCCTTATGAGCGAAGCCAAAAGCGAAACGGTCGTCATCACCGGGGGAACCGCGGGAATTGGTCGAGCAACGGCGCGCGAGTTTGCGCGCCACGGCTGCAATGTCGCCGTTCTCGCGCGCGGCAAGGATGGCCTCGAAGCGACCGAAAAAGAAATCGGGGAACTTGGCGGGAAAGCGGTCGCTATTCAGACCGACGTTGCCGACTGGAGAGCGGTCGAAGCGGCGGCTGATCAGGTGGAGCGCGAGCTCGGTCCGATTGACGTGTGGGTCAACAATGCGTTCGCGGGAATCTTCTCACGCTTCATGGACGTGACTCCGGAGGAATATGAGCGCGTCACGCAGGTCACCTACCTCGGTCAGGTGAACGGCACGCGGGCGGCATTGAAGCGCATGCTTCCGCGCGATCGAGGCGCGATCGTGCTGGTCGGATCCGCGCTGGCCTATCGCGGAATCCCGCTGCAGTCGGCCTATTGCGGCGCGAAGCACGCGATCCAGGGCTTCATCGATTCCGTCCGGTGCGAGCTTCTGCACGACAAGTCCAAGGTGACCATCACGATGGTGCAGATGCCGGGCGTCAACACGCCGCAATTCGACTGGATTCGCGCGAAGCTGCCCGGGCAGCCACGGCCAGTCGGAAAGGTCTATCAGCCGGAAGTCGCAGCGCGCGCCATCTACGCCGCTGCGCACGACGGCAGAAAGGAAATGCTGGTGGGCCTTCCCACCGTGGAGGCAGTTTGGGGGAACAAGATCGCCTCGAGCATGCTCGATGAATATCTCGCCGCCACGGGGTTCGACAGTCAGCAGCGGCCCGAACGCGTCAGTCCCGATCGCAAGGACAATTTATTCGAACCGGTGGCGGGGGATCACGGCGCCCATGGCAGCTTCGATGCAGAGGCGGTCGACAGCAGCGCCGAACTGTGGATCACCGAGCACAAGAAGCAGCTCGGGCTGGCAGCGCTCGGGGCAGCGGCAGCCGCAGGCGTCGGTTTCATGCTTGCGTCACGAAACGGCAATGCTCGCAGCAGCAAGGGGGCCACCACGAAAGCACGGCAGAGGAGCTGACTCTTGCTTGCACCGCGCCAGCCCCAACCTTCGCACCGGCCACTGGTCGCAGTTGCCGCCGCGACAGTCGCAACGGCGGCCGGTATCGGCTGGCTGCTGCAGTGTGCCTGGAAACCGAAAGGTAACCCGCAACATCGCGCGGCGCAGGCGCTTGGGGCAGGCGCGGCGATCCTGTGCGTAAGCGTCGCGCTCGACAGCGCGATCGAGCATTACCGCGGAAGCTTCAAGGACCGTGCGATGTTCGTTGGTCCGACGATGGCGCTGCTCGGGTTTGGGGCGGCTACGTACATCGCCTTCAGGCCGGAACGCGCCAATGACGGCGCGCCGAGGATGGCGCTCCTCACAGTTGGTGCAACGGGACTGATCGGCCTCGGGTTCCACGCTTACAACATCTTCAAACGGCCGGGCGAGCTCAGTGCGCTCAACCTGTTCTACGGCGCTCCGGCGGGCGCCCCGGCGGCGCTCACGCTTGCGGGCCTTTATGGCGTCATCGCGGGCGAGATGCTGGGCGGACGCGACTATGTGCGCACGCAGCTGCCGAAATATACGGCCGGCTTGATCGCGTTCTCGCTGCTCGGGACAGTCGCGGAAGCCGGGTTCTTGCACTTCCGCGGCGCCTTCCAAGACCCCGCGATGTACGCGCCGGTCACCATTCCGCCGCTTGCTGCTCTCAGCATTGGCGCTGCCGCACTGTCGCCGCGAGCGACGGCCGTTGCCGAGCCACTGCTCAAAGCGACCGCCGTCCTGGGCATCGCCGGGCCGATCTTTCACGCCTACGGAATCCACCGGAACATGGGCGGCTGGCGCAACTGGAGCCAGATGATCCTCCAGGGACCGCCGCTGCCCGCCCCACCGGCGTTTCTTGGGATCGCCGCGGCCGGGCTCGGAATTCTTCCTCTGCTGAGGCAGGAGCGGCGGTGAGCGATTTCCACTCGCCCTATCTGACCTACGATGTCCTCGACAAATGGCACTCGCCGTCATGGAACGATCAGACCCGCGAGGCTGTGCGGAAGCGTCTCGAGGATGTTCCACCGCGGCGGTTCCTCAGCGTCGAGCAATGGTCGCTTCTCGAAGCGATCGCGGACCGGCTCATGCCGCAGCCCGATCGCGACGAGCCGGTGCCGATCGTCCCGTGGATCGACGACATGCTGCACCACAATCACACGCCCGGCTACCGCTATGCGGACATGCCGCCGATGCGCGATGCATGGCGCGAGGGCCTGGACGCGATCGCGGCAGAAGCGCGCCATCGGCACGGCAAGTCGTTCGAGGAGCTCTCGCCCGGCGACCAGGACGAGCTCCTGAGCGACGTCCAGAACAATCGCGTGAAAAGCCGCTCCTGGGGTGATCTACCCGCCGGCGGTTTCTTCCTGCACCATCTGCTGAAGCAGGTCGTCGCTGTCTATTATTCCCATCCGGATGCCTGGAGCGAGATCGGCTTCGGCGGCCCGGCATCCCCTCGCGGATATGCGCGGCTTGGTCTCGACGAACGCGATTCCTGGGAAGCGGAAGAGCTCCACTTCGAGCCGGCCGATGCTTGAAGTGGACGAACCCAGGGCCGCCGACGGCCGCGCACCTGACGTCTTTCGTGAAGGCAAGTGGGTGCCCATGCGCTGCTATGACGATAGCCAGGAAGTGGATTTCGCGATCGTCGGCACCGGCGCTGGCGGTGGGACGCTCGCGTGCAAGCTGGCGGAGGCAGGTTTCTCCGTGGTCGCATTCGACGCCGGGCCATTCTGGCGGCCGCTCGAGGATTTCGTCTCGGATGAGAAGTGGCAAGCCGGTCTTTACTGGACCGACGAAAGGATCACCGGTGGCGCCGATCCCGTTGAGCTGGGTTCGAACAACAGCGGCCGCGGCGTCGGCGGGAGCACGATCCATTACACCATGATCGCTCTCCGTTGGCGTCCCGAATGGTTCAAGTGCAAGTCGATGCTGGGCTATGGGCGTGACTGGCCGATCAGCTTCGACGAGCTCGAGCCGTATTATGAGGAAGCCGAAGAGGCGCTGAAGATCTCGGGCCCGATCAGCTATCCCTGGGGCCAGCGGCGCAGGCGTTATCCCTACCGCTCGCATCCCGTGAACGCGCCCGGCCTCGTGCTTGCGCGCGGCTGCGAACGGCTCGGGATCAAATGGTCGCCAATCCCGCTCGCGACACTGTCCGCGCCGCGCGGAATGGCGCACCCGTGCGTCTATCGCGGCTTTTGCGCCTACGGGTGCTCGACGAACGCAAAGCAGAGCGTGCTCGTGACCTTCATTCCGCGCGCCATCAAGGCTGGCGCTGAAATCCGCGACCTCGCGATGGTGGGTCGCATCGATATGGGGAAGAACGGCCGCGCCTCCGGCCTCACCTATCATCGCCGCGGGGAGTGGAAACATCAAAAGGCCCGCAATGTCGTGGTCGCTGGCTATGCGATCGAAAGTCCGCGGCTGCTCCTCAATTCGAAGTGCAGCGAGTTTCCAGACGGGCTGGCAAACGAGAACGGGCTCGTCGGCACGCACATCATGATCCACTCAGGGCCGGGCGTCTGGGGCGTGCTCGATGAACAGGTCCGCCAGTACAAAGCCCCGCCTTGCATGGCCGTGACCGAGCACTGGAACTACGACGACAGCGACAAGAAGGATTTCCACGGCGGCTACG
>DATMHG010000070.1:0-10334 GCA_035555035.1 Sphingomicrobium sp.
GACGCCCTGGTGATCGCCTTCGCGGCACGGCGGGCGATCGATCGCGGAGTGGCGTTGGGCTATCTCGAACCGCTGCTGATGGACCGCTTCGGGTCGCAGCATGAGCAGGCCGTCGCGACGATCATCACCGTGTCGCGCGACCCTGTTCGGCTCAACGATCTCATCGCGGAATATGAGACGCTCGGACCGGCGCTCCGCCGCGGCGGCCCTCAGGAGAGCTGGTGGGCGGGCTTCCGGCGCGATCTCGGCACGCTGATCGAGGTGCATCCGGCGCAAAGGCCGGCGGTCAATCCGGACGCGCGTTATCAACGGGCGCGGCTCCGGCTCGATACCGGCGACGTCGATCAGGCGCTGGCCGAGACGATGCGGCTCCCCGGTGCGGGTAACGCCGCGGACTGGGTGAACAAGGCCCGCCGTTATATCGCCGCGCATCGGGCGCTGGACGAAGTCGAATCCGCGGCGCTCCTCGGCGCCCCGGCACCTCAGGCGGCAGCCCAAACGCCGAACGGCTGATCGGGGGGTTGGCAAGCGACTCGCACTTTGCGAGTCTCGGCCCGCGGTGCACACAGCACGGGTTCAGCTGTCGTGAGCCAAATATCTGGGAAATGAGAGAAAGTTGCGCAGAGAGGATGAAGGCATGACGTCAATTCGGCGGCGCTCGGCGCGAGCTTTGGGAATGGCCGTCGCCGTGCTCGCACTCGCCGAAGTCGGCGCCTCGTCGGCGCGTGAGCATGCTGCTCCGCGCACCTCGCGTCGTCCGGTCTCGGCGCGCTCCGCACCGGCGATCCCAGCTCCGCAATATATTCGCGATCGCATCGCGGGCCTGGGCCGGAACTTCGATGGGCGGGTCGGCATCGCCGTGCGCTCGGTCGAGGATGGGTGGGAGACCGGCTGGAAGGACCACGAATTCTATCCGCAACAGAGCGTCAGCAAGCTTTGGGTATCGATCACGGCACTGGACGCGGTCGATCGCGGCCGCGTCAACCTCGATGACCAGGTCACGCTTACGCGGGACGACCTCACGCTCTTCCACCAGCCGATCGCGGCAAACGTCGTCGCCAGCGGCAGCTACACAACAACGTTGGGCGATTTGATGCTTCGGGCGATCACCACCAGCGACAATACGGCGAACGACCGGCTGATGCGCGCGGTTGGCGGTGCGCAAGCGGTGCGGGCGATGATTGCCCGCAAGCATCTCGGCGCGATCCGCTTTGCAAACGGCGAGCGGTTGATGCAAAGCCGCATCGCCGGCGTGACTTGGTCGCAGGACTACGCGTTCAACGGAAAGTTCTTCGAAGTGCGTGACGCGCTTCCGATGACGGTCCGAAGCGCCGCTTTTAACCGCTATGTCGCCAACCCCTATGACGGCGCCGCTCCGGCCGCGATCGTCAATGCGCTCGCCCGCCTCGAGCGCGGCGAGCTGCTGTCTCCGGAGTCAACCACGCACCTCCTCGACATCATGAGTCATACGCACACTGGCCCGAACCGGCTCAAGGGCGGCCTCGAGCAGGGCTGGACGCTGAGTCACAAGACCGGCACCGGCCAGGAGCTCGGCGGCAAGCAGGCCGGCTACAACGATATCGGCATCCTCACCGCTCCCGACGGCAGGAGCTACGCGGTCGCGGTGATGATCAAGCTGACGTCAGTGCCGCTGCCGGCGCGCATGACCTTGATGAACAACGTCGTCCGGGCGGTGATCACTCAGCACGAGATGCTGCACGGGAGCTCCTACGCCGCGCAGTAGCGAGCAGGCGCGAACGTGCGGCTGGCATCGATGAACGGCCGGAGCAGCGCTTGATTCGTTCCGCGGGCGGTTCCATGCTTCCGCCCCTCACAGAGGGGCTAGTCACATGCAATTCCGTCATGCCCTCGCCGGGCTGCTGATCGGCTGCGGCGCAATTCCGGCGTCCGCGCAGGACGCGCAAAGCCTGATCGCCAAGAATCTCGAAGCGAGGGGGGGTGCGGCCGCGATCGACGCCATAAAAACGATCACCTTCCATGGCCGCACGATCCTGCCCGGCGACTTCGAGCTGAGCCTCAAATCGACGCAGGCGCGGCTCGGAGGCACCGACGCGATGCGGCTGGACCTCGGCGTCCAGGGGCTCGACTTCGTCCAGTCGTTCGACGGCCACGGCGCCTGGAAAATCAATCCGTTCCAGGGCCGCAAGGACCCTGAGCGGATGTCGGCCGACGAAGCGCGGCAGCTCGCCGACCAGGCGCTGATCGAAGGCCCGCTGCTTGCGTCGCGCACCGACGGGAGCAAGATGCAATATCTCGGCCGCGACGATTTCGACGGCACTCTCGCCTACAAGCTCAAGGTCACGCAGAAAGACGGCGACGAGTTCACCTACTGGCTGGACCCCGACACGCTCCTCGAGATCAAGGTCGAAGAAACCCGTCGAATCCGCGGCGCACAGCAGATCAACGAGACCGAGCTTGGCGATTACGAGAAAGTCGCCGGCGTCTATTACCCTATGTCGATCGAAAGCTGGGCGCAGGGCCAGCCCAACCAGCGCCAACGCACGGTCATCGCGAGCGGGACCGCCAATGCGCCGGTGAGCCCGGACTTCTTCGCCGAACCGAACGGGCCCGCGACGCCGGCCAAGGCATCGGGCTCACCACCCGACGCGTCGAACAAACCGAAGGGCAAGCCCGCGCCAAAACCGGGTGGAGCAAAGCCGACCGATCAAACCACGCCGCCCTCCAGCCCGCCGAAGGGGAAGTAACATGCTGCGTTCGATGCTGCTCGCCTCCGCCACGGCGTTGCTGATCAGTCCGGCGGCGGCGCAGAGCCCCGCGGCCGCCGACACCGCCGCAATCTCGGGCCTCGGAATCCGGAACATCGGCTCGGCGACGATGTCCGGCCGAATCGCCGCGGTGACCGGGCGGCAGGAGAAGGACGGCAAGATCACCTTGCTCGTCGGCTCGGCCTCCGGCGGCGTGTGGAAGTCCGAGGACGGCGGAACGACGTTCAAGCCGGTTTTCGATCATGAGCCGGTCAAGTCGATCGGCGCGATCGCGCTCGATCCGACCAACCCGCAGGTGATGTGGGTCGGCACCGGCGAAAGCTGGACGCGCAACTCGGTCTCGGTCGGAAACGGAGTCTATAAATCGACCGACGGCGGCGAGACGTGGACCAACGTCGGCCTGCCCGGGACCGAGCGCATCACCAAGATCCTAGTCCATCCGAAGAACGGCAATATCGTCTACGTCTGCGCGCCGGGGCCGCTCTGGTCGGACTCGTCCGACCGCGGGCTCTACAAGACCACCGACGGTGGCAGGACCTGGTCGCTGATCCTCAAGGGCGCGAACCTGTCGACGGGCTGCTCGTCCGTCAGCATGGATCCCGCCAATCCAGAGCACCTGCTCGCCGGCACCTGGGATTTTCGCCGCAAGCCTTACGAGTTCCGCTCCGGCGGCAGCGGTCCCGATCAGCCGTCCGGAAGCCGTTTTGCGGAGAGCCGCGACGGCGGGCGCACCTGGACCTACCTTGACGCGAACAATCGCAAGGGCCTGCCCAAGCAGCCGTGGGGCCGCCTGGAGATCAACTACGCGCGCACCAACGCGAAGCGCGTCTATGCCTTCATCGAGAATGTCCGGCCGGCGCTGTTCGTGTCCGAGGACGGCGGACTCAGCTGGCAGGAGCGCGACCGCAGCCAGGGCATGGTCTGGCGGCCCTTCTATTTCGGCCGGATCGTCGTGGACCCCAAGAATCCCGATCGCCTGTTCAAGATGGGCTATTCGATGATCGTCTCCGACGATGCCGGGAAGAGCTTCTCGAGCACCACCGACGCAACCCACGGCGACTGGCACGATCTCTGGATCAACCCGGCCGATCCCAAGATGATGGTCGGCGGCGACGATGGCGGCCTCTGGACCAGCTACGACGGAGGTAACCGCTGGGTGAAGAGCTGGAACCTGCCGGTCAGCCAATTCTACCATGTCAGCACCGACATGAAGGACCCCTACCAGGTGTACGGCGGCCTGCAGGACAATTCGGCCTGGGTCGGCGATCAGGAATATCCAGGGGGAATCACCAACAGCCGGTGGGAGAATCTGTTCGGCGGGGATGGGTTCTGGGCCTTCTCCGACCCGTCCGATCCCAATTTCGCTTATGTCGAGGCGCAGGGCGGCTTCATCGGCCGAGTCAACCGCAAGACTCTCGAAGCCCGGCTGATCCAGCCGCAGGCGAACTACAAGGAGAAGCTGCGCTTCAACTGGAACACGCCGATCGCACTATCTCCGAATGAGAAAGGCACGATCTACATCGGATCCCAATTCCTGTTCCGCAGCCGCGATCATGGCGTGACCTGGGACCGGATCTCGCCGGACCTGTCGACCAACGACCCGATCCGCCAGAAACAGGAGCAATCCGGCGGAATCACGGTCGACAACAGCTCGGCCGAGATGAACACGACGATTTATTCGATCTCCGAAAGTCCGCGGGCAGCGGGACAAATCTGGATTGGCACGGATGACGGCAACGTCCAGCTGACTCGCGACGGCGGCAGGAGCTGGACGAATCTCACCCGCAATATCGGCATGCCGCAAGGCAACTGGATCAGCTGGGTCGAGGCGAGCCGCTTCGATCCCGCGGTCGCCTATGTGACCGACGACCGCCACGCCTATGGCGACATGGGCACCTACCTTTATCGCACGACCGACTATGGCCGGACGTGGCAGCAGCTGATCGGGCCCGGCACAGCGGGCGTCCGCGGCTATGCGCATGTGATCCGCGAAGACCGGCTTAACCCGAACATCCTGTTCCTCGGGACCGAGTTCGGGCTCTACGTCAGCCTCGATCGCGGTCAGTCGTGGGCCCAGTTCAAACCGAACAATTTCCCCGACGGCCTGGCAGTCCGCGACATCGCGCTTCAGGAGCGGGAAGATGATCTGGTGCTTGCGACCCATGGCCGCGGCATCTGGGTGATCGACGACATCAGCCCGCTGCGGCAGCTGACGCCCACCGCCCTGGCGAGCACGGTGACATTGATCCCGGGTCCGCCCGAGGAGCAGCGCATCCAAGGCAGCGGCGGCTGGGCCGAAGGCAATGCGACCTACTACGGCGATAATCCGCCCGGCGGTGCCGTGATCACTTACTACCAGAAGGCGCGGCACGTGATCGGCCGCATGAAGCTCGAGGTCCTCGACGGGCAAGGCAATGTCGTTGACGATCTGGTCCCGTCGAAGCGGCGCGGACTGAACCGCGTCGTCTGGTCGATGCGAACGAAGCCGCCGCAGGTCCCGCCCGCGGCTTCGCTTGCCGGTTCCTCGACCCAGGGCCAGCGCTTCCTGCCCGGCCCTTACACCGTTCGGCTGACCAATGCGGGGCAGGTGGTTACCGAACCGCTGACGCTGACGCTCGACAAGCGCGCCACGTTCACGGTCGCCGACCGGCAGGCGCAGTTCGCTGCCGCCGAGCGCGTCAAGAGCATGTTCCTGCGGATGAGCAAGCTGGTTGCCGAGATCAACGGCGTCAGGGGACAAGTCGCTGCGATGGCGGCGAGCGCCACCGCGCCAGCCGACGTGAAGTCGGCGGCGGCGCAGCTCGGCGGCAAGGCGGATGCGCTGCGCAAGGAAATCGTCGCCACGACCGAAGGCGGCGCGATTACAGGCGAGGAGCGGCTGCGCGAGCATACCGATCAGATCTACGGCGCCATCACCTCAGTCGAGGACCGCCCGACGGCCTATCAGTTCGCGCGGATTGAAGCGCTCGACCGCGAGCTCAAGGACGTCGAGAACCAGTGGGCGGCGTTCAAGTCGGGCGACCTCGCCACGTTCAACGCCAAGCTCAAGGCCGCGAGCCTTCCGCCGCTGACGATTGCCGAAGTGCAGTTCGACCCTGAAGATCTTGCGCGCGGCGGCAAGGCCTCGGCGCTGGTGAGCGGCCTCGTCGGCACGCACTTCTACGGCAACGCCGCGGCGCTCGAGGAGAAGGGCGAGAAGGACTGAGCCGTTCGGCTATTCGGTGCGCGAACCCTCGCCGCCGAGCGCCTTCACGTGCACGGTCTTGATGTTCACGAACTCGTGAATGCCGAAGCTGCCGCATTCGCGGCCGTAGCCCGAGTGCTTCACGCCTCCGAACGGCGCGCGCGGATCGGAGCGGACATTCTCGTTGACGAAGCTGAGGCCGGCCTCGAGCTCCTTTGACGCGATCCGCCGCCCGCGGTCGAGGTCGCCGGTCATCACGCCAGAACCGAGACCGAACTCGCTCGCGTTGGCGATTCGGACAGCGTCGCGCTCGTCGTCCGCGGCAATGATCGCGGCGACAGGCCCGAACACCTCTTCGTCGTGTGCCGGCTGACCGGGCAGCACGTTGGTCAGCACCGTCGCAGGGTACCAGGCACCGGGGCGGTCGGGGATCTTGCCGCCGAGGAGGAGCCGCGCGCCCTTACGCACGCTTTCGCTGACCTGCCGGTGGATTTCGTCGCGCGCCTTCACGTTCTGCATCGGCCCGAGGTTGGTGCCGTCCTTCATCGGGTCGCCCATTTCATAAGTGCGCATCGCGTCGCTGAGCGCTTTCTCGAACGGCTCGAGAATCGAGCGGACGACGATGAAACGCTTGCCAGCGATGCAGCTTTGGCCGCCGTTGACCATGCGTGCCGTGGCGGCGAGCTTCGCCGCAGCCGCGACGTCGGCGTCCTCGAGGATCACGTATGCGTCGGATCCTCCGAGCTCGAGCACGCACTTCTTGAGGACGGACCCTGCCGCGGTCGCGACGCTTCGCCCCGCCGCGACGCTGCCGGTCAGAGTCACCGCAGCGACATGAGCATCCTTGATCAGCTCTTCGACGTCACGGCTCGGCAGAAGCAGGGTACGGAACAGGTCGCGCGGCACGCCCGCGTGGTGCAGCACCTCCTCGATCGCGAGCGCGCAACCGGGCACGTTGCTCGCATGCTTCAGGAGCATGCCGTTGCCGGCCATCAGAGCCGGTGCGGCGGCCCGGAAGACCTGCCAGAACGGGAAGTTCCACGGCATGATCGCGAGGATCACGCCGAGCGGGTTGAAGGTGACGAACGCTTCGCCGCCGCCGATGTCCACCGATTGCTTCGACAGATATTCCTGCGCGTGGTCGGCGAACCAGTCGCAATGGAACGCGCACTTCTCGACCTCGGCGCGGCCGTCGGCGAGTGTCTTGCCCATCTCCTCGGTCATGAGCCGGGCAAACTCCTCTTTTCGGTCGCGGAGGATTTGGCCGGCTTTGTGGATCGCCCCGCCGCGTTCGGGGAAGGAGGTGCGGCGCCACGACTTGAAGGCCTCGTGAGCGGTGGCGGCCGCAGCCTGCGCCTCCTGGATCGTCTGTTCGTCGTAAGACCGGCCAGGCTCGCCCGTCGCGGGATTGACGGTCTGAATTTTCTGGCGCGTTTCGTGGCGGGTCAGTTCAGCCTGTTCGGACATTCGCATGCCTCCGAATTGCAATCGGCGCATACGCCGACTTGCGCGCAGCACCAACAGGATGTCCGACACACGGCCTGATCTTTGAGATAGCTGGAGCGGGCGAAGGGATTCGAACCCTCGACCCCAACCTTGGCAAGGTTGTGCTCTACCCCTGAGCTACGCCCGCTCTGAGCTGACGCCGGAAGCGGTCCGGCGGAGGTGAGGCGCGCGCCTAGCATGCTCGCGCGCGCTCCCGCAAGGGTTCCGCAACAGCCTTGTGGCACCGGCCGCAGCCGACCATATGGACGCGACCGGCGAAGATTGAAGGAAGACGCAAGGGCGTGGCGACACTCGGGCTGAGCGAGGCTGAACGCGAATCGATCGAGCGGTTCGAGGCAGAGGTGATCAACCCCTCGATGACGTCGCTCGTCATCCTCGATTTCTGGGCGGAGTGGTGTGGTCCGTGCAAGCAGCTCTCGCCGGTGCTCGACAAGCTTGCGGCCGATTATGCCGACAAGGGCATCAAGCTCGCAAAGATCGACGTCGACAAGGAGAAGCTGCTCGCCGCACAGTTCCGCATCCAGTCGATCCCGACCGTCTATGCGATCTATCGCGGCCAGCCGGTTGCCGACCTCACTAATTACCGCACCGAGGGGCAGCTCAAGAAGGCGCTCGACCAGCTGCTGAGCCAGCTCAAGATCGAGGCAGAAGGTGCCGTTCCGCAGGCGCAGATCGAGCCGCTGGTCGCAATGGGCGAGCAGGTGCTCGCCGAGGGCGATGCGCCGCGCGCCGTCTCCATCTTCCGCCAGATCCGCGACATGGCGCCGGAGAATGCCGAGGTGCTCGGCGGGCTGCTGCGCGCGTTGGTTGCGGCCGGCGAGAGTGCCGAGTCGAAAGAAATCCTCCACGGTCTTCCCGAGGAGCTTGCGAAGAAGCCGGAGATCAGCCGTGCTCGCGCGGCGCTCGAAGTGGCTAACGTCGCGCCTGCCGCGGACACGAGCGCGCTTGAGCAAAGGCTCGCATCCAACCCGGACGATCATGAAGCGAGGTTCGAGCTCGCTGCCGCGAAGATGGCCTCGGGCGACCGCGACGCTGCAGCCGATGCCCTGCTGGAAATCGTTCGCCGCGACCGCGAGTGGAACGATGGCGCGGCACGCAAGCGCTTCCTCCAGCTGCTGGAGGCACAGGGTCTCGAGGACCCCTGGTCGAGTGCTCAGCGGCGGAGGTTGTCGGCGGTGCTGTTCACTTGAGCCGACTAATCCGCGTCCCGATCTTTCCGCTACCCGGGGCGATCCTCTTCCCGCGCTCGCAGCTTCCTCTCCACATTTTCGAGCCGCGTTATCGCGAGATGGTGCGCGATGCGATCGACGGCTCCGGGCGCATCGGCATGATCCAGCCGCACCGGCTCGACGATGACAATGAGGCACCGCTGTACGCCGTCGGCTGCGTCGGCGAAGTTGTCGGCATCGAGGAACTCGACGACGGGCGCTTCAACATCGTGCTGCTCGGCACCAACCGTTTCCGCTACCTTGGCGATGTCCGTGTCGATGCGAGCTATCGCTGCGCGGAAGTGGACATCGAGGCGTTCGACGATGACGAGCCGCCGGCCCTGTCACTCGCCGAGCGTGCCGAGGTCGAGCGGGAAGCGCGAAGGCTCGGCGACGCGATGGGCCTGGCGGTGGACTGGGACGCGGTGAGCCGGCTCGACGATGAGATGCTCGTCAACGCCATCGCGCAGGTCGCGCCGTTCGACGTGGGAGCCAAGCAGGCGTTGCTCGAGCAGGCGACGCTCACCGGACGCGCCGACCTCCTCGTCCAGCTAATGCAGTTCCATCGCGCGGCCGTCGCCGGCGGCGCGGACATCGAGCAGACCATTCAGTAATCAGATCGGCAGGCCGCGCAGCAGCAGCGGGAGCTCCCCGCTCGTGCCGCGCGCTTCGCTCATGAGCCGGTTGCGCAGGGGCGAGACGCGCTCGATCAGGCCCATCCCGAAGCGCCGCACGGCCGAGGCGGTCTTGCCGGGGATGGCATAGATTCGGGTGAGGCTGTCGGTCGCGAAGGCGACCGAGAGAGCGTCGAGCGAGCGCCAGCGCTGGTACCGGTCGAGCAGTTGCCTATCGCCAAGGTCTAGACCAAGCCTGGCGCCCTCGACCAGCACTTCAGCGAGCGCAGCGACATCGCGGAAGCCGAGATTCAGGCCCTGTCCGGCAATCGGGTGGATCGCATGGCCCGCATCGCCGACCAGCGCGAGGCGGTTCGCCGTGATCTGCGCAGCATGGTGAAAGCCGAGCCGAAAGGTCGAGCGCGGGGCGAGCATCTCGACCTTCCCGAGAAAGCCGCCCATTGCGGCTCCCGCTTCCGCGGCAAAGTCGTCGTCGTTGAGCGAAAGCCAGCCGACGGCATCGTCCTGCGGGACCGACCACACGATCGCGGAGCGATGACCCGAAGGGCCGTCGTTCATCGGCAGCAGCGCGAATGGGCCCGTCGGGTAGAAAATCTGATAAGCGACATGGTCGTGCAGCAGCTCGTGGCCGATGGCGGAGACGATCGCCTGATGATCGTAGCGCCACCGCGCGACCTTGATGCCCGCAGCCTGGCGCGTCGCGGAATTGCGCCCGTCGGCAGCGACGAGCAGCGGCGCGTGCAGCTTTCGCCCGTCTTCGAGGGCGACGGTGACTCCGTAGTCGCCCCGCTCGATGGTCATCACCCGTGACTTCCAGACCAGCCGGCAGTTGCGGCCGGCTTCGGCACGGACCTGGAGCGCCGCACGCAGGTGCCGGTTCTCGTGCATCCAGCCGAGTGGCTCGTCCTCCTCGGAATCGAAGTGAAGACCGCCAGGTTCGAGACCGTCAGCGACGGCGATCCGCCGGATTGGACAGCCGGTCTCGGCGAAGTGCGGAGTGACGCCAATCGTATCGAGCATGCGCATTGAACTCGACGACACCGCGCTCGTGCGC
>DATMHG010000071.1:0-16287 GCA_035555035.1 Sphingomicrobium sp.
CTGCCTCTCCCGTCGCGATCGTCGGCGGTGCGGACTGGAGCCCGCGCGCTTCGCACCACTTCGCCAACTTCGCTTATCGCTACGGAATCCCCGTCGCCGCGGCGTTTCGCCGCCAGGATTCGATCTGCAACACGTGCCAGGTCTATGCCGGCCAGCTCGGCTATGGGCCGAACCCGAAGCTGCAGCAGCGCATCCGCGACGCCGACCTGATCCTCGCGGTCGGGCCGCGCCTCGGCGAAGCGACGACCGACGGCTATACGCTGATCACCCCCGATCATCCCGGCCAGACGTTCGTCCACGTCCACCCCGACCCGAACGAGCTCGGCCGCGTCTATAATGCCGACCTGCCGATCTGCGCCGACATGGGCGAATTCGCCGAGATGATCGACGAATGGATCGATCCCGATCTCGTCCGCTTCTCCTGCGGCGAGGAGGCGCACAGGCAATGGCTCGAATGGTCGGAGCCCGAGCCGCGCGAAGGCGTTAAGCTCGACCTCGGCCCCTGCGTCGCCGCAATGCGCGAGCGGCTCCCGGACAACACCATCATCTGCAACGGCGCGGGCAATTTCTCCGGCTGGTGGCACCGCTACTGGCGCTACGGTCCGATGCCGACCCAGCTCGCCCCGACCAGCGGGACGATGGGTTACGGCCTTCCCGCCTCCGTGGCGGCCGCGCTGCGCTTCAAGGACCGGCCGGTGGTCTGCGTCGCGGGCGACGGTGACTTCCTGATGAACGGTCAGGAGCTGGCGACCGCCGCGCAATATGGCGCCGACCTGCTGATCGTCCTCGTCGACAACTCCAGCTACGGCACCATCCGGATGCACCAGGAGCGCGAATATCCCGAACGGATCAGCGCGACCGAGCTCAAGAACCCAGACTTCGCTGCTCTGGCCCGCGCTTATGGCGGCTGGGCGGAGACGGTCGAGAAGACCGACGATTTCGCGCCGGCCCTCGACAAGGCGCTAAAGCGCAAGGGCATCCGCCTGCTCCACTGCAAAACCGACGTCGAGCAGATCAGCAACGCGACAACGATCAGCAAATTGCGCGAGCGTGCCCGCCGCTAATCCGCCTCTTGGTCGAGCAACGCGCGGTTGTGGGATGCCGGACAGCTGCCGACGCGCATCCTGATGAGGAACTTGTCTTGCGGCAGCGGCTTGCCGAGCTCGAACACGGGCGACGCTCCAAGCTGCTCGAGCAGGCCTTCGAGATCCTCGAAATTGCCCGCTGAATGCGGTGCCGCTGCTTCCGCCGCGAGTTGTCTCAGCGGCAAACGGGGTGCTGCGGCGGCTCTGAGCTGGTGCGGCTTCAAACCTTTCGACGACGTTCCGTCAGGATCGTCAGTCTCCCAGTTTTCGAAGCCGGCCATGTCGTGCTCCGCGCGCAAACTCGCCAAGAACAACGACATCAGGCCGCAAATTCTTCCTTACAATTCTCTCCGTACTGGATTGGAACGCCGCTCCTAAGCGCAGAGTTGCACAGGCATGTCGTCATTCGACGTGAATTCTATGCCTGAACTCAGGAAATCATTGATCGCTCTGGCAAGATCTGGGCAGGACAGCGTCCGATCATACGCGCGCCTGCGCCACGGATAATCCCGATCGTTCAGGTTCATGATGCGATTATCTTGTGGAGACATGTGCAAAATTAGATTGTCCATCGGCTCCGAGAAGCTGCCGATTGCCTGAAGACTGTCGCCCAAATCTTTGCTCCCACCCCTGACCTCTGGTCGAGATCTGCTTTTTCTTGCCCCGCGACTGAGAGTGCCCGAGCCGGTGTGTTACGGAAGCGCCCGATCGGCGTTTATCGACGAGTTGTTGAGCGCCGGCGATGAACGGCGTCATGGCTTCAATCTAACGTTAAAACACTCGTTTGAATCGCAGTTCGAGCCAATTTCGGGCTGGCTTATCCACAGTTCGTAAACGGCCGTTAACCATGTTCCGTACCGAATCGACACAGAATCGGCGGTTTACAGGCCGAATGGATAAGTCTCGTCCTCGCGGCCCTTCTCGCCCGGCCGCTGCTCGCCAGGCAGCGGGGTCACGGCTGTCGTCTGGTCGAACCAGACCCAGCCGTCGAACTGCCGCGGCAATATCGCGTGGCTGTAATGGCTCCAGCGCTCCGTGTCCGGCCGGTAGATAACCCCGATGAACCGTTCGAGCCTCGGCTCCATCAGCGCTTCCTTGGCATCGCGTCCCGCCTCGCCTTCGCGAAGATCGAGCAGGAAGCGCGGCACGCCGCTGTCATGACTCATTCGCTCGTAGCTGTCGGCCAGCGAGGCACGCACCTGCTTGATCTTCATCGGCTCGTCCCAGTCGTCCGCCGCGGCCACGGTGCCGGTGTGCGTTCCGAATCCGATCAGCCGCGCCCGCACGTCCCATTTCTCTTTGGCGAGCTGCCCGATGTTCAGCTCATCGCGGTTCTGGCCCATGTCGGTGTAGGCGGCATTGCCGATATGGCTGTTGTGGGCCCAGACGATCGCCTTCGAATCCGGCTTGGCGTCGAGGATCATGTTCAGAGTCTCGAACATGTGCGTGTCGCGCAAATTCCAGCTCTCGGCCGAGCCATGGTACATCACCCGATAATAGGCCTCGGCATCCTTCACGAGCCGCGCGTTCGCTGCCGCATCGAGCCATTCGTCGCATTCGGGTGCGAAGCAGTCGATCTGCTTCTGCAGCAGGTCCTTGAGCATCTGGATGACGCCGACCTCGCACCGCGCATAGCCTTCGAGCAACGCGTTGCGGCCGTACAGCTGCGGCTCCTCCACCCACGGCTCGAGGCAGCCGTATCGGCGGTGCGCCAGCCGCGCGAGATCGGGATCCTCCTTGTCGAGGAAATCGATCACCGCCTGCATCGACCCGGAAAGATTGTAGAGGTCCAGACCGTAGAAGCCGCACATCCGCTCGTACTGCCGCTGCTCATTGTGCTGCCGCAGCCAGCGGATGAACCCGTCGAACTCGCGGTTGCGCCACATCCAGGTCGGGAAGCGCTCGAACGCCCGCAACTCGCCTTCGCGGGATTCCCGATGTCTGGCAAAGCGGTCGACGGTCGCCGCGTCCGGCCAATCCGCTTCGACCGCAACGATGGTGAAACCATGCCGCTCGATCAACCGGCGCGAGATCGCGGCACGGGCGCGGTAGAATTCGCTGGTTCCGTGACTCGCCTCGCCGAGCAGCACCACGCGCGCATCGCCATAGCGGTCGAACATCGCCCCGAACGCCGGATCGTCGATATCGGGCAGCGGCTCGGCGGCATCGCGGATCAGGCCGCTGACATCGAGTTCAAGTTCAAGCATCGCTCCATCCTTCTTCGCCAATCAGCGGAACGAAGCGCACATCGCCCAGATTCTCCTGCTTGAGGATCCCGTCTTCCTGCTTCGTCACCTTGATCAGCTCCTGCACCCAGCCGGGCTCGCCGACCGGCATGACGATGCGGCCGTTGGGTGCGAGCTGCTCGACCAGCGGACGCGGCACGTGGCTCCCGCTCGCGGCCGCCAGGATCGCGTCGAACGGCGCATGGTCGCGGCACCCCCTCGTGCCGTCGCCCTCGACGATCTCCACATTGTCGTAGCCGAGGCGCTTCAGCCGTTCCTCGGCGACCCGGACCAGGTCGTGTTGCCGCTCGATGGCGATGACTCGAGCAGCGATCCGGCTGATCACCGCCGCCGCGTAGCCGGACCCGGCGCCGACCTCGAGCACCTTGTCGCCCTTCTTGATCGCCGCCGCCTCGATCATCAGCGCGACGATGTACGGCTGCGAGATGGTCTGGTTCGCCTCAATCGGCAGAGGATGATCGCCATAGGCGAGGTGCGCATATTCACCGCTGACGAACGCCTCGCGCGGTACTTCGAGAAAGGCGTCGAGGATCGCCGGTTCGGTGATCCCGCGGCGCTTCAACTGCCGCTCGACCATCGCCTCGCGCTCGACGGCATAATTGGTCAGGGTGTCGACCATGGTCCACCTCCGGACTAGAGGGAAAACCCGCGAGCGAAGGAGGGCGTTCCGATGAAAGAGTCAGATGTTCGCTTCACTGGTTCGGTGCCGTTGAACTATGATCGTTACCTGGTCCCGCTGCTGTTCAAGCCCTACGCGGACGAGTTGGCTGCGCGAGCGGCGCGGCTTCAGCCGAGGCGCGTGCTTGAGACCGCCGCGGGGACGGGGGTTGTAACGGAGGCGCTGGCGCGCGCCTTACCGGAGGCTGAAATCGTCGCAACCGACCTCAATCAGGCGATGCTCGATGTCGCCGCAGGACGTGTCTCATCACATAATGTCGCATTCCGCGAAGCAGACGCGCTCGAACTTCCTTTCGAAAACTCATCTTTCGATCTCGTCGCCTCCCAATTCGGAATCATGTTCTTCCCGGACAAGGTTCAGGCTAACGCCGAAGCGAGGCGCGTGCTCCGCGACGGCGGCCGTTATCTGGTCGCGATCTGGGACGACCTTGAACGCAATCTCCTGTGCAATCTCGCGCATGAGGTGATGGCCCAGCTCTTCCCGGACAATCCGCCGATGTTCATGGAGCGGGGACCATTCAGCTACGACGATCCCCATCTGGTCAGACGGGACCTCGCGATGGCCGGGTTCGGAAAGGTCGAAATCGAAGTCCTCGAACTCTCGAGCCGCAGCCCTTCGGCACGCGAAGCCGCCATCGGCCTTTGCTACGGTTCGCCGATGCGCGTCGAACTGGAAGAATACGGCGAAGACGCGCTCGGCCGGACTTTGGATGCCGTCATCGAAGCCAGTCGCCCCTATGAAGGCCCGAACGGTTTTGAAGCGCCGATGTCCGCCTTGGTTGTGACCGCGACTAAATAAGTCCCGCCAGCGGGCTCGACGGATCGGCATACCGGCGCTTCTGCATGCGTCCGGCAAGATAAGCGAGCCGGCCCGCCTCCACCGCCGCCTTCATCGCCCGGGCCATCAGCACCGGCTCCTTCGCCTCGGCAATCGCCGTGTTCATCAGCACGCCATCGCAGCCGAGCTCCATCGCTTCGGCCGCATCGCTCGCCGTGCCCACGCCGGCATCGACCAGCACCGGCACGTTCGCGCCTTCGACGATCAGGCGGATGGTCACGCGGTTCTGGATTCCGAGGCCGGAACCGATCGGCGCGCCCAAAGGCATGATCGCGACCGCGCCCGCTTCCTCCAGCTGCTTCGCGGCGATGGGATCGTCGACGCAATAGACCATCGGCTCGAAGCCCTCCTTTACGAGGGTCTCGGTCGCCCGCAGCGTCTCGCGCATGTCGGGGTAGAGCGTTTTCGCTTCGCCCAGCACCTCGAGCTTCACGAGGTTCCACCCGCCCGCCTCGCGCGCGAGCCGCAGCGTCCGGATCGCCTCCTCGGCAGTGAAGCAGCCGGCCGTGTTCGGCAGGTAGGTGACCTTCTTCGGATCGATAAAATCGGTGAGCCGCGGCTGGCTCGGATCGGAGACGTTCACCCGCCGCACGGCCACGGTGACGATCTCCGCGCCCGAAGCTTCGACTGAAGCCGCATTCTCTTCCAGGCTCTTGTACTTGCCGGTGCCGACGATCAGGCGCGACGTGAAACTCCGCCCGGCAACGGTCCAGCTGTCGGATTGTACTGGCTGGGGAGCATTCACTGTCTTGTGTCCCTGCGAAGGCAGGGACCCAGTCCCTGCAAGAAATAGGTCTGGGCTCCTGCCTACACCGGGATCCCATCAAAGTACCACTTTGATGGGTGCCCTCCAGGAGCGCAGGCAAGTTCAACCGCCTCCAACGAAATGCACGATCTCGTAATCGTCGCCGTCCTCGACGCAGACGCTGCCGATCCTCGACCGCGGCATGACGTCCAGGTTGCGCTCGACGGCGACCCGAAGCGGATCGAGCCCGAGCTCGTTCAGCATGTCCGCGACGCTGATTCCGGCCGGCACCCGGCGATGCTCGCCATTGACGCGGACTCCGACGCTTCCGTCCAAACTCATGGCGCTGGCCAATAGGAGCCGCACAAAGCCAGCGCAAACCCTTGGCCAAGTGCGTTCAGGGTGGACGGACGCGCGCTCGTCTGACAGAGCGCTGCGCCAAGCAGTAACAGGAAGTACGATGGCCCCACCGAAGGATCCCGCAGGCTCCGTCGACAAAGGTGCAATGCGCATCGACCCGAAGCTCGTCCGCGAGCTCGCCGAGCTCCTCACCGCCAATGAGCTGACCGAGATCGAGGTCGAGGACGGCGAGCGCAGGATCAAGGTGAGCCGCAACCGCGCGCCGGTGGCCGCCGCTTCGCCTGCTGCTGCTCCCGCGGCAGCGGCAGCACCGGCTCTCAGCGCTCCGCCGATGCACGCGAAGGAGGACATCGGCCAACCTGAGCAGGAAGAGGTCGCCGGCGAGACGATCAAGTCGCCGATGGTCGGCACGGCCTACCTTTCGGCTGAGCCGGGCGCGAAACCTTTCATGGAGGTCGGCGAGCCGGTCAAGGCCGGCGACACTCTGCTCATCGTCGAGGCGATGAAGGTGATGAACCCGATCACCGCCCCCGCCGGTGGCGTCGTCAAGAAGATCTTCATCAGCGACGGCCAGCCGGTCGAGTTCGATCAGCCGCTCGTGATCATCGGCTGATGAACATCCAGAAGCTGCTGATTGCCAATCGCGGCGAGATCGCGCTCCGAATCCACCGCGCCTGCCACGAGATGGGCATCACTACCGTCGCGGTTCATTCGACGGCCGATTCCGACGCCATGCACGTTCGCCTCGCCGACGAGACGGTGTGCATCGGCCCGCCGCCCGCGACCGAATCCTACCTCAACATCCCCAACATCAACTCGGCCGCCGAGGTCGTCCACGCCGACGCGATCCATCCCGGCTACGGCTTCCTCAGCGAGAACGCGCAGTTCGCGGAGATCGTCGAAAGCCATAACATCATCTGGGTCGGTCCGAAGCCCGAGCACATCCGGACGATGGGCGACAAGATCGAGGCCAAGCGCACCGCCGCCAAGCTCGGCCTCCCGCTCGTCCCCGGCTCGGACGGCCCTATCACCAGCGCTGCGCAGGCGAAGAAGCTCGCGCAGGAGATCGGCTATCCGGTGCTGATCAAGGCCGCGTCGGGCGGCGGCGGGCGCGGCATGAAAGTCGTCCCCGAGGAGAGCCAGCTCGAAAGCCTGATGAGCCAGGCGGCCTCGGAAGCGCGCTCCGCGTTCGGCGACGACACGGTCTACATGGAAAAATATCTCGCCGATCCGCGCCACATCGAATTCCAGGTGTTCGGCGACGGCAAGGGCAAGGCGATCCACTTGGGCGAACGCGACTGCTCGCTCCAGCGCCGTCACCAGAAGGTGCTCGAGGAAGCGCCCTCCCCGGTGATCACGCCCGAGGAGCGGTTCCACATGGGGACTCTCGTCGCGAACGCGATGGCCGAGATGGGCTATCGCGGGGCCGGCACGATCGAGTTCCTCTACGAGAATGGCGAATTCTACTTCATCGAGATGAACACTCGCCTCCAGGTCGAGCATCCGGTGACCGAAATGATCAGCGGCATGGATCTGGTGCGCGAGCAGATTCGCGTCGCCTGCGGCGAGGGGCTGTCATGCACGCAGGAGCAGGTCCGCCTCCACGGCCACGCGATCGAATGCCGGATCAATGCCGAGGACCCGGAGACCTTCGCGCCCTCACCCGGCCTGGTGAAGAATTACGTGGCCCCCGGCGGAATGCACGTGCGCGTCGATAGCGGGCTCTACACCGGCTACAAGGTGCCGCCTTATTACGACAGCATGATCGGCAAGCTGATCGTCTACGGCTCCAACCGCGACAGCTGCATCCGCCGCCTGAAGCGCGCATTGGAGGAGTTCGTGGTGGAGGGGATGAAGACCACCATCCCACTCCACCAGAGACTGGTCCGCGACCCCGAGTTCCTCGCGGGTGACTACACCATCAAATGGCTGGAGCAGTGGCTGGCGCGGAACGCGGCTTAGCGGCCATCGATTAGAGATAGATCCAGACGCCGTTGCGGCGATGGCGATGGTGGTACCATCGATTGTGCCACCAATACCCCTGGCCACGATAATAATGGCCCTCGATGAAGCGCATCTCGGTGCCGCGGTTCGGACGGCACATGCCGTTGAAGGCACGGTGGAATCCCGGACCGCAGCCTTCGCGCGCTGCAGCTGGCGACGCGGCGGCCATCGCAACAACGGCTGCGCCAAGTGCAAACAGAGCTTTCATTTTCTCTCTCCTTCACCAATGCAACGCGACGCTGAAATGAGCCGTTCCATGAAATCCGGTTCATCATCGATGACCCGAAACGGCTTGCCGATGCTCTGACCGATGGGCATCAGTTGCGGCCGCTAGGGAGCCGCCGCATGAGCCTGATCGCCGACCTCAAATCGCTCGAGCCATCGCAGCGCAGCGCGATCTGGGCGAGCTATCTCGGCTGGACGCTCGATGCCTTCGACTACTTCCTGATGGTGTTCATGCTGAAGGCCATCGCGGCAGAGTTCGGGACGGACATCGCGGCCGTATCGACGGCGATCTTCTGGACGCTCGCGGCGCGGCCGATCGGCGCCTTCTGCTTTGGCTGGCTCGCGGAGCATTTCGGCCGCCGGCCGGTGCTGATGGCCGACATCATCCTCTTCTCGCTCCTCGAGTTCGCGTCCGGCTTCGCGCCGTCGCTGACCGCCCTGCTCATCCTCCGCTTCCTCTTCGGAATCGCCATGGGCGGCGAATGGGGCCTGGGCGCAAGCCTGGTGATGGAATCGATCCCGCCGAAGCTGCGCGGCCCCGTCTCCGGACTCCTCCAGAGCGGCTACCCCTCGGGCTATTTCGTCGCGAGCCTCGTCTATTACCTGCTGTTCGACACGATCGGCTGGCGCGGCATGTTCATGGTCGGCATCGCGCCCGCGCTGCTCGTCCTGCTGATCCGCATCCACGTGAAGGAGAGCCCGGTATTCGAGTCGCGACGCGGAAAGATGCAGGCGAAGCCGATCGCGGAGCTCTTCCGCCACTGGAAGATCGCGCTCTACATGATCGTGCTGATGGCCGCTTTCAACGCGTTCAGCCATGGCACGCAGGATCTCTATCCGACCTTCCTGCAGCAGCAGCATCATTTCTCGACGCACCTCACCGGCACACTGACCGCGATCATGAACGTCGGCGCGATCGTCGGCGGCATTGCCTTCGGCATCTGGTCCGAGCGGATCGGCCGCAGGCGAACGATCATCATCGCCAGCCTGCTCGCGCTGCCCGTGCTGCCGCTCTGGGCATTCACCTCGACGCCGCTGCTTCTGGGCATCGGCGCCTTCCTCATGCAGGTCGCGGTGCAGGGCGCGTGGGGCATCGTGCCGGTGCATCTCAACGAGCTTTCGCCCGGCGGAGCGCGCGCGATGTTCCCCGGCTTCGCGTATCAGCTCGGCAACCTCATCATGTCGCGCAATGCCGTCTTCCAGGCGCACATCGCCGAGAGCCACGCCAACAATTACGGCCTCGCGCTCGCGATCTTCGGCGGTGCGATGGCGGTGGTGATCGTCGTCTGGACGGCGCTCGGCCCCGAACGGAAGAACGCCGACTTCAGGACCGGCGAGGCGAGTTCCGGGAGCACATAAACCTTCGCGTCCAACAAGCGTTGTTCCGGTAGCAACGCCATGTCGAGCTACCGCGGAACCGCCGACCGGCCGGACCAGGCGAAGGCGATTGCAGCCGTGATCGCGGTGCACGTCGCGCTCGCGGCGATCATCCTCACCGGCCTCAACGTGCGGATGGTGAGCCACGCCGTCGAGCGGCTGACGACCATCGACATCAAGGAGCCGCCGCCGCCTCCGCCCGTGCGTCCGCCGCCGCACGCCCCCAAGCCGAGCCAGGCGAAGAAGCCCGCGGGCGCGCCGGCGCCTAAGGCCGAGCCCACGCCGGTCGTCGCACCGCCGCCCAAAATCCCCGTGCCCTCACCTATTCCTGCCGCGAAAGTCGCGGGCGCAGGCAGCGCCTCTTCATCAGGCGCCGGCACCTCCGGCACGGGCACCGGGGCTGGCGGCTTGGGCAACGGCCCCGGCGGTGGCGGCTATGCCGATTACTCGCGCTTCAGCCCGGCGCGGCTGGTCGGCAAGATTCCGAACAGCGAGTACCGTCGAATCTCGGCCGGACGCATTCCGCAGGGCAGCGCCACGATCGCCTTTCGGGTGAATCCCAACGGACGCATCTCGGGCTGCCGCGTGGTCCGTTCGAGCGGCGATCCTTACGTCGATGCAATGGTTTGCGACGCCGCGACCCGATGGCTCGTCTTCGATCCTGCACGCGATCCGACGGGCCGTCCCGTCGGGCAGGACATCACCTATACGCCCAACTGGCGGCCGTACTGAGATCGCAGCTTCAGCGCTTGCCCGTGTCCGACCCGCCGCTCGGATCGCTGCTCGCGATCTTCGCCGCGTCGCGCCCGTAAGCGTCGTCATAATAAGCGATCGTCTGCCCGTCCGGCATGGCCGTCATATAGGTGATATAGACCGGCACCGGCTGCGCCAGCGGGACCGGCTCTTCGGTCCCCGCGCCCTCCCATGTCAGCTCGCGGTGGAACAGCCAGCGGCTCAGCCGCCACGCATCCTCGAGCCGCACGCATCCGCCGCTGAAATATCGCGTCGATTTGAGGAATAGCTCGCGGCGCGGATTGTCGTGCAGATAGACTCCGAACTCGTTGGGAAACATGAATTTGATGCGTCCCATGAAATTCTTGGGCCCCGGCAATTGCCGGATGTTCACCTGCACTTTGCCGTCGTTGACGGCTTTCCAGTCGATCGTCTTCGGATCGATGATCGTCGGGTGGGGAGTCCAGTCCGACACGACCTGATAGCCATATTCGTCGAGATATTTGAGCCCGCGCTTGACGACATATTGTGCAACGTCCTCCGGGGCGAGATCCGGCGGAACGTACCAATAGGGATTGAGCGCCGCGAACCGGATGTACGCCGCCAGCATCGGGGTCGGATATTTGGTCTGTCCGACCACGACGACCATCGAATCGACCGGCTTGCGATCCTCGTACATGTAGAGCCGTTGCTGCGCGGCGTTCACCAACACGTATCGCTGCTTGCCCGAGGGAAGGATCCGCGCCCGCTTGAGGTTCAGCTCGAGGATCTCGCGCTGGTGATCGTCGCTATATTTGTGGTCGGAGATGGCTTCCCGAAGCTCGCCGTAGATCGGATGCATCCACCCCATGTCCCGCACATAGTCCGGCAGCGAAGGGGCGTTCGCGGCTTCGAGCAGTGCCACCAGGGGCGTCGGCGCCCTAGGCCGAAGATCGGAATCCACCCAGGTGAGCCCGACGCCGGGGTCCTGCTTGAGCGCGCTGACATAATCGACGAACGCGGCCGAGAACATTTTGTCCGCGGCCTCCACGTCCTTCTTCTTGCCGCTTCGCGCTTTCTCGAGCGACTGCTGGAGCGCGGGGACGTGATAGGTGTCCGGGTCGAGTCCATCGAGATTCGCCGTGCTGAGGAGAGAGATCAGCTGTCCGGCCGAATCTCCCCCTCGCGACGACAACCATAGCGGAGCGCCGCTGCGCGCTTTGTAGAAATCGTCGATGCTCTGGCCGGTGATCGTGGACGCAGGCCGGGCAAACCCCGAGGCGGTCAGCGGACCGGCCTGAGCAACAGAAAGCGGCGCCATGCCGAGCGCAAAGCCCAGCAGGACGCCGCAGCTTTTCCGATAACAGTGCACCGGCGCGCGGCCGGTGCACTCAACACGCAAACTCTTCACCCGTTCTCCGATCAAAGCGATTCCCATTCAAAGTAGCACTCTGATCGGAATAGGGTTAGCCGCGTTCGCCACTCCGCGACGGGGGCGGCGGAGCCATGGGCGCCGGAGCCGGAGTTCCCGTGTATCCTGGAGGCGCACCCTGATAATATTGGCCATTGTAGACATATCCGTCGACCACGCCGTCATTGTTGCGATCGGCCCAGACCGCGCCGGCAAGGCCGCCGACCGCAGCGCCGATCACCGCGCCCTGAAGGACGCTGACGCCCGGAAGGACCGCGCCGGCTGCCGCGCCGAGCGCTGCGCCGCCGAGAGCTCCAGTCACGACCGCATGTGTGGTCGGATCATAGCCCTGCGGAGTACCGGCATAATATTGGCCGTTGTACATATAGCCGTCGACGTAGCCGTCGTTGTTCTGGTCGGCCCACACCGCGCCGGCGAGACCGCCGATCGCCGCGCCGACTGCCGCGCCCTCGATCGTGCTCACGCCTGGAGCAATTGCTCCGACTGCCGCGCCGCCCGCCGCGCCGACTGCGGCGCCCGTGGCGATGTCCGCATTAGCGCGCGGATTCTGGGTGCACGCGCCGAGCGCGACAGTAGTTGCCAACGCGGCTGTTAGAATGGATTTACGCATCGCTCTTTCTCCCGTTCAGTTGAGCTGCCGGAACATGCTCCGCGCGAAATCCTCCGCTGTTGAGCGGTGCATGTTACAGGCGCAGGAACGACGATATCGGCGCATCGTTCCGCAACCGCGACAAAGCCCGTGGCCGAAACCAAGTCCCGCTTATTAAATCCTTGTTTAACCTATTGAATTCACGTCCGGAGAAGCACTCAAGATGAAAGCAAAAATTTATCACAATCCGATCTGCGGAACGTCCCGCAAGACGCTGGAGATCCTTCGCGACAGCGGGTTGGACGTGCGGGTCCAGGAATATCTCAAAGATCCGCCGAGCCGCGACGAGCTCAAGCGCCTTTACGATCGCGCCGGTATCACCCCGCGGCAGGGCCTGCGGGCCAAGGAGCCCCTCGCTGCCGAGCTAGGCCTCAACCGGCCGGATGTCACCGATGACCAGGTGCTCGACGCCATGATCAAGCACCCGATCCTCGTCGAACGTCCGATCGTCGAGACCGACAAAGGCGTGCGCCTCTGCCGCCCGCAGGACGTGGTGCGGGAGATACTCTAATTTATCCTCCCCCAGATTGCTGGGGGAGGGGGACCATGCGAAGCATGGTGGAGGGGTTTCCTCGGCGGCATGGCCCGTCCACCGCCTGGCGGTCCCCCTCCCCTGTAAAAGCAGGGGAGGATATCTTGGGCGCATGAGTCGCCTCGATCCCCGCCTGCTGCTCCAAGGCTATGCGTCGGGCATCTTCCCGATGGCCGACAGTCGCGAGGCGGACGAGCTGTTCTGGGTCGAGCCGCGCAACCGCGCAATCATTCCGCTCGACCGCTTCCACGTCTCGCGTTCGCTGAAGCGCACGCTGCGCTCGGGCAAGTTCCAGGTCACCCGCGACATGGCCTTCGCGGGCGTGATCGCCGCCTGCGCGGAGCGCGAGGAGACGTGGATCAATGCCGAGCTCGAGCAGGCGATGATCGCCCTCCATGGTTCCGGCAATGCCCATTCCATCGAGGTCTGGCACGCCGAACAGCTCGTCGGTGGCCTCTACGGCGTGAAGCTCGGCCGCGCCTTCTTCGGCGAGAGCATGTTCAGCCGGATGACGGACGCGTCGAAGGTCGCGCTCGCCTGGCTCGTCGCTCGCCTGAAAGCCGGCAATTTCACGCTTCTCGACTGCCAGTTCATGACCGAGCACCTCGCCTCGCTCGGCGCCGTCAGCGTCACGCGCGAGACTTACGTCGCATTATTGGCTTCGGCGCTCGGCGGCGGAGGCGCAACCGGTGCAGGCGCCCGAGCCGGAGCCGTCGCGCGCGTGCCCGCTGCCCCGCCCGATTTCGGGGCGCTCGACAGGTTGCTCGAGCTCGCGGGGGCGGCCGGAGCCGCGGGCCCGGCGGGGTACGTGATCTCGCAGCTCTTGGGCCAGACGTCGTAGATCGGGTGCTCGACGACATTGAGCGACGGCGATTCCTTGTACAGCCAGCCCGAGAAGATGCGATTCCATGTCCTGTCGGGCTTCTGCACGTCGACCTGAACGAACGCCCCCGTGAGCTTCTCTTCTTCCCACGGAGCCGTTGTCTCGCACGCCCTCAAACGCACCAGCAGGTCCTTCCAACGCGCCGACTGACCCGGATGAAGAGCGATCGTCTTCACGATGCCGTTGCGCTTGTTCAGGATGCCGAGCACTGCGACGCGCTGCTGCATCGGAGTGACTCCACCCTGCCCCGCCGCCGCCGCCGGGACGTTGCTTCCAGCGGGCGCCGACGCATTCTGCTGCTGGGCGCGCCCGCACGCGACGAGCGCCAGCGCGAGCAGCAAGGGTGCGGTGATCGCCCTCACGTTTATTCTGGGATCCAGGGCTCGTAATCGCCCGTCGAGGCCGGCCTCAGCTTGCCCGAGCCGAGTGCCCCATCGGGCCGAAACGCCTCCATCGTACCGGTGAGGTTCGGCGTCGGCGCCTTCTGGAACTTGCGGACAGGAGGTAGTGCCTTGTCCGGCAGGTCGTCGATCGTGCACTTGAGCCACAGCTGCCATCCCGGCGGCACTCGGCTGCCGTCATTGTCGCCCGCGTAAATCACCCAGCGGCGGGCCGGATATTTCTTGTCCTGGTAGTAGATATTTCCCGTCTCGTCGCGGCCGACCTCGTCGCCGAAGCGCCGCGTCCACAGAGCCGTGCCGACAGTGGCTCCGTTCCACCAGGTGAAGACTTTTGACCAGAAACCCATGGTTGCGTGCCTGTGGCGCAATCCTCCCCTCCCTGCAAGGGAGGGGAAATTCACCAGCGCGCGATATCGCCTTCCTTGATCCCGAGCTGCGCCGCACGGCCGCCGGCAATCTCGAGCACTGCCGAGATCGGCTCGCCCGAGGGCAAGGGCGTCAGGTCCATCGGCGGGGCATGGGTGATGCGCACAATGGTTCCGTCTGAGCGGATGAAGATCAGATCGAGCGGAATCCACGTATTCTTCATCCAGAACGCGACTTCCTGCGGCGGATTGTAAGGGAAGATCATGCCGCGATCCGGATCGAGCGAGCGTCGGAACATCAGCCCGCGCTCCTGCTGGTCAGGAGTCGCCGCGATCTCGACCGTGAAATGGTGAAGCGCGGTTCCGGAGCGGATCGTCAGTGGAATCTGTTGAAGTCCCGTCTGCGCGCGCTTGTCGATCGGTGCGTTCTGCGCAGGCGCTTGCGGGCTGCAGGCGACGAGCACGGCGGCCGCTGCCGCGGCTAGTCGAACACTCCGGTGGAACGAAGCTCGACGGCGGTGAGCCCTTTGCCGCTCGGCGCAATCCGGGCTTCGAGCAATTCTCCCGGCTGAAGATCGCCGAGATGCGCGTGCCGTACCGTCTCCATGTGCACGAACACGTCGTCGCCGCCCGAGTCGTCGGGCCGTTTGACGAAGCCATAGCCACGCACTCGGTTGAACCATTTGACCTCCACCGGCTCGAATTCGCCGGCCGCGTCGGCAAGCGCCTTGCGGTCCGCGCGTTCCGATGAAGACATGGACGAGCGCGGCTGTTGCGGCAAGGCTGCGCTGAGGTCGATGGAAATGACCTTCTTGGCCTGGAGCCCCCGCTCCTGTCGGACGGGAATCACCTCGATGATCGCGCCTTCGGGAACACTCCTGCGGCCGTGCTCGCGAAGCACGCTGAAGTGCAGAAGCACGTCGCCATCGAGCCCGTCGCACACGAGGAATCCGAATCCGCGGGTCGCATCGAACCACTTTACGCGGCCGCTGACCGCAGGCAGCTCGGGCGCTGCGGAGGAGTCTTCATGTTCCATCGCAGGTTGGGGAGAGGGTTCAGCCAGTCTTGCAGATGCGTGCGCCACAAGCCTTAATAGCACGGCGGCAAGTGTCGGCAAACCGACTTTGCGCGCCGACCTGCCGAGTTCACCTTCTTAGTTGATCGGCATCAACTTCCGTGCCCGGGGGGAGGGCGAGGATGGCTTTCGACAGCTCGAACCCGTGTCCCGCGCGGATCATTGCCGCCAGCGCTTTCTCCTTTTCGCGCGGATCTCGCGGCTGCGATTCGGCATATGGACCGATCCGCCTGCGCCGAGCGAACCGAAGCGCCGCCGAGACCGCTTCTACCTCGGCGTGATCACGAGCCGGGGCGCCGTCGTCCTCCTCGATTCCAGCCGCCTTGAGCGCCTGCGCGACACGCCTCTTGCCGTAGCCGCGGCGGGTCAGCGACTGCGATTTCGCGAGCGCATAAGAAGAATCGTCGACATAGCCTTGATCCGCGAACCGCTCGGCGATGGCGGCGAGATCCGGTTCGCGCGCACCGTCCCAGCCTCGTTCGCGCAGCTTTCTCGCAAGATAGGACCGCAGCTTCGCGCGAGTGGTTGCGAAGCGGCCGACATAGCGCAAGGCCAGTTCGTTCAGCTTGGCCTCATCGAGCGGCGGTACCGCTCTTCGCCTTCTTGCCGGTTTCATGCGGCCCTTTTTGTGCCATAGTCGGAACCCAAGGGGAAAGCGGCCGCCGCTCGCGGCCCGACGAA
>DATMHG010000072.1:0-3094 GCA_035555035.1 Sphingomicrobium sp.
CAAGCCACGCCATCTCCGCGAAGGTTCCATTCGATAACATTCGTCATCGGGAAGCGCAGCATACATCGCCGCATTGCCGACGACCTTCTCCTTGCGCATACATGGGAAAACTACGTGTAGCTCGGCGAGACCAGTCATGATTGCCATGCGGTCGCTAGATCGTTGGTACGCCTCCACCGGAGTGCCGTTATAATTCTGGCACGCCGAAACACAGAGCGAAGCGATACAAAGCGCCGATCGGCTTTTCATAGAGGCAGCTTCGTTCAACTACTCCTTCGAATCAACCGCATGCACCCGCGCCTTCGGCTGCATCGGGTTCGCGACCAGGCTCACCTCGACCAGGTCCAGCTCGATCAGCTCCCGACGCGCGCCCGAGCTCTTCGCTTCCCGCACGCGATACCCGAAACTAAGCCCATCCATCTTGCCCGCGCCCACCAACCCGGCCGCGCGCGCATCGCCGACCTTCGCGATCACCCGCAGCCCGTGCCTGTCCTCCGACAGATGCTCGATCCGCCCGATCACCGCGCCCGGCCTGTGCTGCCACAAGAGCGGCACGTCGCCGGCCCGTTCCAACGCCCGCAGGAACGCGCCCTTGCGCACAACGTCGCCGCCCTTGTCGGGCCGGTCGAACACCGCCGCGTATCCTGCGAATCTCACTGCACCACCAGCTCGGTCAGCCGCAGCTTCACCGCGATCCCGATCAGCACCGCAGCGCCGGCAACCCGCACCACCCAGGTCACCACCGCACGCCACGCGCTGCGCTTCGCATCCCGCCACGCCGACAGCAGCTCGCGCAGCTCATCCATGTCCCGCCGCGCGCGCTCGTCATCGAGCCCTAGCGACGCCAGCGCCCGCCGCGCTCCAGCCTGGCTCGACTCCTCGACCAACGCGCGAAGCGTGATCAGGTCCACCCCGCGCCCTTCAGCCTGCGCCATCAAGCTCGCCAGCAACGCCTCAGCGGTCACTTCGCGAACCCCAGCATGTCGCGCTTCTCCGCGTCGCTGAGGAAGCTCGCTCCTCCGACCGCCTGCCACAATGCCGCACGATCCTCCGCCAGCTCACTGATCTGGTCGGTGTCGACCGCCAGCTTCACCGATCCCATCCAGTCGCTCAGCATCACTGCCAGAGCATCGAGGATCCGCGCCGCCATCGGCAGGATCGTCTGCCGATAGAGCGCTCGCCCCGCCTCGCGCGCATTGGCATAGGTGGCGTCCCCCGGCAGCCCGACCAATACCGGGGGAACACCGAAGGCGAGCGCGATGTCCCGCGCCGCGCCTTCTTTCAAAGCCACGAAATCCATATCCGCGGGCGTCAGGCTCAGCGCCTGCCATTTGAGCCCGCCCTCGAGCAGCAGCGGCCGGCCGGCATTGCCGCTGCCTGAAAATTCGCTCGTCAGCTCGTCCTTCAAGCGCTTGAACTGCTCGGCCGAAAGCACCGCGCCATCCGCCGGCTCGTAGCTTAGCGCGCCGCTCGGCCGCGCCGCATTGTCGAGCAAAGCCTTGTTCCACTTCGCTGCGCGATTGTGCACCGATGCTGCCGCGATCGCCGCCTCGATGCAGCCCATTCCATAATGATCGTCGCGCGGATGCAGCGCCTTCAGATGCGCCACCTGCTGCCGTCCGAGTGCATCGAGCCGCGGGTAGCGCGTCATCTGCGCACCGGCGCGGTACAGATAGCCGATCGGCCAACCGCGCTCGTCGCTGACGACCTGCACCCGCTCCGGCCGCAGCTGGCACAGCTCCACCGGCCGATCGGAACCGTCCGCGATCAGCTGCACATAGGCATTGCCTTGCAGCAACAGGTTCGCCGCAATGCTCTCCAGCAATCCATCCGCCCGGACCAGCTGCCCGGCTCGAGCGTCGCCCTCGATCACATCGACCGTCAGGCTCCCGAGCATACCCGCGACCAGCCGCACCGCGCGCTGTCCGACGGGATTGCGCCGGTACACTTCCTCGAACTGCTCGGAATAGGAGCGAGCGAACCCCTCCTCGGCTGACTCATTTCTCAGCCCAAAGGACGCCCAACCAGGCACAAACGGCCTCGCGTCCGCCGGCGCGCTCTTGCGCCCGAACCACCACCCCATCGCTCGCTGCTCCTAAAGAAAAAGCCGCCCCCGATGGGAGCGGTCGTTATAAGCGCTCAATAATGCAGCCGGCACTGGATGATCTCCAGGAGCTGATCCTTGCCGGTCCCCTGGACGCGATAAACGAGCCTGTCTTCGCCATTGATCCGGCGAGACCACCAGCCTTTGAGGTCCTGCTTCAAAGGCTCCGGCTTTCCAGTACCCTTGAACGGATTTCCCCGGCACTCCTCGATGAGACCGTTCAGCCGCCGAAGCGTCTTATGATCGTTGTTCACCCAATGCTGGTAATCTTCCCATGCTTCGTCCGAAAAACTGACCTTCACGGTTTAATGAGATCGCGTTCGATGCCCTTGCCGGCATCCATCTGCTCGATCGACCGCCGCAGGCGCTCCGCGTTTTTCGGCGAGGAGAGCAGGTGAAGCGTTTCGGAGATGGAATTCCACTCCGACAGCGATACCATCACCACCGCTTCCGATTTTTGCCGCGTGACCACGACTTCCGTCTTATCGTGGACGACACGGTCCATCACATCCTTCAAGTTGGCGCGCGCATCCGAATAGCTGACAACATCCATGACTCTGCTCCTGGCTGTACGTATATATGTACAGCTTTAGGTACAAGTCAAGAACGACCCGTCACAGTGTCCGCACCCGGGGCAGCCCGGACCGCGTCTCGCTCAGCACCGTCATCGCCCATACCATCGCGTCCGCCCGATCGGGCGACCGCCCGGGTCCTTCGTATCCACCGCCGGCGATCATGCCGCCGAGCTGCGCCTCCAGCTCGGGGAACTCGCCCGCGAACAAAGCATCCCCGCGCTCGAACCTCAGCGCGATCGGCTCCGCCCGCGCGCATTTCCCGAGCGAGGCATGCACCAGCCGCACCTTCAATCCCAGGTCCGCGGCCTTGAGCACGCTCTCGACCATCGCCCCGCCGTTGTTCGCCTCCGCGACAACCAGACGGGTTCGCCACCGCGCCGCGGCGGCCGCCACCCGGTTCGCCCACCCATCCGGC
>DATMHG010000073.1:0-6493 GCA_035555035.1 Sphingomicrobium sp.
CGCTCAGCCTATCAGATCGACTGGGACACGCTGACCCGTGCCTGCGCCGAGGCGGACATCGTCGTTTCGGACCGGCGCCTGCCGAGAGGCTGCACCCCGCATTGGCTTAAGCTGGATCCGCAGACGCTGTCGCGCACGGGAGGAGTTGCAATCTATCTCGGCGCCGAGCCCCGGATGAATAGCGTCGCAGATCGTGTCGGTGGCCACCCGTGGGCGGAGACCGGAATCAAGCCGTCGTCCAGACCGCGAGCTCGCTTCCCGAGGGATCGATGAAGTGAAACCGCCGCCCGCCGGGGAAGCTGAAGATCGGCTTGGCAATGATCCCGCCGGATTTCGTCACCGAGTCAAATGCCGCCTCCAGATCGTCGACTCGAACGACGGGCAGGGGCGCCGACAAAGCGTCGGAAGGATCGCCTTGCAGGCCCACGTCGGTCGTGCCGTTCGTCGTTGCCGAATAGGTCGGACCGTAATCCGCGAAATCCCACCCGAACGCCTTCGAGTAGAAGGCCCGGGTGAGTTCGTGCGCGGTCGCGCTCGGCAGCTCGACATAGTCGATGCGCGGCTCCGCCATTTCAATACCGCCGAATCAGTCCGGCAAGGCGGCCCTGGATCTGCACTCGTCCTTCGTCATAGCGCTGCGGCTCGTAGCGCGAGTTCGCCGGATCGAGCCGCACCATCCGCCCCTCGCGCCGATAGGTCTTGAGCGTCGCTTCCTCATTGTCGATCAGCGCCACCACGATCTCGCCGTCGCGCGCTGTATCGATCTTGCGGATCAAGGCGAAGTCGCCGTCGAGGATGCCCTCCTCGACCATCGAATCGCCCGAAACCTCGAGCGCGTAATGTTCGCCCGGCCCGAGGAGCGCGGCGGGTACGGCAAAGCACTCGGTGCCCTGCAGCGCCTCGATCGGGGTGCCCGCGGCGATCCTGCCGTGCAGCGGAATTTCCAGCGTGTCATTGGCGGGAGCAGCCACCGCGGGCCGAAGCGGCGTCACCGTCGCCGACGGCCGAGTCTCCGGAATCTTCATCACCTCGAGCGCCCGTGCGCGGTTGGGCAGGCGGCGGATGAACCCGCGCTCCTCGAGCGCTGAGATCAGCCGGTGCACTCCCGACTTCGACTTGAGATCCAGCGCCTCGCGCATCTCGTCGAAGCTCGGCGAAATGCCGCTTTCCTTCAGGCGGGCGTCGATGAACAACAGCAATTCACGCTGTTTGGCGGTGAGCACGGCCGTTACTCCCCCATAAGAACGAACGGAGAACGTGTAGGCAACAAAGATGCGGCGGTCAAGAGCCGCCTGACTGAGATCAGCCGCCGCTCGACACCATCCGCGTCTTCATCGTCTGAACGGCCGCCTCATTGCGCTTGGCCTTCACGTCGGCGCGCACCGCGGCGAGGAACTCGCGCGCATAATCCTCGGCGACGCTGCGCTGGAGCTCACTCTGCATCTGGCCGATCAGAGACGGCTGCAGCATAGCGTTGCCCGGAACGATCTTCGTCACCTTGACGACGTAGAAGCCATGCCCGGTCGGCTCCGCCGCGACCTGGCTTTTTCCCTGGACGAGCGTGAACAGCAGGCGGAGCGGCGGCGGGACCTGGCCCTGCGCCTGTGCGAGCTGGATGCGCCGCGCGGCGATCGGCCGCACCGGCGGCAGGGAAGTGCCCGACTGCTTGATCGCGTCCGCGAGGGAAGCGCCCTGATTTGCCCTGGCTGCGATTGCCGTGGCGGCGGCTCGCGCGCGCTTCAGCGCCTGGTCGTTGAGCCAATCTGCCGCAACCTGGTCGCGAATGCTGGCGAGAGGCGCGGGCGCCGCAGCGACGACCTGCGCCGGCGAGACCATCACATAACCCCGGTCGCCGCCGAGCGAGACGACCTCCGGCGGATCGTTGGGCGCGATCTCGAATCCCGTCTTGATCGCGGGCGCGAGCTTCGGGTCGAGCTTGAAGTTGGGATCGGCCTTCGACGTGCCGTTGGCGAACACGAGCGGCGTCGTCGTCACCGGAAGTTTGGCCGCCGCCGCCGCTTCCGTGAAGTTGCTTCCGTTGTCGAGCGCATCCTGGAGCTTGTCCACGATGTCCTCGATCGCATTCTTGTGCTTGTCGGCGTTGAGCTTGGCCGCGATTTCCGGTGTCGCCTCGGCGAGCGATTTGCCGCCGACGGTCTTCACCGAATCGACCTTCACCACGACCCAGCCGAAGTCCGACTGGATCGGCCCAACCACCGCACCCGACGAAGCCGAGAAGACGGCAGCAGCCACTTTGTCCCCGGCCGCCGACGCATAGGCCTGGCGGGTCTGGTCGCTGACCGAAGTCACGGCCGCGTTGCTTCCCGCCGGGGCGGCCGCGGCCGCGAGCGTCTGACCGCCCTTCGCCTTTGCGGCGATTGCGTTGGCGGTGGCCTCGTCTGGAACTACGACTTGCGTGAGGTTCCGGGTGTCCTTCTGGCCGTAGGTGGCCTGGTTCGCGTTGTAATAAGCGGCGATTTCCTGCGGCGTGGCGCTGGCGTTCGCGACCTGCTCCGGTCCGATCGTCGCCATTCGAAGCGAGCGCTGCTCGGGAACCATGTAGCGGTTGCGGTTCGCCGCGTAGAATTGCTGGACGTCGGCGTCGGTTGGGTTGAGCCCCGCCTTGAACGGATCGAGCGGAATCGCGACCGCATCGCCTTCGCGCTCTTCGAGCATCATCGACGCATAAGGCCGCGCCATTCCCACCGATACGCGGGCGTTCGCAGCGACCGGCGTCAGCATCAGCCGTTGCAGCAGGCTTCCCGCGACGAGTTCACGGACCTGCGCGTCGGTGAGCCGCTCCTTGGCGAGGAACTGCTGATAGGCCTGGTCGCTGAACTGGCCGTTGAGGCCCTTGGCCGCCGGGATTTGCGCAATTTCGGCGTCGACCAGTCGCTTCGAGAGGTGGAAATCATATTTGTCGCCAAAGGCGATCAGGGAGCTCTGTTCAATCAAAGCATCGAGGATCGGGTCGAAGTCACCCATGATCGTCGAGTAATCGGCATTCGGGTTCTGCTGGCGGACTTGCTGAAGGTGGCGCTGCATCGCGTCGCTCATCTCTCGTTCGCCGACCTCCTGGTCGCCCGCTTTGGCCAGCGTCGTGCTGCTCATTCCGCCGAAGCCGATATTTCCGGAGCCGAAGTTCGAAATGTCCGCCAGCGCGAATCCGGCGAGGATGGCGACGAGGATCGCGGCCATGATCCAGGTGCCGATCTTGGAATTGGAAACGCGGCGAAAGAAGGAGAGCATCGAGGTTCCGGGAAAAGGAGGGATTGGAATTGGCGCGCAGCTTTAGGGGCGAGCCTTGCAGGCATCAAGGCGCGCCCGCTAGGGGGCCTCGGAACCACAGGGGAGAGGTATGGGCTTAAGGAAGCTCGTCGCGGGCAATTGGAAGATGCATGGGCTTGCGTCCGACCTCGTGCAGATCGAGGCGATCGCGGCGGCGGCCGCGCGACATCCTGAGGTCGAAGTCGCACTGTGTGTCCCGGCAATCCTGATCGAGCGGGCGGTGCGCGCGGTACCCGGCTTCGCGATCGGCGGCCAGGACGTGCATCATGCAGAAAAAGGCGCGCACACGGGCTGCACCTCGGCGCTCATGTTGCGGGATGCAGGAGCGGTGCTGACGATCGTCGGCCATTCCGAACGGCGCGAGGCGCAGCGCGAAAGCGACGCGGAAGTGAAGGCGAAGGCGGAGGCGGCGCTGTTCGTCGGCCTGAACGTGATCCTGTGCGTCGGCGAAAGCCTGGAAGTGCGTGAGCGGGGCGGGGCCATCGAAACCGTGATGACGCAGCTCGACGCTTCCCTTCCTGATAGTCTCCGAGCCGGGGCCGAGCTCGCGATTGCTTATGAGCCGATCTGGGCGATCGGCACTGGCAAGATCCCGACCATCGAAGAGATTGAGGAAATGCACTCGGCGATTCGCCGTAAGCTGCGGGAACGGTTCGGTCCCAACGGCGAGCAGACCCGAATTCTTTATGGAGGGTCGGTCAAGGCTTCCAACGCGATCGAGATCTTCGCCATTGCCAACGTCGACGGCGCGCTCGTCGGCGGCGCCAGCCTCACCGCTTCGGACTTCATGCCGATTGTCGCGGCAGCGGCAGCCGTCGGCTGAAGCCGATTGCATTCAGCTACCGATCAAAAATATGTGCTAAGGACCCGATTCGATCCCCACCAACGAGGTTATGATGCGCTTAACTCCTGTAATTGCTGCTTTTTCTGCTCTGACCCTATCCCCGCCCGCACTCGCCCAGGCGATTGCGCCCGGCATGCAGATCACGGACCCGAACGGCGGTTCCGTCGGCACCGTCAAGGCCATCCAGGGTGACAATCTCGTGGTCACCACCGGAACGCACGACGCGCTGCTGCCGAAGGCGAGCTTCACTGCAAACAACGGCAAGCTGCTGTTCGGTCTGACGCAGGCACAGCTCAACGCCGCGATCGAGAAGAGCCAGGCAGCGGCGTCCGCCGCAATCGCCGCCGGCGCAACGGTCAAGGGTCTTCAGGGCACCGAGATCGGCAAGATCGACAGCGTCACCGACAGCGCAGTCGTGATCACGCTGTCTTCCGGCAAGAAGATCCAGGTGGCGCGCAATGGCGTTCGCGGCAATGCCGACGGCAGCGTGACCGTCGGCATCACCGCCGATCAGCTCAATGCTGCCCAGAGCAGCGATGCCGCGCCGTCGACTTCGTCGGCCCAGTAAGGTTGAATGCGTGCGCGGCGCTCTTTAAGTGGCGCTGCGCACCTTTCTTAAGAGAACTCCTCCGGATGTTTGCTTTCCTCCTGATCGTTCAGTCGCTTGTCGCCATTGCGCTCATCAGCGTCATTCTGATGCAGCGTTCCGAGGGCGGCGGCCTTGGCGTGGGCGGAAGCTCGTCGGGCTTCATGACCGCTCGCGGTGCGGCTGATTTCCTGACGCGCTCCACCTCGGTCCTCGGCGGGACCTTCATCGTGCTGTCGATCGTCATGGCGGCGATCGCGGGTGCCACTCGCGAGCCCGTGAAGATCGACACGTCGCTCGCCAACAAGACCGGAGCGCCGACGCAGCAGACTCAGCCTGCTCCCGCGCCTGTCCAGCCGGCGCCCAACCCGAGCGCGCAGCCGCAGCAGAATCAGCAGGCCCCGGCCGTGCCACTGGCCCAATAGCTTAGGTTTTCGCAATTTTTTTCCGCGGGCCGCTTGCGCGAGTCCGCCGAACACCCCTAAGCCTCGAATCCCATGGCGCGGTTCATTTTCGTTACCGGCGGCGTGGTTTCATCGCTCGGAAAAGGTCTCCTTTCCGCCTCCCTCGGGGCGCTTCTCCAGGCGCGCGGGTACAAGGTCCGAATCCGCAAGTTCGACCCCTATCTGAACGTCGATCCGGGCACGATGAGCCCGTATCAACATGGTGAAGTCTATGTGACGGACGACGGGGCCGAGACCGATCTCGACCTCGGCCACTATGAGCGCTTCACCGGCGTAAGTTCGCGCCAGACTGACAACATCACCACGGGCCGCATCTACCGCGACATCATCGCGCGCGAACGGCGCGGCGATTACCTCGGCGCAACCGTCCAGGTCATCCCGCACGTCACCAACGCGATCAAGGAATTCGCGCTCGCCGACACGGACAATTGCGATTTCGTGATCTGTGAGATCGGCGGAACGGTCGGTGACATTGAGAGCCTGCCCTTCATCGAATCGATCCGCCAGCTGAGGAACGACCTGGGCCGCTTCAACACGGTCAGCGTCCACACCACGCTGGTGCCGTGGATCAAGGCGGCCGGTGAGCTCAAGACCAAGCCGACGCAGCACAGCGTCCGCGAGCTTTCCAGCCTCGGGGTTCAACCGGACGTGCTGCTCTGCCGCACCGAGAAGGAAATCCCGGACAGCGAGCGCGCCAAGATCGCGCTCTTCTGCAACGTGCCCAAATCAGCGGTCATCGAGGCGCTCGATGCGCGCAACATCTACGACGTGCCTCTGCAATACCATGCAGGCGGTCTCGACGACGAAGTGCTGCGCGCATTCGGGATCACCGACGCGGCCGAGCCGGACCTCGCTCGCTGGCACGAGATCATGGATCGCATCGACCATTTCGAAGGCGAGGTAACGATCGGCGTCGTCGGCAAGTATGTCGGCCTTCCGGACGCCTACAAGAGCCTGCGCGAGGCGCTGGTCCACGGCGGCATCGCCAATCGCGCCAAGGTGAACATCCAGTGGATCGACGCCGAACTGTTCGAGCATGACGGTGCCGAGGTGATGGCCGAGCTCGAGCCGCTCCACGGCATTCTCGTTCCCGGCGGCTTCGGCGAGCGTGGCAGCGAAGGCAAGATTGCCAGCGTCCGGTTCGCACGCGAGCGGGAAATTCCCTTTTTCGGGATTTGTCTCGGCATGCAGATGGCCTGCATCGAGGCGGCGCGGAACCAGGCCGGAATCAGCGAAGCCTCGACGACCGAGTTCGGCGAGACTCCGGAGCCGGTCGTCGGCCTCATCACCGAATGGATGAGTGAAGAGGGC
>DATMHG010000074.1:0-39688 GCA_035555035.1 Sphingomicrobium sp.
TCGCGGGTGTCGTGGATGTTGCGGCCGGTCGAGAGGTCCATGACCGTGTCGGCGCCCCAGCGGATCGCCCACACCATCTTTTCGACTTCGGCCGCGACGTCGGAGGCGACGGCGCTGTTGCCGATGTTGGCGTTGATCTTCACGAGGAAGTTGCGCCCGATCGCCATCGGCTCGGATTCGGGGTGGTTGATGTTGTTGGGGATGATCGCGCGGCCGCGGGCGACCTCGTCGCGCACGAACTCGGGGGTGACGAAGTCGGGGATTGCGGCGCCGAAGCTCTCGCCGTCGCGAGTTTGGGTCGAAGCGGTACTTCGACCCAGGTTTTCGCGCGCTGCTACATATTCCATTTCCGGAGTGATGATGCCGCGCCTGGCGTAATGCATCTGGGTGACGTTGGCGCCTGACCTGGCGCGGAGGACGCGCTTGCGGACGTTGGGAAAGGACTGGACGCCGCCGCTGCGGTCGGGGCCGAGCTGTCCGTTGTCCTCCGGGCGGACCTCGCGCTGGGCGACTTCCTCGACGTCGCCGCGGCTCCGAATCCATGTCGACCGGAGCTCGGAAAGACCGGCCATGATGTCGATGCGTTGCGCGGGGTCGGTATAGGGCCCGCTGGTGTCGTAAAGGATGACGGGCGGCTCGCCGGACGAGGGCTCGAGGTCGACGGCGCGCATGGCGACGCGGCGACTGCCGACGTAGATCTTGCGCGAGCCGCGGATCGGCCCGGTGGTGACTCTCAATTCGGTGCGTGCAGGCACGTCGGCCATCTGGACTCTCCTTCTCCCTACGCCGGGGTCAACCGGATCAGGTTCGATGGGTCCGGCGCTGCTGCACCGATCTCAGCTGCGCATGAGCAGCTCCCCAGGGAAGAGTCGTCCTTAGGCGTCGGGTACCCGGCGCGCTAGACTGTCAACGCGCTTGGTGCGCCTTGGTATAGGCCTGCGCCTCTGCTTGAGTGACGATGCCGTCGTGGTTGGCGTCGGCCTTATCGAAATCAGAGAGACGCGGGGCTCTGAACTCAGCAGCGCTGATCTTGCCATCATGGTTGGTGTCGAGCTTCTGAACGATTTGGGCGGCAGTCTCGGTGGGTTTCACCGAGGCTAGGGTCGCGGCGGAGAATTCGGCAAAACTGAGCTGGCCGTCCTTGTTCGTATCGAGCTGAGTGAATGCCGCGCGAATCTTCGCCTCGAGAGCCGTGCGCACATTCTGTAGCTCCTTGTTCTGCTCGCCCTGTATTTCGGCAGCACTGAGGAAGCCATCGTGATTGGCGTCGGCGGCGGCGAAATTGGAATCGAGCTTCGCCACGATGTCGCTGCGTTTGATCGTCTGGGGAGCGCCCTGCTGCGCTGCAGCTGCCGAGCCGAGGGCTAAGGCAGCGGTCGCGGTCGCGACGATGATGCTTCTAACCACCTTGTTTCTCCCGCAAATTGGCTTGCCGAGGTTTGGGGTACGCCCCGGCCGCGCGCAAGTGAATAGCTGGCCCGAGACGCCTTTTCATGTGCGGCGCAAGCGGGCAAAGGCGCTGTCGAACATGAACAGCAATGTTGCGAGAACCCCGCTGACCCACCTCGACCGGCTCGAGGCGGAGAGCATTTTCATCCTGCGCGAAACGGTCGCGGAGGCCGACAAGCCGGTGATGCTCTATTCGATCGGCAAGGACTCAGCCGTGATGCTGCACCTCGCCAAGAAGGCGTTCTTCCCGGGGCCGCTGCCGTTCCCGCTGCTCCACGTCGATACGACCTGGAAGTTCAGGGACATGTATGCGCTCCGCGACAAGGTGGCGGCGGATCCTGCGGTGAAGCTGATCGTCTACAAGAATCCGGAAGCCGAAGCCCAAGGGATCAACCCGTTCGACCACGGCCCTCTGCACACCGACATGTGGAAGACCGAAGGCCTGAAACAGGCGCTCGACAAATACGGTTTCGACGCGGCATTCGGCGGAGCGCGGCGCGACGAGGAGAAGAGCCGCGCCAAGGAGCGTGTGTTCAGCTTCCGCGACCGCAACCATCGCTGGGATCCGAAGCGGCAGCGGCCCGAGCTGTGGTCGCTCTACAATGTGCGTAAGGCGAAGGGCGAGAGCATGCGCGTCTTCCCGCTGTCGAACTGGACCGAGCTCGACGTCTGGCAATACATCTTGCGCGAGCGGATCGAGATCGTGCCGCTCTATTTCTCGGCGGACCGGCCGACCGTGGAGCGCGACGGGCTGATCCTAATGGTCGACGATGAGCGCATGCGGTTCGAGCCCGGCGAGGAGCCGCAGATGCGGCGTGTGCGGTTCCGGACGCTGGGCTGCTACCCGCTGTCTGGCGCGATCGAGAGCGACGCGGTGACTGTCGAGGACATCGTCGCGGAGATGCTGGTCAGCCGCAGCTCCGAACGGCAGGGCCGCGCCATCGACCGCGATGCGGGCAGCGCGAGCATGGAGAAGAAGAAGCAGGAGGGTTACTTTTGAACGCTCCTGTGGATGTCAAAGAGTGGCTCGCCGAGCAGGAGAAGAAGGAGCTTCTGCGCTTCATCACCTGCGGCAGCGTGGATGACGGCAAGTCGACGCTGATCGGGCGGCTGCTCTACGAGAGCAAGCAGGTGTTCGACGACCAGCTGGCGGCGCTGGAATCCGACAGCAAGCGGCACGGCACGCAGGGCGATGCGATCGACTTCGCTTTGCTGGTCGACGGCCTCTCGGCAGAGCGCGAGCAGGGCATCACCATCGACGTCGCCTATCGCTATTTCGCGAGCGCCAAGCGCAAGTTCATCGTCGCCGATACGCCGGGGCACGAGCAATATACGCGCAACATGGTCACCGGGGCCTCCACCGCGGACCTCGCCGTGCTGCTGGTCGATGCGCGCAAGGGCGTGCTGACGCAGACGCGGCGGCATTCGTACCTCGCGAAGCTCGTCGGAATCCGCCGCTTCGTGCTTGCCGTGAACAAGATGGACCTGGTCGATTATGACCAGGGAGCGTTCGAAGCGATCTGCACCGATTATCGGGAGTTTGCGGCCAAGATCGGGATCGACGACTGGATGGCCATTCCCGTGTCCGGGCTCAAGGGCGACAATGTCACGAGCCGAAGCGAGGCGACTTCCTGGTACAACGGGCCCGCGCTGCTGGAGCATCTCGATACCATCGAACTGACGGCTGACGCCGATGCGGCCAAACCGTTCCGCATGCCGGTGCAGTGGGTCAATCGTCCAGACCAGCACTTCCGCGGCTTTTCGGGCCAGGTCGCGTCGGGCTCGATCGGCCCCGGCGCCGAAATTCGTATTCTGCCGTCAGGCCGGCTGACGCGTGTTGCACGCGTCGTCACGCAGGAAGGCGACTTCGAAGAAGCAGCCGCGGGCCAGTCGGTGACCCTGACGTTCGCGGACGAGGTCGATTGTTCGCGCGGCGATGTGATCGCGGCAGCAGGCGATCCGCCCGAGGCGGCCGACCAGTTCGAGGCGACCATCGTCTGGATGGACGAGCACGAGCTTCTCCCCGGCCGGGGCTATTGGATGAAGACCGGGACGAAGACGGTCACGGCGACGGTCCACGAGCCGAAATACGAAATCAACGTCAACACGCTCGAGCATCTCGCGGCGAAGACTCTCGCCCTGAACGCTATCGGCGTGGCCGAGCTTGCGACCGACCGGGAAATCGTGTTCGAGCCTTATGCAGCGGATGGCCGGAGCCCGAACACGGTGCTCGGCGGGTTCATCTTCATCGACAAGCTGACGAATGCAACGGTCGCGTGCGGGATGCTTCACTTCGCGCTCAGGCGCTCGCTCAACATCCATCGCCAACACCTCGACGTCAGTCGCGAGACGCACGCAGCCCTGAAGGGCCAGCGGCCGGCGGTGCTGTGGTTCACCGGCCTGTCGGGCGCGGGCAAATCGACGATCGCCAACCTGGTCGAGAAGAAGCTCGCCGCGCGCGGGCGGCACACCTATCTGCTCGACGGCGACAACGTGCGGCACGGGCTCAACCGCGATCTCGGCTTCACCGAGGCGGACCGGATCGAGAACATCCGCCGCGTCGGCGAGGTCGCGCGGCTGATGAGCGACGCGGGCCTCATCGTGCTGACCGCCTTCATCTCGCCGTTCCGGGCCGAGCGCCATATGGTTCGGCGGATGGTGCCCGAAGGCGAGTTCTTCGAGATTTTCGTCGATACGCCGCTTGGCGTCGCGGAGGAGCGCGACGCCAAGGGCCTTTACGCCAAGGCGCGCGCCGGCGAGCTCAAGAACTTCACCGGCATCGACAGCCCCTACGAGCCGCCGGAAGCGCCCGAGATCCGTATCGACACGACCGAGATGAGCGCGGATGAAGCGGCGGAGCGGATCGTCGAGGAGCTGCTGAAGCGCCGGTAGCGCTTACCACGTGTAAGCGAGGCCGAGGGCTCCGGTCCACTGGTTGGCACTGCCGCGTTGCGACACGATCGGCGAGCGTTTGAAGTCGCCGACCAGCCGCGAATATTGGCCGAGGCCGAAGATCGAAAAGCCGTGCAGCAGGTTGCCGGTGATCGACTGGTTGAGCAGCAGCCCGGCCTTCCAGTTCTTCATTCCGCCGCTCGCATTGAACGCTGGGAGAACGCCGCCGGTCGCCAGCGAATCCGCGGGCGTGAGGCTGAAATAATAATCGGCAAACCGGTTGCTGACGAACTCGGCGCCCACGCTGAGGCTGCCATAGGTCCGGGTCGACAGCGGGGTCGAGAATTCGAGGTTTGGGCTGAACGTCGTCGACTTGTGCGCGCTGCCGATGTCGTGGAGCACGTCGACGCGCAGCCCGAGTGTATCATAGGGATTGGTGAGGCCATGGAAGCTGACTCCGGCGAAGCCGCCGACCTCCCATGCGGTCTTGCGGTGCGGCAGGAGCTTGACCACGGGATCGTCGATGTGGCGGCGGCTGTTGAACCGCGCGCCGACGATCGGTCCGGCGTCGACATCCACCTTCGCGTTGCCGGGAACGATGTCGACGTAAAGATAGCTGCCACGCGTCGTGAAGGAGATGCCGCTGACCTTGCCGCGGATCGCCGCGGCGGGGATGATCCGGTAATCGTCGGAGCCCTCGTAATCGGGAACGACGGCGCCGCCGACAGCGACGGTGACGATGTCCTTGTTCGCCACCTCCTCGGGTGTCGGAAGCGACCCCGCGGTCGGCTGCGCCTGCGCGAACAATGGCGATGAAACGGATACCGCTACCGCGGCGCAAATGACGTGACGCATCAGCCTGGCCCCTGTTGTTCCAGGCCTAAACTATAAACGGCGATAAGAGTTTCGGATAGAGAACGAAGGCCTTCAGTCGCCGCTTCCGCCATCGGGCGTGAAATATTTGTCGTACTTGCCCTCTTCGCCCTTGTGCTCGTCCGCGTCGGCGGGGCTGTCCTTCTTGCGCGTGATGTTCGGCCATTCCGCGGAGAAGCTCGTGTTGAGCTCGAGCCACTTCTCGAGACCGCTCTCGGTATCCGGGAGGATGGCTTCGGCCGGGCATTCGGGCTCGCACACGCCGCAGTCGATGCACTCGTTGGGATTGATGACCAGCATCACTTCGCCCTCGTAGAAGCAATCCACAGGGCAGACCTCGACGCAGTCCATGTACTTGCATTTGATGCAGGCGTCGGTGACGACGTAGGTCATTGAAAACGGCTCCTCTGGGGCGTTCGCTAGGAGGCGGAGCTTTTCTCGTCAACGCCCAGCTCCTCGTAGCAGGCGCGCGCTTCCGGCGCAGGGCCGCGACGCTCCGGTAGCTCGAGGACGCGAAGGATGCGGACCTTGTCGTGGAGCGGGAGTGCGATCACGCTTCCGACGCGGACCTCGTCGCTCGATTTCTCGACGCGCTTGCCGTCGATGCGGACATGGCCCGCCTCGATCAACCCTTGCGCAAGGGTGCGGCTCTTCAGCAGCCGGATGAAGAAGAGGAAGCGGTCGATCCTCACGTCTTCTTGAGCTTGGCGAGCTCGGCGAAGGCGTGGGAGCGGGGCGATGCGCGTTCGCCGCGCGGGGCGTGCCGGCCACGCCATTTCCAGGCTTCGTCGGTCCTGGTGAAGCCGACTTCGCTCATCAGCCTGGCGATGGCTTCTTCGGAAAGGCCGACGGAGGTCGCGAGCTCCGCGTTGACCGGATCGTCCCCGCCGGCGGACCGGACCTTGCGGGCGTGGCTGGCTAGGCGGTCGGCGAGATCGATGCGGATCCATTCGCGACCGACATGGCGGTAGGCGAGCGCCGCGCCGCGTGCGTCCGCTTCGGAGGTGAGGGTCGCGGCTCCCGGGGCGGGCAGCTTAGGCATCGGCTGGCCGGTGCGGACGGCGAGCAGTGCAGCGCGCCAGTATTGCGCAGTCGGCTTGAGCAGCGCGTCGACGTAGACATCGAGCGGACCGAGCCTGACGCGCAGCCTGTGCAGCGCCTGGCGGTCAGCCTGCTCGAGATGCGAGATGGCGCTGAGCACGGACTTGCGCGGGAGCGCTCCGCCGGCGTCAGCGAGCATTGCGGCAAGGGCACGGACGCCGGGTGCGGTCGTGGGGTCCGTCGCCGCAGCGGCGAGAATCTTGAGCGGACGCAGGTGGCGATCAATTTGCCTTTCGAGCCAGCGTTCGAGGCGTGAGCGCAGGGCTGCGCGGCTTGGCGCCGACAGGCGGTCGAGGGCTCGCGCGGTGCGCACGGCCGGTTCGAGGAGCGAGCGGCCGGAGGCGAGGCCGGCGAGCACGTGATCGCCCCAAGCGATGGCGAGGCCGCCGCCCTCCTCAACGACGAGCGCGAACGTCTGGTCGGGCGCCTCGGCCAATTCCTTCGCACGGCGGTCGAGTTCGTCGCCAAGACGCCGTTCGGCAGCGGCGAGCAGCAGGCGCTTGTCGGCGAGCTTGGCCGAAGGATCGACGCGGAACTCGAAGCCGGCGAGATGGCCGATCGGTTCCGGGCCCACGCTGACCTCGCCGTCAGCGGCGACGGTGACCGGCAGCGCGTCGGAGCCGCGCGCGCCGATGTCGCGCACCAGCACCGCTGTGCGGCGATCGACGAATCGCTGCGTAAGGCGCTCGTGCAAAGCATCGCTCAGCCGCGCCTCGACCTTGCGCGTCCGCTCCGCCCATTTTGCCGGCTCGTTCAGCCAGTCGGAGCGGTGCGCGATATAGGCCCAGCTGCGGATGCCGGCCAGGCGGTCGGCGAGCGCCTCGATGTCGCCGCTCATGTTGTCGAGCCGGGCGACCTCGGCCGCGAACCATTCGTGCGGAATGTGCCCGCCTCCGCCGATGTAGCTGTAGAGGCGGCGGATCATGCGCGCATGGTGCATCGGGCCCACCTTGCGGAAGTCGGGAAGGCCGCAGACCGCCCACAGGCGGCGGGCCTGCACGCCCTTCTTCACGACCACCGACGGATCCTCGGCGATGATCTTGAGCACGGCGAGATCGATCGCTTCCGGCGCGGAGCGAAGGATCGGATCATCGCTTTTCGCTTCGAGGCTCCGGATCAGCGCCCGGACATCACTGAAATCGAGCTCGGCGTTGCGCCAGTAGACGCTGTCGAGCGGTCGGAAGCGGTGCTCCTCGATGGCATTGATTTCTTCTTCGGAAAGGCCGCCGCTCTCTTCGGTGAGGCCGAGCGTACCGAAGGTGCCGTCCTTCTGGTGGCGGCCGGCGCGCCCGGCGATCTGGGCCATTTCGGCGATGGTCAGGCGGCGATCGCGGCGGCCGTCGAACTTCTCGAGCCCAGCGAACGCCACGTGCGTCACGTCCATGTTGAGGCCCATTCCGATCGCGTCGGTGGCGACCAGGTAATCGACCTCGCCGCGCTGGAACATCGCGACCTGAGCGTTGCGGGTGGCGGGCGAAAGAGCGCCCATCACGACCGCCGCGCCGCCCTTGAAGCGCCGCAGCATCTCGGCGAGCGCGTAGACCTGCTCCGCCGAGAAGGCGACGACGGCGGAGCGCGGTGGCAAGCGCGAGAGCTTGACGCTGCCGGAATAGCGCAGGGTCGAGAATCGCGGACGGCTGATGATTTCCGCTTCCGGCAGAAGCTCGCGGACAACCGGCCGCAACGTGTCGGAGCCGAGGATGAGGGTCTCCTCGCGGCCCCGCGCGCGGAGCATGCGGTCGGTGAAAACGTGGCCGCGTTCGGGATCGATCCCGAGCTGGGCCTCGTCGATGGCGGCGAAGGCGAAGTCGCGGTGGAGATCCTCGTCGTGATGGCTGTCGCCGCCCGTCACCGGCATGCTCTCGGCGGTGCAGAGAAAGTAGCGCGCCTGCGGCGGGACGATCCGCTCCTCGCCGGTGAGGAGCGCCACCTGCTTCTCGCCCTTCATGGCGACCACGCGGTCGTAGACCTCGCGGGCGAGAAGCCGGAGCGGGAAGCCGATGACGCCGGACGAATGGCCGCACATCCGTTCGATCGCCAAGTGCGTCTTGCCGGTATTGGTGGGTCCCAGGATCGCCCGGACCGGTGCGTCTGAACGGCGCGCCATCATGTTCAAATGTGGCAGCGTTTCGGCCGCGCGCAAGGTTCCTTTCACCGCATTTTTAAGAGGGTCTTAACCTCGATTCGGGACACCGGCTCTCGTGTTGATGCCGATCGATCATGCGCAGACCTTTGGCCGCAGGACCAGCGCTCGCGGGCTTGCCCTTGCGCTGCCGCGTCCGGGATGGCTCAGCGCCGGCCTGCTTGCACTGCTGTGCAGTGGCGTCGCGTGGGCATCTCTACCGCGCATCGGCGCGGTTCCGGCGGATGACCAGCATCAATGGCAGGCTCTCGCCATCGGACCTTTCGCAAGCGGCGGCGCGACAGGGATGCGCATGGCGACCACCGAAGCGGTGCAGCCGGTCGAGTTCGTGCAGCATCGCGAGGTGCCGGTGCTCCCGGCGGCCACATCCGCTCCGAGGCCATCGGCCGCAGCGACCGGTCCGCTGCGGATCACCGGGCGCGTGGGAGACGGGCTCTACTGGTCGCTGCGGGCGGCCGGAGCTTCGCCGCAGGTGGCCGCGCAATATCTGGCCGCGCTTGCTACCGAGATCGACGTCGGCGACGTGGCGCCGAGCTCGAGCTTCGACATGGTGCTCGGGCCGGGCGCGGGCCTGCTTTACGTGGGGCTCAATCGGGCGGGCGAGCGCGAACTGCAGCTGGTCAAATGGTCCGCCAACGGGCGTAGCGAATGGATCGACGCCGCCAATGCGGCGCAGCCCGCGCCTCAACAAAGCGGAATGATCATGCCGGTCGCGGGATCGATCACGTCCTATTTCGGCTATCGCTATCACCCGATCCTCCATTTCACCCGCTTTCATGCCGGTGTCGACATCGGCGCGAGCTGGGGCACCCCGATCGTCGCCGCCGCGGACGGCCAGGTTGCCGCCGCGGGCTGGGCCGGCGGCTATGGACGCGAGGTGCGCATTGCCCATGGCGACGGCCTGATGACCCTTTATGGCCACATGAGCGGAATCGTGGCCCAGCCTGGCTCGTTCGTGCACGCAGGACAGCTGATCGGCTATGTCGGCTCGAGCGGCCTTTCGACCGGCCCGCACCTCCATTTCGAAGTGCGGCAGAACGGCACTCCGGTGAACCCGATGACGGTGCGTTTCGCCAGCACGCAGGTGGTGGATTCAGCGCTCGTCGACGCGGTGAAGGCGCGGCTCAAGGCCTTGCTCGCGGTCGGGGTAAAGCGCGCGTAGTTAGAGCGCTGCGACGGCTCCTCCGATAATCGCAACGGCAAGCAGCGCGAACGCCGCCCGCTTCCGCACTGATCGTCTCCATCGGTCATAGGCGGGCAAATCGAGGAAATAGGTATCGGTGCCGGTTTCGACGATGACGCCGCGGTCGACGAGCCTTGAGAGCACGCGCCTCTGAATGCCGCGATCGGGTACCCAGCGAGCGGCGCTCTCGGGACCGACCGAGTTGCTCTGCATGAAGTGCGAGACCACGTCGCGCCGGGCCTTCGCCACCATCGCGCCCGCTGCAGTCGCCATCACATACCCTCCGAACTGTGTGCTTCGGGAGACTAGTCAGGCTGGCTCCGTGTGCAACGGGTCGGCGGCTCAGCGGCCGTGACCCCTCCAGCGCTTGATCGTGCGCTGGATGATCCCCGCTTCGTCGCCGGACTCGCGCCACAGGCGAGCGAAGCTCGGGTCGGACGAGGCCGGCCGCTTCTCGGGCTCGAGGTCGTCGAAGCGGACGCGGATCGGGATGGCGACGCCCTCGCCGCAGACGATGCATTCGCGATTGCGGAGTGCCGGGATGGCGTCGAGGAAGCCGCGCGCGCCTTCCGGCATCGCGGCGCGGACGCAGGCCTGGTCGCGGTCGTTGTTCAAACGCATCGAGAGGATCGTGCCGCACTGCGACAGCACGCCCTCGGCAAGGTCCGACGGACGCTGCGTGATGAGGCCCAGCGAGACGCCGTACTTGCGGCCTTCCTTGGCGATGCGCTCGAGGATCTTGCGGACGGCCTGGCCCCCGGATTGTTCGTCCTTGGGGACGTAGCGGTGCGCCTCTTCGCAGACGAGGAGGAGCGGGCGCTGCGCTTCGGTCCGCGACCAGATCGCATAGTCGAACACCATTCGCGCGAGCACCGACACGACGACCGAGGTGACCTCGGACGGGACGCCTGAGACGTCCACAATCGAGATCGGCCGACCTTGGCTCGGCAGGCGGAACAGCTTGGCGATGAAGCCGCCCATCGAGTCCGACACCAGCATTCCGGAGAACATGAAAGTGTAACGGGGATCGGCGCGAAGCTCGTCGAGCTTGGTCTTGAGGCGCTGGAACGGAAGCGTGTCGCCGGCGCGCTCGAGCTTACCCATCTCATTGACGATGATCGTATTGAGGTCGGCAAGCAGGTAGGGGATCGGGCTGTCGACGGTGACCTTGCCGTACTGGCTGACGTCTTTGCCCTTGGTGCGCGCGGCGAGCAGGCATTTAGCGAGGATGTCGGCATCGCGCTGCCGGTCCTGGCCCTGCGTTGTCAGGAGTACTTCGCAATGCTCCTCGAAGTTCAAGAGCCAGTAGGGCAGCTGGAGGTTGTCGACGTTGAAGATCTCGCCGCAGCTTTTGAACGCGGCCGAATATTCGCCGTGCGGGTCGATCATGACGATGTGACCCTCGGGGCTCGCGTCCGAAATGCGGTGCAGGATCAGCGAGACGCTGGTCGATTTACCGGTGCCCGTCGATCCCAGCACGGCGAAGTGCTTGCCGAGCATCGGGTCGACGTAGAGCGCGCCGCGGATGTCGTCGGTTGGATAGACGGTGCCGATCTCGATGTGCGGCTCGTCGCTCGCCGCGAAAACCGAGCGCAAGTCGTCGGTCGTCACGGGATAAACGGGGCTTCCGGGGATAGGATAGCGGGTCACACCGCGGCGGAAGTTGGCGACCCGGCCGCTGGCTTCCGTGGTGCCTTCGCCGAGGAAGTCGACGTGAGCGACGATCTCGCCCGTTTCACCGGCCTTCATGGTGCGCACGTTGGCGATGAGCCAGTTGTTGCCGACGATCATCTTGATCTGGCTGCCGACCTGCCCGGACATCGCGACCGAGGGGTCCGAATGCGACTGCAGCCCGCCCAGCGCGGCGGAGTCCATGCGGATCCGCGAGCCGGAGCCCGCGATTTCGACCACTTCACCGACCGGATTGACCGCCTGGACACGCGCGGGACCCTTCGAAGCGGGCGTTTCCTCGGTGAAGCTGCTGACTTCATTGAGGAATTCGCTCAGGTTCGGCCGATCGTCCATGGCTTACGCGCTCCGATGCAATTGTGATGCCTCGGGGCTTACGCGCGAGCGGTTAATATTGACTTGAGGCCGCCGGTTGAACTGGGCGCGGTTAACGCCCTTTAGAAGCGCCGGCGGAAGGCGGCGGCGGCGCCCCAGCCAAGGCCGAGCGAAAGGGCAACGGCGGTGAGACCGTACAGCAGCCTGTGGCGGCGCGCGGCAACGGCGATGGTGCGCTCGAATCCGCTCTTGTCGATCTGTATGTCGCGCGTTGCCGCCGCGATGACCTTGCGGTGATCAATAAGGAAAGTCTCGGCGGTGTAAGTTCCCACCGGAACCTGGCTCGGAATGGTGATCACGGCGCGGTAGAGCACCCCATCGTTGATCTCGACGCCATGCGGGTCCTCGGCATAGAGGCCCTGCCGATGTCTGAGATCGAGCAGCCCGGCTTCGAACCGGCGCTCTTTGTCCGGAAGTGCTCCTCCGCCCGGTGAGAGCTGGAGATTATGCAGACCGAGCTCGTAGATCGCGGCGGTGCGCTCGTCGACGAGGTCGGCAATCGGGCGGGATGAGGCCACCGCATAAAAGGAGGGTGCGGAGCGGAAGCGGTTGGAATCCGCGTTCATCCAGATGCCGGCGATCTTTTGCTTCTCGCGCACAAGGATCGGCTGCACGGGGCCGCGCAGGACGACGGCGATGTCCGTCTGATGGTCCGGTGGGCGGCCGCCAGGATAGACAACTGCCCCGAACAGCAGCAGCTGAGCGCCCGTGAAGCTGTAGCGGATCTGCACGTTGCGCGCGGAAATGTCGGGCACGAGCACCGGCTTCTCCGCCGCCACCACGACGGGGGCGGCTGCGAACAGCAACAATGAGGCGAGGCGGCGCTTCACAGATATTCTATCGAGAAGATCTCGTCGGGGCGCCAGAACAGGCCAAGAAACATGCGCAAGCCCACGAGCAGGATAATGATTGCCAGCGCGAGCCTCAGATAATCCGGTTTGACCCGCGTCGTCAGAAGCGCGCCATATTGCGCGCCGATCACCCCGCCGACGAGCAGGAGCGCGGCAAGCACGATGTCGACGGCGCGAGTGGTCAGTGAATGGACGAGGGTCGTCCCAGCGCTGACGGCGAGGATCATGGCGAGACTGGTCCCGATCACGACGCGCGCCGGCATGCCGAGCAGGTAGATCATCGCCGGCACCAGGATGAAGCCGCCGCCGATCCCGAGGAACACCGTGAGGATGCCCGCCCCGAAGCCGAGCGCCAGCGGCGCAATCGGGGAAATGTACAAGCCCGAGCTATAGAAGCGCCAACGCAACGGGAGCGAGGCGACCCAGCGGTTGTGATGCGGCGACTGAGGCGATTCACTCGGCTTCAGATAGCCCAGCATGACCAGCGAATCCTTGAGCATCAGGAAGCCGATCGAAAAGAGGATGAGAACATAGAGAAGGCCGATTACGACATCGATCTGGCCGCTGGTCTGCAGCAAACGGAACAGGGCAGCGCCCACGATCGAGCCGAACAGACCCCCGACGGTCATGACCGCTGCCATCTTCATATCGACGCCGCCGCGCCGCATGTGGACCATCGCCCCCGAAACGCTAGCGCCGGTGATCTGGGTTGTTGCCGAGGCGACAGCGACGGTTGGCGGGATGCCGTAGAAGATGAGCAGCGGCGTTGTGAGGAATCCTCCGCCGACGCCGAACATGCCGGAGAGCACGCCCACGACGAAGCCGAGGACGATCATCAGCAAAGCGTTGACCGATTGGCCGGCGATCGGAAGGTAGATGTCCATCGGCGGGGCAAGGACTAGCCGCAAACAGCCGATGGGGCCAACTCCCCCTCCCTTCCCTGCCCTTCAGGAGAGGGTGGGGGGCTAGAAGTCCGCTCCCAACGTGATCGCCGGTCCCGAGCCCGGCAAGGCATTTCCGGCGAGCCGCTGGCGCCAGTCGAGATGGACCCGCACGTTCTTGCGCACCTGCATCGTGATCCGCGGGCCGGCGTCGATGCGGTACAGCCCGGGCTGAGCGCCGCCCCAGACGCCGAAACCGGCCGAGAAATTCTTGTAGACGGGACGGGTGATCGCGAAGGCTCCGTCGACGAACAGATCGCGACTGCGAATGCCCACGATGCCGCCCTGGAGGTATGCGTCGAGGCTGAATTGCCACGGCAGAGGACGCTGATAGAGCCCACCTTCGGCGAAGATGGCGAACGCATTGCGGCCGCCGAATTGTCCCATGCGCTGGCGGCGCTCGGCGGTAAGCCAGACCGGTACGTTAACGAGCGGCTGGACGCGAACGCCTGCGGCGACCTCAAAACCGCGGCGGCCCATATCGGAGCTGGTCCTCAGCGACGCAGCGATCTGTCGGGTCAAAGCGTAGGTCAGCCGCGCGCCCGCCTGGCTCCCGCCGAGGTTGCCGGTGCTCGCAAGCGAGCTCGGGCCGGCGGTACCGACCTGCTGGTTTCGGACCAGCGCCCACGCGCTGACCTGCACGCGGTCGATCCGTTTTGCAGTGAGCACGGGCGTACTTTGGATCGGGATAACCGACGAACGCCCCTCACTCAGCGACATCGACGCGAGCACCGAGAACGGCGATTCGTCGCGCTCTGAGCCCGCCGCGTAGAGCGGTCGGCGCGGCTCGGGAAGCATGTATGCGGAAGAGACGGGTTGTGCCGGCGGGAGCGGCACGCGCACCGAATTCACGCCGTAATAATAGACTGGCACTGCGACGGGGCGGACTTGCACCGGCACTGCTTGTGGCGGCTGCGGCGCGTAATAGTCCGGGTATGCGGCGACAGGTGCGGCAGCCGCGGTCTGGACCGGCTCGATTGGAGGGAACTCCGTCGGTGTGATCGGCGGCGCCGGCTTCGCCTCGCTCCGCTCGATGAGCGAGAGCGACGTGCCGGGGATCGCCCCGACGGTGTACGCGCGAACACCCGCCCAGCCGATCACCACCAGACCCAGGAAGCGCAGCGACGGCCTCATTGTGGTAGCTCCGCCGGGAAGATGTGGTGCGTTTTCTCCCAGCGCCGCGCTCCCCCGCCCAGGTGAAGCGAAACCGCGCGCGCTGCGGCGAGCATCGCGATGACGTTACCGACGACGAGCCGCGGGATCGACAAGACCCCTTCTCGCCACCCGTAAGCTGACGTCGTGAACCCGGCGCGCATCATGATCCGCCAGGCGAGCATCCAACCGTTGACCGTCAGGATCGTCGTGAGCAGCGGGTCCATGCGCGCCTGTACGGGCGCGCCGAGCGCTTCCGCGAGCCACAGCTGCGACCAGATCAATGCAGCCGAATAGGCCGAGAGGAGGAGCAAGGCCGCAAGCGGCCCCCGGCGATCGCGCATGCGCATCCATCGCTCGCCGAGGCCTCCGCTCCAGCCGAGCCGATCCCAGCCGGAGAGAGCGATCCCGCCGAGCCAGCGCGCCTTCTGCCGGACCGCCGAGCCGAGTGTCGCGGGGAAATGGCCGCGGCTCGCAACCATGCCGCGCTCGCCCGGCTGGGCGGGAATCCGCACGAACATGGTCTTGTGGCCGAGCGCACCGAGCTTCAGCCCGAGCTCATAATCCTCGGTCATGCTTGCGCCGGCGAACGGCCTACCTTCCTGCATAGCGGCGAGTTGCGCCAGCGGCCTTCGCGCGATCGCGCATCCCACGCCGGCCAGCGGAATGGCGGCGCCGACCGCCTCGCGCACGACCAGCTCCTTCATGTGCGCTTCGGCGAACTCGTCGCAATAATGGCCGCCGATCCACCGCGAGTGGCGGTCCGGCAAAGGCAGTACGGGAAGCTGGATGACCGCCGCTCGATCGATGAGGCCGTCGAAAATCCTCAGCTCGTAGGGATGAACGACATCTTCGGCGTCGTGCAGCACGACGGCCTTGGTCGAGCGCTCCGTCTCGATCTCATGAGCGATCAAAGCATCGTAAAGGTGATTGAGGCAGTCGGCTTTGGTCGTCGGGCCGTCGCGATCGACCTCGACCGCCTGAACGCGCGGGTTCGCGATACTGGCGATGGCGGCCGCGGTCGCCGGATCGTTGCGATAATGGCCGATGAAGATCCGATAATCCTCATAGTCGAGCCGATCGAGCATCGCCTTGAGCATCGGCGCGATGACCGCTGCCTCGTCCCATGCGGGTACGAGCACGGCCATGAAGCCCGGATCCTTGTTGAAGATGTAGTGACAAGCGTAGGCGCGCCGATGTCGCGTGTAGACCGTCGTCGCGCGCCAGAACCGCCGCGTGAAATAGATGAAGTCGACTAAAAGGTCGTTGATGCCGAACAGCAGGAAGCCGGCGCCGGCGAACAGCGCTAGCTCAGCCGCCGAACGGCCGAGAATGTCGGGCAACGCCACGGACTGAAGCGGAAGCTAAAGGAGCGACGATTGTGACTGGATTGGGCTCGGTCGGTCCATGCAAGCTCCCCTGCTACGCGAATCAACTAAAACCGAGCACGGTTCGCATGACACAACAGACGAACAACAATCAAGTTCGGATCGTTATTGAACCGTTATTGATAAGACTCGGCGGAGTGGCTTCGTTGCGCCAAGTGCGCTAGCCAGGCGCAGTGAGAGCGCTCGTTGGAGGACTGCTTTTCTGCGTGTCGGTAGCCGCCTCGGCGCGCGGCGCTGTCGTCTATGCGGGCGGCGGATGGGCGGCGATCGACCGGGGCGCGGTGTGCGAGGCGCTGTCGCGGTCGGAGAAAATCGTGCCTAGGGACGAGGTTCAGCCCGTTGCCGGCTTTTCGTTCACACCCGACCATCGCCGATGGGGCGAGTTCCACGCGCAGCTGAGCCGGCTGTCGCGACCGGGTTCGAGCGTGATCCTGCACATCGGCGACCAGCCCTTCCTGCTGGTGGGGCGCGGCGACTGGGCATGGAGCCGGGGTCCAGCGCAGGAGCAGGCGATCATTGCCGCGGCCCGGAACGGCGGGGAGATGCGGGTCGAGGCGCGCGACCAGGCTGGCGTCCGCTTCATCGACCCCTATGTCCTCGAAGGCGCGCCGACGGCGATCGATGCGGCGGCGGCACGCTGCGCACTCCGCGGTGCTGGCAAAAACCCCTGATCGCACCTAGATAGGCGCCTCGCCATGAGTGCCGACGCCGCCATCATGCCCATTCCCGGGCTCATCGATCCTGTGCCCGTGCCGCGGGCCGCGAAGCCGCGCGTCGACGGTCGGATCGAGCTGGTCGGCCTGCCGAAGGAACAGATCCGCGCCGAGTTCGAAGCGGCGGGGCTGGAGCCGAAGCAGGCCAGGCTTCGCGCCAAGCAGGTCTGGCACTGGATCTACAATCGCGGGGTCAGCGACTTCATCGGCATGAGTGACATCGCCAAGCCGCAGCGCGGCTGGTTCGCCGAACACTTCGCCATCTCGCGGCCGGAAGTGGTCGAGGCGCAGGTCTCGTCGGACGGCACGCGCAAGTGGCTCTTGAAGACGCACGACGGCCACGATTTCGAGATGGTGTTCATCCCCGACGCGGATCGCGGCACGCTTTGCGTGTCGAGCCAGGTCGGGTGCACGCTAAACTGCCGCTTCTGCGCGACGGGTACGATGCAGCTCGTGCGCAACCTCGAGCCGGCGGAGATCGTCGGACAGGTGATGCTGGCGCGCGATGCGCTCGGCGAATGGCCCAAAACCGGCGAACAACCGCACGACAATTATCAGCCCGAGGGCCGGATGCTCACCAACATCGTCATGATGGGTATGGGCGAGCCGCTCTACAATTTCGACAATGTCCGCGACGCGCTCAAGATCGTGATGGATGGCGAGGGGCTCGGCCTGTCGCGCCGGCGAATCACGCTTTCGACCAGCGGCGTCGTGCCGATGATGGCGCGAGCGGGCGAAGAAATCGGCGTCAATCTCGCGGTGTCGCTGCACGCCGTGACCAAGGAGATCCGCGACGAGATCGTACCTTTGAACCGCAAGTACGGGATCGAGCAGCTGCTGGAGGCCTGCGCGGCTTACCCCGGCGCGAACAATGCGCGGCGCATCACGTTCGAATATGTGATGCTCAAGGACAAGAACGACAGCGACGAACATGCGCGCGAGCTGGTACGGCTGATCCGCAAGTACCGGCTGCCGGCGAAGGTCAACCTGATTCCGTTCAACCCCTGGCTCGGCGCACCTTACGAATGTTCCAGCGACGAACGCATCAAGGCGTTCAGCAAGATCGTCTTCGAGAACGGCATTTCGGCGCCGGTGCGTACGCCGCGCGGCCGGGACATCGACGCGGCGTGCGGCCAGCTGAAGACCGCCGCCGAGCGCAAGCGCCGCGGCCAGACTGCCCGCGCTGCCTGACCTTGCTGGGATAGCCCTTGCCGCCGGCGCCGGTTGCGTCGGCGGCGCGATGAACGCCCTTGCCGGCGGCGGCACCTTCGCGACGCTGCCGGCGCTGATCGCGCTCGGCTTGCCCGCCAATGTCGCGAACGCAACCTCGAATGTCGCGCTGCTGCCCGGAGCCGCCGCAAGCGCAGCGGAGTATCGCGACGAGCTGGAGCCGGTGGGCGGAATGCCGGTACGGCTGCTCGCGGCGATCACCTTTGCGGGCGGCATCGCCGGCAGCCTGCTCCTCGTGCTGACGCCGACACGCGCGTTCGACTTCATCATTGCGTGGCTGCTCCTGCTCGGGCTCGTCGTGATGCTGTTCGGAACGAGCGCCTCTGACTGGTTGCACGAGCGCGTGACGATTGGCCGCCGCACGCTCGTGATGGCACAGTCGCTGCTTGCGATTTACGGTGGTTACTTCGGCGGCGGCGTCGGCTTGATGATGACGGCGACTTACGGATTGCTCGCCGGTACCCACCCGCGCTCGCTGTTCTCGGTCCGCACGGCCATGCTCGCAGTCGCAAATTTCGCCGCGGCCATCGTCTTCATCGCCGTCGGCCTGGTCCGCTGGCCCGCCTGCCTGCCAATGCTCGCCGGAGCCGTGCTCGGCGGCTGGCTCGGGGCCAAGGTCGGCAAGCGTCTGCCGCATGGAGCAGTGCGAGCGTGGACCCTGCTCGTCACGGCCGCGACGACGATCGTCTTCTTCGTTCGCGCCTACGGCTGATCCGCTGCATTTGATTGCGGCGCCTCGGCCGGCATGGCATGCGTCGCCGATGCTTGCACCCGTCCGACGAGGGCTCGTCCGGCAGGTCCGCGCGACATTCAACGATCAGTCGAAGGACGAGAAGCCGGTCCCGGCTTCCGACGAGGCTCCGTTCCCGCGCGGATCGGAACATTATCGCCCGGACCGTTAATTTGCGGCTCCGGCCTGCTCGTGGCACTTGGGTAGCGAATTCGAAACGGAGTGAACGATGTCGCTGATTGGGAAGCTGATCGACAAGCTGCTGACCAAGGGCAGCATCACCTTGTTGAGGCCCGGAAAGCCGCCCCACACCTATGGCCGCGGCGGCGGCAAGCACCTGACTGTCCGCTTTACCGACCGCAAGGTCGCGTTCGACATTCTCAAGAACCCGCGGCTCGGGATCGGCGAGACCTTCATGGATGGGCGGCTGTTGATCGAGGACGGCACCATTCTCGACCTGCTGGAACTGATCACGGGCGCCAACCGCTGGGAGGACGGCGGCGCCGGCCGCAAGGCGCTTGCCAAGGGCAAGAAGCGGCTCGCCAAGCTGTTCAAATCGAACAACCTCATGCGCGCGCGCCGCAACGTCGCGCACCATTATGATCTGAAGGACGAGCTGTACGAGCTCTTCCTCGACGCCGACAAGCAATACAGCTGCGCCTATTTCACCAACCCGGGCAACAGCCTCGAGCAGGCGCAGGCGGACAAGAAGGCGCATATCGCCGCCAAGCTCGCGCTCGAGCCGGGCCAGCGCGTGCTCGACATCGGCTGCGGGTGGGGTGGGATGGCGCTCTACCTGCACAAGGTTGCGGGCGTGGATGTGCTTGGCGTCACTTTGTCCGAGCACCAGCTCAAGATCGCTCGCGAGCGCGCGGCGGCAGCCGGTGTGTCAGATCGCGTGAAGTTCGAGCTCACGGACTATCGGCTGCTCGACGAGAAGTTCGACCGCATCGTTTCGGTCGGAATGTTCGAGCATGTCGGGGCGACGCATTATGACGAATTCTTCGCCAAGTGCCGCGAGCTTCTGACTCCCGACGGAGTGATGCTGCTGCACACGATCGGACGGCTGGGCGAGCCAACGAAGTCCTCCGATCCATTCACCGACAAATGGATCTTCCCCGGCTACCATCTGCCATCGCTCAGCGAGATGACCGCGGCGAGCGAGAAGGTGCGGCTGATGGCCAGCGACGTCGAGATGTTGCGGCTGCATTATGCCTACACGCTGCGTCAGTGGCTCGATCGTGCTCTCAAAGCGCGCGCCGAGATCGAGGCGATGTACGACGCACGCTTCTTCCGGATGTGGGAATTCTATCTCGCGGGGGGAATCGTGATGTTCGAGAGCGGGTCGGCCTGCAACTACCAGGTCCAGTATGTGCGCGACCGGAACGCGCTGCCGATCACTCGCGATTACATGGCCGAGGCGGAAGCGCGTTATCGCAACATCGCGGACGAGCCCGACGCCCCGAAGAAGCCGGCCGCAAAGCGACGCCGCGCGGAAACGCCCGAGTTCGCCAAATAGAAAGACCCGGCGCGAAGCCGGGTCTCTCGTCAACAGTCATGGCAGCTTAGCGCCGGCGGCGGTGCCCGCGCGACTGCTGCCGAGCCAGGCGGCGCTCGTCGGGCGTGAGCACTCCGTCATGATTGAGATCGGCGGCGTCGAAATGCTGCAGCGCGAGCTCCTGCGCCTCGGCCAAGGAAACACGCCCATCCTTGTCGGTATCGGCCGTCTCGAACATGCGCCCGCCAAGTCCGCCACGGAGGCTCGCAGTGTGGAAGCGCAACCGGCCATTCGTCATCGCGGCATCGAACTCGGCGCGCGTGACGACTCCGTCCTTGTTGGCGTCCGCCCGATCGAACAGGCGTGAATGGACTGGACGTGCGGGATCAGCCTGGCGATCGCGCACCGCGTAACGCGCTGCATGCGCCGCTTGCACTTCGGCAAGCGTGATCTGGCCATCATGGTTGCCATCAAGGCGATCGAACAATTTCGCCGCCCGCTTGGGCGCCTGCTGCTGCTGCTTCGCTTCGGCCTTCGCCTCGACCTGAGCGAGTTCATCCTTGGTGACAAAGCCGTTGTGATCGAGGTCGAGGCGAGCGAACATCTTCTCGACATGCGTCGGCACGTCGGCGCGGCTCTCATTCCTGGCGAAATAAGAGTGGCGATGACCGGACGGAGCTGCAACTGCGGGCGCGGCGGACTGACCGATTGCCGCACCGCTATCGAACAGGGCGGCCAATACAATGCCGCCAACAAACATCATCTTCATGGGATCACCCCCCAACACAGGACATTCCCGAGCAAGCGAGACGTAATGGGACCTGGCGGCCGATTGCAAGCGGAAGCTCAGCGCACGCAAGAGGCTTGCACGCGAAATATCACCGCGGCGCGTTCGATGGGCCAGATTCACCGGGGATAGACGTAAACGTCATAATCCTCGTCGGATGCAGAAGGCCGCAGCCGAGCGACCAAACGCGTCGCAGCCCAGAAATGCCGCACCTCATCGGGTCTGAGGATGGTGCCGTCCCGGAACATCACTGCGGATTTCTCGACGCGTCGATCCTGAAGTTTCACGTGCGAGAGGAAGACCACGGGCCTGCCGGTGCGCCGATGCAGCTGCTCGGCATCCGAAAGCACGTCCGCCATGCTCAACATTTGTCGCCCGTTCTTGGCCAGCTGGACGACCTTGCCAAAGCGCTGCTGCCGCAGAAACCAGATCGGGTTATCGGCATAATAAACGACCGGTTCGAGCATCGTGTCGGGATCGCCCATGAGGATTGCTCCCGAGAGTTCCGGACGCTTGAGGAGGACCCCTGCGTCGGCGGATCTACTGAACGGCATTCCGATCATCTGGACATGGATCGGAGCGATCAAACGGCTGGTTTGCATGACGAGGAGGGCGATGAAAACGACAGTACCGATGGACTGCACTGGCGGCTGCCACTGATGCTCGCGCCAGCGACCCCCTGCGCCCTCGGCAACCATCCAGAACAACGACAGCAGGAAGACAAGATAGAGGATCTCGTGCCGGTAATAGGAGAAGTAAATGAAGTAGAAGAAGAGCTTGAGCCCCAGCAGGGCGGAGACCGAAGCCGCCAATGCTGCCGGCCTTCGCACGAAAGCAAGGCAGCTGATCGCAAGCACGATTGCGTCCACCGGCACATGTGTCCAGCCGCCGAACCCGAGGTGTGAAAAACCCCATTCGTCATCAATCAACGCGCGCCCGGCGCTGGCGATACTGAGGTTATTCAAGTGCTCCGAGACGGCAGCGTCGTTGAACGTCGGATAGACTGTCCGAAAGCAAAGATATGCGCCGAGCGCCGCGAGCGCCGCATTGCCGGCGAAGACCAGCCACTCGCGCTTGCCCGGGCGGGATCCGTCGGTCAGCATTTCGACGAACCGGAACAGCAGGAACGCCGCCGCAAGGAAGCAGCTCGGGACGTTGGTGTTGCAGAGCACCGCCAGGATGACACCGAACCAGAGACTGTTCCTGACCCGTGGGTAGAGGGCGGCTAGCGCGAACATCACCAGCGCGGAAATGCCGTAGTTGCGCGCCACGACGACATATTCGAAGGCGCCGTAGAAGCTGAAGAGAACCAGCGCGATGACGATGGCTCGAAACGGTGCGAAGAATGTCAGCACCGCCATTGTGGCGATGCCAATCACCGCGCCGGCGACGGGGAGCACCTCACGGTAGGGGAAGATCGCGTGGCCGCCGCGAAGGATGAGGTACCAGAGAAGGGGATGACCCTCGCCGTGGACGTTGTGAAACATCTCGACCAGGTTCGAGCCCGATAGCGCCAGCGAGAAGGCGCGGACTTCATCGCGCCAGAATACGTGGCCCGACAGTAGCCACGCGACCAAGGCAAGCCAAACGAGAAACAGGATCAGCCGAAGTCGCCGATCCTGCGGGGTGACAGTGCCGCCCACGAGCGGCCGCATTCCAAAATCCAACTGGGCCCCTCCCTAAGCGAGCCGTCAAGTCTTCGGTAACCCTTCTCGCCTACTCACTGAGGCTTACTGAATTAAGAACCTGGATCAAGTGGACACAGGGGAAGCAGTCAATGCTCGATGGTTTGAAAGTTGCGGTCGTCTTGCCGGCTTACAATGCAAGCAAGACCCTGACGCAGACCTACGCCGAAATACCCATGGATATCGTGGACGACGTCATCCTCGTTGACGATGCGAGCACCGATGAAACCGCCAGGGTTGCTCAGCGCTTGGGAATCCATACCATTATCCACGCGCGAAATGGCGGTTACGGGGCCAATCAAAAGACCTGCTACACGATCGCACTGGCGCGCGGCGCCGACATCGTCGTAATGCTTCACCCGGATTATCAATATACTCCGCGCCTGCTGACTGCGATGGCGGGAATGATTGCGTCGGGTCATTACGATGCAGTGTTCGCGTCGCGCATTCTCGGTGGCGGTGCGCTCGAAGGCGGCATGCCGCGGTACAAATATGTCGCCAACCGCCTACTCACTGCATTCCAGAATCTGCTGATGGGCGGAAAGCTCAGCGAGTATCACACCGGTTACCGCGCCTGGAGCCGCACGGTCCTGCAGCAGCTCCCGCTAGCGGCCTGTTCGGACGACTTCGTGTTTGACAATGAGATGATCGCCCAGGCCATGTTCGGGGGTTTCCGGGTGGGCGAGATTTCCTGCCCCACCAAATATTTCGCCGAAGCGTCGAGCATCAATTTCCGCCGCAGCTGCGTGTACGGGCTGGGGGTGCTGCGCACTGCAATCGTCTACCGGATGTGCCGCTGGGGCATCGCGAAGTCGAAGATATTCGCAAGCGACGCCGCGCGTCTTCCGACGATTGCGCCCATTCCAACCATGACCGTGGCTGAGCCTCTGAGGGTGATGCGCGCCGCATGAGCCCGCTGGAATTGCTCGAACAGCGCTTCCCCGCTGTGGCACAGCTGATGGCCATGCCTGCGACACGCCAACTCATCCGCTATGCATTCGCCGGCTTCTGCGTCACCCAATTCTCCGCCTGCGTATATTCTGCGCTTGTGTTCTTTCTCGGCATGGATCCGCTGGTCGCGAACGTGTTGAGCACAAGCTGCGGTCTTTGCGCAGGTTACCTGATCCACAGCCGCTGGAGCTTTGCGACAGAAGCGTCAAGGAACGAAGGCTGGCAGGTCGGCCGTTTCCTTCTCGCCTCGTTGTTCGCATTTCTGGTCAACACGATGTGGGTGTGGCTGCTCGTAAAGAGCTTGCACCTGCCGCCGCTGGCGCCGGTTCCGCTGATGATGCTGGCCACCCCGTGGATCAGCTTCCTGCTCAACCGCCATTGGGTGTTCAAAGCCGCCTGACGCCGATTGCCCAGCGCGCCTGAGGGCGACCGGCTTGGTTAACAGCTTGTAATCCAGCGGGTCCGCGCATGGACAAACCGCGACACGCCGCTAGTGAGCGCGCGGCGATGAACGTGGAGCACATGCGAATGGCGGCGGATGCCGCATCGGTGCAAACAGCGAACGGAGCGCGTTCCTGGTGGGAGTCGCGCTGGTTCCTGGCACTCGTCGTCGCGGCGACCATGCTGCCGCTGATCTATCCGCCGATTCCGCCGCTCGTCGACCTCTTCGGGCATATGGGCCGCTACCGCGTCGAGCTCGACCTCAACCACTCGCGCTGGCTGCAGCAATATTTCGATTATCACTGGGCGGCGATCGGCAATCTCGGCGTCGATCTCCTCGTGCTGTTGCTCGGACCAATCATGGGCGTCGAACCGGCCGTGAAACTGATCGTGATTCTGATCCCGCCTCTGACCGCGATCGGTTTCCTGTGGGTCGCACGCGAAGTGCATGGGCGCGTGCCGCCCACGGCCTTTTTCGCGCTTCCGTTCATCTACGGATATCCGTTCCTCTTCGGCTTTGTGAACTTCACGCTTTCGGTCGCTCTCGCCTTCCTCGCCTTCGGCCTGTGGCTGAGGCTCGGGCGGCTGGAGCGGACGGCACTTCGCAGTTGGCTGTTCGTGCCGATCTCGCTCGTCATATTCTTCGCCCACACCTACGGCTGGGGACTTCTCGGCCTGATGTGCTTCTCAGCCGACGCAGTGCGTCTGCATGACCGCGGCCGCAGCTGGTGGCGCGCCGGACTGGAAGCCGCGCTGCACACATCGGTGATGGCGCTGCCGCTCATCGTCATGTTCATCTGGCGCAGCGAGACTCACGGCGGCCAGATCTTCGGCTGGTTCGAATGGAAGATGAAGTGGCGCTGGATCTATTCCGCGCTGCGCGACCGCTGGAAGTGGTTCGACATCGGCTCGCTGGCCATCGCCGCGCTCGTCTTTCTTTACGCGATCGCCAACCGAATCTTCGGCCGCATCCTGACCCTCTCGCGTAACCTGGTTTTCTCCGCGATCGTGCTTGCCGTCGCTTTCGTCATTCTCCCGAGGATCGTCTTCGGGTCCGCTTATGCCGACATGCGGCTCGTCCCCTACCTTATGGCTGTCGGGCTGCTCGCCATCCGGTTCCGAGGAGCGCCGCACGGTACGACCGCGAAAGTGCTCGCGGTGCTTGGCCTGCTCTTTTTTGCGACGCGTACGGTCGCGAACACCATCAGCCTCGGAATCGCGGGCCAGGATCAAAGCGCCAAGCTGACAGCGCTCGAGCATGTGCCGGAGGGCGCACGTGTGATCACGCTTACCGGCATGACCTGCAGCGAATATTGGCCGATGCTGCGCAACAGCCATTTGGGAGCGATGGTCATCGTCCGGCGCGACGGCTTCTCGAACGACCAGTGGCTGCTCGAAGGCGTCAACCTGCTCGATCTCAAATATCGCGCGGCCGGCTATTTCGCCGCGGATCCGTCGCAGCTGGTACGGCCCAATCGCTGCATCGACGGCCTGCACCGCCAAATCGACAACTCGCTCGCGGCACTCCCGCGCAACGACTTTGATTATGTCTGGCTGATCGACGTGCCGCCTTACGACGGAAGCCTCGTTTCCGACCTGCGGGTCGCGTGGCGCGGGCCGACTTCAGTCCTTTACCGGCTGCACTGAAGCGACTGCGTAGAGCGAGAGACCGGGCGGCAGCGGCACGCGGCCGATGAGGTGGCGCTCGGCCGCGAAGGTGCGTTCGAGCACGGCGTTGAGCGGCGCTGGAGGCAGGCTCAGGCTCGCCTCATCCTTGCCGCGAGCCTTGGAAGCGACACGCTCCGCAACCGCAGCGGGAAAGAGCAAGCTGTTGAAGTAACCGAGGGCTTCGAGGCGCAGTGGCGAACCTTCAATCAGGTCCCGAAGCGAGCGCTTTGAATAGCGCCGCTTGTGATGGTTCACGACGTCGTGCGTGGACCACATCCACTGGTGCGCGGGAACGGTCATGACGAACTTGCCGCCAGGCTTCAGCTTGGTCGCGATGGCGGCAATGGCGGGGCGATCGTCGTCGATATGTTCGATCACGTCGAAGGCGCCGATGAGGTCGTAACCGCGGTCGGGCACTCCGGCGAGCTCGGGCAGCGGTGCGCTCATGACGTTCCGGCCAAGGCGCCTTTCGGCATATGCGCGCATTTGATCGTCGAGCTCGAGCGCGTCGACGTGACCGAACGCGCCGAGCATCGGAAAATTGTGCCCCGTTCCGCATCCGATCTCGAGGATCTCTGCGTCCTGTGGGGGCCTGACGATGCGGCGGATCAGTGCGGCGAGCACCTCGCGCCGGCCGCGATACCACCAGTGCCGGTCGTCGAGCTCGGCCATCTGGTCGTAGACGATGCGTTCCATCAGCGGAAAACCAGTTGGCGGTTGAGGAAGAAAGTCGCGAGTGGCGTCACGAAGATCGCAGGGATGAGCGGCCACCACGTAGGCCCGTGGACGAGTGGGCCGGTGAGCACCCAGGTGAAGGCTTCATTGAGTACGAAGCCCGAACTCTGCACCAAGAGGAATTTGATCTTCATCGCCCGGTCTTCGTGCTTGCCGTGGCCACGGAAGCTCCATCGGCTGTGGAGGACGAAGCCGATCGACACGGATACGGCGAATGCGATGACCACCGCCAGCACCGGCGTCATCAGGTACGTCGCGAGGTACCAGTAGATGGCCGAGTAAACTGCGGCGAGCGAGAAGCCGACGATTGCGAACCGGACCAGCTGACCGAAGGTTTCGTTACCGACGTTTAATCTTGTCGCCATACCTCGCCGCTTGCCGTTTGGAGTTGACCGGCTAGAGCCCGAAAAATGCTGGTGCGCAAGGAGCATAGGTTCGAGGAGCGGGCGGTCGAACTGATCGAGCGCCGTTGGAAGCTCATCATCCTCCTCGCGTGGCTGGCGTTTTGCGCGTGGTTCATCTTCAACAATTTCGACAACATCCAATATTTCCGCCTCGGCGACACCGACGACAACATGCGCATGATGCAGGTCCGCGGCCTGCTTCACGGGCAAGGCTGGTACGACCTTCGGCAGCATCACCTCAATCCGCCCGTCGGGTTCAACATTCACTGGTCGAGGCTGGTCGATCTGCCGATCGCGGGCCTGATCCTCGCGCTTCGTCCGTTCCTCGGGGGACCGGGGGCGGAACGCTGGGCGGTCGGGATCGCGCCGCTGCTGCCCTACCTGCTGCTCATCTTCTCGCTCTCAATCACCGCGCGGCGCTTGATCGATCCGCGCTCCTACCCGCTCGCGATTGGCGCGCTGATGTTCGCCGGTTCGAACAACGGCATGTTCATGCCGGAGCGGATCGACCACCATGGGTGGCAGCTGGCTCTTCTGGCGCTCAGCATCTCCGCGATCGCCGACCCGAAGCGCATCCGCGGCGGCCTCACGCTCGGGGTCTCGACCGCACTCTCGCTCGCGATCGGGCTCGAGATGATCATCTATCTCGCGATCCTCGGCGGCGCCGCAGTGCTGTTCTGGGTGCACGACGTCGCCGAGCGCGAGCGGCTGCGCGATTATGCGGTGTCGCTCGGCGGCGCGACGGCCCTGTGCTTCCTCGTCTTCGCTTCCTACGACAACCGGGCACCGGTGTGCGACGCTTTGTCCCCCGTCTGGCTGTCGGATGCGCTGTTGGGCGGCACTCTGATGTACGGCCTAGCGCTGCTCTCGCCCGCCGATTGGCGCAAACGCCTCGCACTCGCCGTGGTCGTCGGCGCAATCATCGCAGCGTTCCACGCGCTGATGTGGCCGCATTGTTTGCAGCGCCTGGAAGGCGTGTCGCCGGAAGTCGAGCGGCTGTGGCTCCGCTATGTGAAGGAAGCGCGGCCGGTCTACCGCCATGGCTGGCGCATCGCGACACTGATCGTCGGGCTTCCAATCACGGGACTGATCGGCTGGGGCGCGCTCGCCTGGGTCCGGCGGTGCAATCCGGACATGCTCCGCCGCGTGCTTGGAGCGGCTGCGCCCGCGCTCGCGGCGACCCTCCTGTTGCTGTGGCAGACGCGCACCGGCCCCGCTTCGCAGATGTTGGCGACGGTCGGCTGCGCAGCGCTCGTGTGGATTCTTGTGCCGCTTGCCTGGAACTCCAAATCAAGCATCGTCCGGGTCGTCGGCGCGGTCGTCTTCACCGTCGTCGGCCTCGGTGCGGGAGCGCCGTTCGTTCTGAAGTTCATTCCCGAGCCGCCTCCCACCAAGGAAGATACGGCCATCGGCCATGCCAATGCGCTGTGCGCATCTTTGTGGGGCATGCGTCCGGTCGCGCTTCAGCCGAAGGGAATCGTGTTCACCTTCGTCGATCTCGGTCCGAGGCTGATCACCGTCACGCACCATGATGCGATCGCCGGGCCCTACCATCGCAACGGCCAGCAGATCGCCGACGTGATGAATTTCTGGCGGGGCTCAGCCGACCAGGCTCATGCGCTCGCCGCGAAATATCACGCCAATTACGTGCTGAGCTGCCCAATGAGCTCGACGACGACGATCTTCACGTCCGAGGTGCCGAACAGCTTCTACGGCCAGCTGGAGGCGGGCAAAGTCCCGAAGTGGCTGCAACCAATCGAATTGCCCAAGGATTCCCCGTTCAAGATGTGGAAGGTGATCGGCTAGCTATCCAAGGACGTGCGGGAAGCTTTGCTTCAGCCCGTCGATCACGAACTGAGCGGCAAGCGCTGCGAGGATCACGCCGAGGATCCGCGTAATCGCCGATTCCACCTTGTCGCCGATGAGACGCATCAGCGGACCGGCGGCGAGCAATGTCGCCATCGTGATCAGCATCACCACCGTGATCGCGGCGAGGACGACGACGACGTGGATCGGCGTCTCGGCGCGCGAGACCCACAGCATGGCGCTGGCGATCGAGCCGGGACCGCTGATCATCGGCATCGCCATCGGGAAGACGCTGATGTCCTCGGCCTCGGACGTGCCCTCGATCTCTTCCGCCCGCTTCTCGCGCCGCTCGGTGCGGCGTTCGAACACCATGTCGACGGCGATGAAGAAGAGCATGATCCCGCCCGCGATGCGGAAGCTCGCAAGGCTGATCCCGAGCCACTGAAGCAGCGGCCGACCGAGCAGCGCGAAGAACATCAGGATCGCCCACGCGATCAGCGACGAGCGGATCGCCATCGCCCGGCGATGGGCGGCGGTGGCACCTTTGGTCAGCCCGGCAAAGATCGGAGCGCAGCCCGGCGGATCGATGATCACCAGGAAGGTGACGAGCGCCGAGCCGAACAGTTCGATCATTGCGGCTTAGGCGGCGGAACGTCGTTGTAGAGGACCTGAGCGTAGCGGCGTCCGTCCCACAGATAGAGCCGGAAGATCCGGCCGCCCTTCTTATCCACCTTCCAATCCCAGCCGAGCGTCCGGTCGGCGGATTCGCCGCGGCCATTGTCGACCGGGGTCGTGAGCGCCTGCTTCGCAGTCAGCGGCGGTGGCGGGATGATCGGCGCTCCAGGCGCGCGGACGCCGCAGGCGCCACGGTGAATGACTGGATAGCGATTGAGCGGTGGAACGTCCTTGAGCGGCCCGCCGCCATCATAGGCCCAGCGCCACTCACCCTTGTTGCGCTGCCAGACGGTCGTGAAATAACCGCGCGGCTTCCCGTCGGCGCTGAACCATGGCCCCGTGTTGACCGCGGTGCGTCTGTCACACGAGACAAAGCTTTGCGCGGGGATCCACCGGACCGATTTCGGCGGGTCCTTGCGGTCCTTGAGGAAGTCGCGTGCCCAGACCGCTTGCGGGTTGAACATCACCGCGTCCTTGTCCGCCCATTTGCGGAAGGCGCTCCATTGGCCAACGCGTTGGGCGTCGGCGGCGAAGGCGTATTCGGCGTCAATCGCGGTCGGCACCGAGGCGGCGAGGAGGAGCGCAGCGATCATAGTCCCTCCGGATCGGCAAGTCCCGCGCGGCGGTGCGCGGCGACGAGGGTGTTACGCATCAGCATGGCGATCGTCATCGGACCGACGCCGCCGGGCACAGGCGTGATGGCAGCCGCAACTTCGGCCGCTTCATCGAATGCGACATCGCCGACCAGCCGCCCCTTGCCATCGTCGGTCGGAAGCCGGTTGATGCCGACGTCGATCACGCATGCGCCCGGCTTGATCCAGCTGCCGCGAACCATCTCAGGGCGACCGACCGCGGCTACGACGACGTCGGCCCCCTTGACCACTTCGGGCAAGTCGCGGGTTTTCGAATGTGCAATTGTGACCGTGGCGCTCTCGGCCAGGAGGAGCTGCGCCATTGGTTTCCCGACGATATTCGATCGCCCGATCACGACCGCATTGAGCCCGCCGACGGTGCCCAGCTCCTGATTCAGCAGATAGAGGCAGCCGTAGGGCGTGCACGGCACGAGCGCGGGCAGTCCGGTCATCAGCCTTCCGGCGTTCACTGGATGGAACCCGTCGACGTCCTTCGCCGGATCGATCGCTTCGATGACCCGCGTGGCGTCGATCTGCTTCGGGAGCGGAAGCTGGACGAGGATTCCGTCGACGCGTTGGTCGGCGTTGAGATTGCTCACGAGCTGCAGCAGCTCGGCTTCCGACGTGGTGGCGGGCAAGTTGTGAGCGAAGCTCGCCATGCCCGCTTCGGCGGTCGCCCGGTTCTTCGAGCGGACGTAGACGGCGCTCGCCGGATCCTCGCCGACGAGCACGGTCGCGAGACCCGGCCGACGCCCGATGCGACGCTCGAAATCGGCGACGTGGCTCGCGACGGCCTCACGGATCGTGGCGGCGGTCGCCTTGCCGTCGATCCGCCTGGCGGTCATGCGCCGCCGTAATATTGGACGACGACGCCGTTCAGCAGCTTCTGCAGGACCTGGATCAGGATCAGGACGACCAAAGGCGAAAAGTCGATCCCGCCGAAGTCCGGAAGAATCCGGCGGATCGGTCGGTAGAGCGGCGCCGTAAGCCGGTCGAGCGCGACGATGAAGGCGCGCACTCCCCCTGAGTGGATGTTGAGCACGTTGAACGCGAGCAGCCAGCTCAAGATCACCTGGACGATGATGACCCAGGTCAGGATCGTGAGCAGCAGCTTGGCAATATCGACGAGAGCAAAGAGCATGGCCGCCGCTTAGCCGGGCGATTGTTATGGCGCAAACCTCTCCGGCTCGGCGACGGCGAGGACCTCGGCAAAGTCCTCGTTCGCGTCGGACCATTCGGCGATCGGTGTCCAGCCGCCCGCGAGCAGAAGGATGCGGCCGCCGCGTTCGGGGTATTTGTGGCTATTCTCGGTATGGATGGAGCAGCCTCTCGCGAAGCGGAAGGTTCGACCGGCAATTCCGAACTCGACATCGCGGGTGGCGACGAGGTGCATCTCGATGCGCGACAATATGTCGTTCCAGCGCGCCTGGTGGCGAAACGCATCGACAGGAATGTCGCCGCCCAGCTCACGGTTGATCCGGTGCAGCAGGTTGAGGTCGAACTCGGCGGTGACTCCTTCGGGATCGTCATAGGCCTCGAGCAGCCGCTCGACCGGTTTCACCCGATCCATGCCGATGAGCAGCTGCGCTCCGGGTCCGAGGAGATTGCGGAACTGGCGCAGCAGGTCGGTCGCGCTCCAAGGCACGAAATTGCCGATCGTCGAGCCGGGGAAGAAGCCGAGTTTGGGCAGGTGATCGATCCCGCCCGGAAGCGAGAAAGGACGCGCGAAGTCGGCGACGACGGGAAGCACCTCGACCTTCGGGAATCGCGCCTGAAGCTCGCTCGCGCTGTGTTCGAGATAGTCGCCGGAGATATCGACCGGGACGTAAGCGGCGGGGGAAATAGATTCGAGGAGAATCGGCGTCTTCGTTTGGGAACCGGCGCCGAACTCGACCACCACTGCGCCTCTCGGAACGCGCGCGGCGACTTCGGGCATGATGTCGTGAAAGATCGCGGTCTCGGTGCGCGTCGGATAGTAAGACGGCAGCCGCGTGATCTCGTCGAACAGCTCGGAGCCGCGGCGGTCGTACAGCCAGCGCGCCGGGATCGCCGGGATCGGCGCCGACAGGCCGGCGAGCACGTCGTCGCGGAAGGCGACCGTTTGCGGATCAAGCGTCTTGAGCAAGGCGCACCCCCGTGAATTGCCAGCGCGCGGTCGGCGGGAAGAAGTTGCGATACGACGCGCGGCTATGTCCCCGCGGTGTCGCACAGCTCGCGCCTTTGAGCACGAACTGGCCGCACATGAACTTGCCGTTGTACTCGCCGACCGCGCCTTCCGCCGGAGCAAAGCCCGGATAGGAGGCGAAGGCGCTCTGCGTCCACTCCCAGACATCGCCGAACATCCCGCCGCCTGGGCGGGGGACAACCGCGCCGGTTTCGTCGAGCTGGTTGCCGAGATTGGGGTCGGCGGAGGCGGCGATGTCCTCCCATTCCGCTTCGGTCGGGAGGCGCGCTCCCGCCCAGCGCGCATAAGCATCGGCTTCGAAATAGCTGATATGCGCGACCGGCGCGCCCCAGTCGATCTCGCGGCGACCACCGAGCGTGAAGTCCGTCCAGTCCTCGCGCCAGTAAAGCGGTGCCGTAACGGCTTCCCGCTGCACCCAATCCCAGCCTTCGGAGAGCCACAGGGTCGGGGTGCGATAGCCGCCGTCCTCCATGAACTCGCGCCATTCCGCGTTGGTGACCCGGCGATTGGCGATCGTGTGCGGAGCAAGGAAGACTCGATGGCGCGGCCTCTCGCTGTCGAACGCGAATGCTTCATCGGAGGCACCGATCTCGACGACGCCTTCCCGCCCCGCGTGAAAGCTGAGCGGTTCGACAGCAAAGCAGGCGGGCGGCGGAAGCTCGGCATAGGCTGGCTCGAGCGGGTTCTCGGCCAGAGTCGCCAGAATGTCGGTGAGGAATAGCTCTTGATGCTGCTGCTCATGGTTGATGCCGAGCTCGATGAGGTCGAGCGCGACTTGCGGAAGTGCGGGCAACGCGTGTTGGAGCGCTTCGTCGACGTGCGCGCGATAATCGCGGACCTCGTCGAGCGAGGGCCGGCTGAGCATGCCGCGCCGCGGCCGCGCGTGCCGCAGGCCTTCCGCCTCGTAATAGCTGTTGAAGAGGTACGCCCAGCGCTCGTCGAACACCCGGTATCCGCGGACGTGATCGCGCAGAATGAATGTCTCGAAGAACCAGGTCGTGTGTGCGAGGTGCCATTTCCCCGGCGAAGCGTCCGGGAAAGGCTGGATCGTCGCGTCGGCATCGCTGAGCGGCGCGGCGAGGTCGAGCGTCAGCTTGCGGATGGCGAGGAACTTCTCGCCAAGCGAGGCTGCCGTCCCTTGGGGGGCCCTTTCCGAATCCTCCCTGGCCATGGCACGCCCCACTGCCATGAAACAAGTTTCGGGTACAGTACAAAGTTCGCTAAATGTTCCGGTTGTGCGGCTATTCGTCGCGCGTAGCGCCCGGCTGCCAGAGAACGTCTCCGCCCTCGCGCGCAGCGACGAAGCGCGCGGCGACGAACAGGTGATCCGACAGGCGGTTCAAATAAGCGAGGAGCTGCGGATTCAGCGGCTGGCGTTCGTTGAGAGCGACCGCTGCACGCTCCGCACGGCGCACGACGGCACGAGCGAAGTGCATCGTTGAAACCGCCGCCGAACCGCTCGGCAGGATGAAGCTGGTGAGTGGGGGCAGATCGGCGTTCATCGCATCGATCTCGCGCTCGAGGCGTTCAACCTGGCTTGGGACGATGCGAAGCGCCCCATCGATTTGGCCAGGCGTGGCCATGTCTGCGCCGAGGTCGAACAGATCGTTCTGGATGATCAGGAGCCGCTTCGAAGGCTCCGCATCGGCGAGTGCCGCGATCGCGACGCCGATCGCGGCGTTTGCCTCGTCCACCTCGCCAATGGCCATCATGCGCAGGCTCGCCTTGCTGATGCGACTGCCGTCAACCAGACCGGCGCTGCCGCCGTCACCGGTGCGCGTGTAGATCTTGTTGAGCTTGACCACTTTAGTGGCTCGAGGACGCCCCGGCGACGACCAGGATGAGGATCACGAGCACGATCGCCACCGCCTGGAAGAGCACGCGCCGGCGCATCCACATCTGCGATTGCTCGCCGGATAGATCCTTGCCCGAGGCCATCGCGATGACGCCGCGGACGAGGACGTAAACCACTGCCGCCATCGCAAGGAGGAGCAGGACCAGCAGGACGTAGCGCATGGCCGCGCCTTTAGGCGTCGACGAAGGTGAAACCAAGCGGAAGCTTGCCGCCGAGCAGGTCCGCGTCGAGCTGCCGGCCATCGACGCCGGAGTCGCGCATCGCCTTGAGCGTCGGCGCGAGGTCGCGTTTCGCTAGCCGTCGGCCATCGGCATGAGCGACGAGGGCGTGGTGGAGGTATCTCGGCTCCGGCAGATCCAAGAGGCTCTGCAACAGACGCTGGATGGGTGTCGAGGCGCGCAGGTCCGCGCCGCGCACGACCGTGGTCACACCGCCCGCAGCATCATCGACGACGCAGGAGAGGTGGTACGACGCCGGCGCATCCTTCCGCGCGAGGATCGCATCACCGATGTCGCCATCGCGGGCGGAGAACTCGCGTCCGTCCGTTTCGCGCCAGCTCGGCAGCCGAGTGATCGCGAGCGTCTTTGCCGAGTCCAGGCGCCAACAGTGCGGGGTGCTCGCGCGCCGCTCCGGATCGTCGGGCAGCACGCGGCAGGTACCCGGATAGGAGGTGGCCGCATCGCCATGCGGTGCGGTCAGCGACTGCGCGATGTCGGCTCTCGTGCAGAAACAGGCGTAGGCGAGGCCCTGCTCGCGCAACCTGTCGAGCGCAGCCTGATACGCGGCCGTGCGTTGCGATTGGACGAACACCGGCTCGTTCCAATCGAGCCCGAGCCAGCGCAGGTCCTCGTAGATCCCGTCGACGAACTCCGCCCGGCTGCGCGTCTGGTCGACGTCCTCGATCCGCAGCAGGAATCTGCCGCCGCTCGTCCGCGCCCGCTCATGCCCGAGCAGTGCGCTGTACGCGTGCCCGAGGTGCAATCGACCGGTCGGCGAGGGTGCGAAGCGCGTGACGATCATTAGTGTTGCGGAAAGGACTCTTGACCCAGAGTCCATGGAAGTGCTGTCATAGGCATGTCAGCCGGGTTGGCATCCGGCGTTGGGCAAGGGAAGACGGGCCGGTGCCCTCTCCTCCTTGAGTGCGACGAGGCCGGAGAGCTGGAGTTCGGACCGACCGAACGAAAGGCTGTGCTGGCTGTCCGTATGTATCACCCCGAATTGATCCGTCATCCCGATAGCTGTCCGGCGCTGGTGCTCAACGCCGATTACACGCCGCTGTCTTATTATCCGCTATCCCTGTGGCCGTGGCAGACCGCGATCAAGGCGATGTTCTTGGAACGCGTCGACATCGTCGCCCATTATGAGCGCGAGGTGCACTCGCCCAGCCGTTCGCTGAAGCTGCCGTCGGTGATCGCGCTGCGACAGTTCGTGAGGCCGAACGAATATCCGGCGTTCACCCGGTTCAACCTCTTCCTCCGCGACAAATTCCGCTGCGTCTATTGCGGGTCGAGCAAGGAGCTGACCTTCGACCATGTGCGGCCACGCGCGCAGGGCGGCCGCACGATGTGGGAGAATGTCGCGACCGCCTGCGCGCCGTGCAACCTCAAGAAAGGCGGCCGCACGCCGCAGGAAGCGCACATGCACATTCAGCGCGAGCCGATCCGGCCCACCAGCTGGCAGTTGCAGGAGCACGGGAGGGCGTTCCCGCCCAATTACCTGCACGAAAGCTGGCGCGATTATCTCTACTGGGACGTCGAGCTGGAGCCTTGATCGCCAACAGTGCCACAGCGCCGGAGCGTCACCTAGGCCCACTTCTGCTGATTGCCACATTGACGGTGCCAGCTGTTTTCGTCTGGCTCTTCTTGCGCCGAGGCTACACGGCATCGTTGAGAAGGGCGGCGTTCACTTATGCAGGTGCTATGATGGCACTTGGCATTGCTGCCCATGCCTTCGCAGGACCGTGATTCTCAACGGCCTCTTAACCATTTCCGTTTAGCTCGCGCGGGATGGACGTTCGCATCACCGGCCCGGCAATTGAAGAGCGACCGCGCATCCTCGTGGTCGAGCCGAACAAGTCAAACCTGATGGTGACCGCGCGGCGGCTGGTCGAGGCCGGCTACCGGGTCTCGTCCGTTGAGAGTGCGCAGGACGCGGTCGCCGAGCTGCACCGCGTGCACATCGACCTCGTCCTTGCGGAGCTCAACATGCCGCGCATGAGTGGCGCCGACCTCGCGCGGCTGATCCGCGACGAGGTGATGTGGCGCGACATCCCCATCATGCTGATCACCGGCAAGTCCGAGCCCAAAGGCGCGGTGCGCGCTTACGAGGCCGGCGCCGACGACGTGATTCTCAAGCCCTTCCATTTCGAGGTGTTGATCGCGCGCATAGGACGGAGGATCGAGCGGGCGCGGCTGTTCAAGCGGCTGCAGGAGGACAATGCGGCGCTCGACGCGCGCGTGGTCGAACGTGCAATCGAACTCGGCGAGCTGCGCGAAGAGCTGGCGCGCGTCCGCCGTTAACGGGTCATTGCGCGCGCAGCGAAGCAATCCAGGTCTCTTTTTCACACGAAGATCACGAAGGAAGAAATAAGCACGCGAAGGGCCCTGCGCGCGTCTGGCTTCCTCTCTTCTTCGTGCCTTCGTGTGATCTAGATTGCTTCGTCGCGGCTACGCCGTTCCTCAAAATGACGCGAGATAGTCCTTCACGGCTGGGCCCACATCTTTCCGGTCCAGCGCCATGGCGACGTTTGCGATCACGAAACCCGCGGCGCTGCCGCAGTCGTAACGCTCACCTTCGAAGCGATAGGCGTGAAGCGGCTGCTTGCCGACGAGCTTCGCGATGGCATCGGTGAGCTGGATCTCGCCGCCGGCGCCGGTCTCCTGAGCGTCGAGTTCGCGCATCACCTGCGGCTGCAGGATGTAGCGGCCCGGGAGCATCAGGTTGGAAGGCGCGGTGCCGGGCGGGGGCTTTTCGATCATCCCGCGGATCTCGGTCAGGCGGCCCTTGGTCGCACCCGGATCGATGACGCCATATTTGTGCGTTTCGCTTTCGGGCACTCCGAGCGCCGCGACGACGTTGCCGCCGACCCGATCATAGGCGTCGACCATCTGCGCCAGGCAGTTGGGCTTGCCGACCATCAGCTCATCGGGGAGCAGCACGGCGAACGGCTCGTCGCCGACGATGTCGCGGGCGCACCACACCGCGTGGCCGAGCCCCAGCGGCTGTTGCTGGCGGACGCTGACGATCTCGCCGAAGCGGGAGCGGGACGGTTCGAGCGCGTCGAGACTCTTGCCGCGCTCGCGCATCGTCGTTTCGAGCTCGAAGCCGATATCGAAATAATCGTCGAGCGCGGCCTTTCCCCGGCCGGTGACGAAGATCATCTGCTCGATGCCGGCCTCGCGCGCCTCGTCGATCGCATATTGGATCAGCGGCCGGTCGACGATCGTGATCATCTCCTTGGGGATGCTCTTCGTCGCCGGAAGCAGCCGAGTGCCGAGACCGGCGACGGGCAGCACCGCCTTGCGAACGCGTTGAGGCATTGTGGCTCAGTCTCCTGGCGTTCGGACGCTAGTCTGGTTGGTGGTCGGCTGCTGGTCCGAGCCGGCGGGCCCCGGCGGCGCGGCGCCGCCGGTCGGCGGTGGCAGGTCGAATGGATCGGTGGGCCGCGGCTGCGAGCGCGTGACCAGCTCGTCGACGCGGTACGGCTTGGCGTAGGGGGGCCGCGTCAGCAGCTCCTGCGGAGTCGGCGTGGCGCGGGCCATCAGTGGCTTGACCGGCAACGGCTTGCCCGCAGCGGGCTTGAGCTCAGCCACGCGCCCGCAGCCTGCCATGCCGAGCACGGCGGTCAGCAGGAGGAGACGCGAAGGCTTCATGCCCCCTCCGACTAGCCGTTCGGTGCGGCTTGCGCTAGCGCCGCGGCCATGCGTGTCCTGCCTATCGCCGCCGCTTTGCTGGCGCTCGCCGCTTGCCACGAACCGAAGACGCAAGAAGCTTCAAACGAAAGCGCCGCACTCGCTCCCGCCGGTCCACAAAAGGGCGTCGACCGAAGCCACAAGGGTACGCCCGCACCTGATACGAACTTCGACGACCCGAACGGCAAGAAGGCGAGCCTCGCCACGCTTTCGGGCAAGCCGACGCTCGTCAATCTGTGGGCAACGTGGTGCGCACCCTGCGTCAAGGAGCTGCCGACGTTGGACCGCTTGTCGAAGGCGGACAGCGACTTGCGGGTGATGGCAATCAGCCAGGACGATGGCCCGCACCCCTCCGTCGTCGCCTTCCTCAAATCCAAGGCACCCGACCTTCAACCCAATCAGGATTCGAAGATGGCTCTGTCAGGCAAGCTCGGTGCGGAAGTGCTCCCGACCTCGATCCTCTACGACGCCAATGGCAAGGAGGTGTGGCGCTACGTCGGCGACCTTGACTGGACGAGTCCCGAGGCGGCTAAACTGCTTGCTGAAGGCGGCGCCCCGAAACATAACTGACCAGCCGGCCGTCGATCGCCGCAAGTCCGAGGGCGATCAGACCGAGGCCGATGAAGTCCTGCGGCGCCAGCATTTCACTCAGGAACAAGGCTCCGAGCAGGATCGCCACCGGAGGTACCAGCAAAGTCACGAGCAGCGCGTTGGTCGCACCCGCATGGTCGATCAGGCGGAAATAGAGCACGTAGCCGAACGCGGTGCAGAACAGAGCGAGCGCAGTGATCGCGGCCCAGGCGCTGACCGGTGGGAACGGATGCGTCCACGGCTGATCGACGACCATCGACAACGGCAGCATGATCAGGGCGCCGGCGGTGAGCTGTCCGGTGGTCACGGCAATCGGTGCGACGCCAATGCGGCGGAAGCGACGTGCCCAGACGGCGGCGAGCGCATAGCTCAGCGAGGCCATCACGCAGGCGAGCTCGGCGAGCGCGCTCGTGCCGATGTCCGACAGCAAGGCCGGCCCGATCATCGTCGCAACGCCGCCGAAGCCGAGCGCGACACCCGCAATTTTGCCCGGGGTCATGCGCTCGTCGCTAGTGAGGAAATGGGCGACGACGACGCCCCAGATCGGGGTGGTCGCATTGAGGATCGAGGCAAGGCCGCTCGCGATATGCGTCTGGCTCCATCCGAAGAGAGCGAACGGAAGCGCGTTGTTGAGGATGGCGAGCACGACGATGGCGCCCCACACCTGCCGCGGCAGTCCGAGGCTGCCCATGCGGGCTTTGATGTAGATCCACATGGCCGCTGCTGCGATCGTCAGGCGCAGCCAGACATAGGTCAGCGGCGGCACGTGACGGACCGCGACACCGATAAAGAAAAACGCACCGCCCCAGATAGCGGCGAGCGTCAGCAGGAGGAGCCAATCGCTGCGATTCATCGTCGTTCGGATCATGTGCGGCTTATCGCCGGCAGCTGCGTCCGCGGCTTCCGCGAGCTTGCGATCAAACGTCTGGGGATCGACGGGTTTCATGGCCGTCGCGAGGTAAGGAAGCGCGGCCGGCGGCGCCAACTAATGCGCGCTGGCAGCCTATAAGCTAACCTTATCAGTCCCTGAGCAGCTCGTTGATGCTGGTCTTCGACCGCGTACGCTCGTCGACACGCTTGACGATCACCGCGCAGGCGAGCGCCGGACCGCCGTCCTTGGCCGGCAGCGTTCCCGGAACCACGACCGAATAGGG